>JBEPWT010000247.1:0-4084 GCA_041642275.1 Desulfopila sp. | reverse complement strand
ATCAAGAAGGTCGATGCCAAGCAGCTGGAACTGCCCATCTACGAGCAGGTGATGGAGAAAATCGGCAAGCCCATCGTCTTCAACATCGCCGTCCTCGGCGCCCTGGTGGGGGTGACCGGCATCATCAGGCCCGCCTCTTTGCTGGCCGCCATCAAGGACCGCGTGCCCAAGGACTTCATCGCCCTCAACACCGAGGCCTTCGAACTGGGCATCGACATGGGCGCCGATTTCTCCATGCGCTGACAGGCGAGGTTGAAAAGGGTCAAGCTCTGCAGCTTACTTATACCCACAGGCGTTAACTACATGTACTAGACAGGTGTTAACTGCAGGTGATAACTACAGGTGCCTTCAATGGAAATCCAGTTTGGAGCTACCTCCTCGAGAGGAAGCTATATTATTGACAAGGCTGAAAGTGTCGGTCTTGACCCCAAGGTGCTGTACGAAGCCGTTATCGATCTCTCCGCCGAGGGATTGATAACGGCCGGCTGCATCAATCTCGCCGCCGGCATCCTCCTGGAGGACCTGGGACTTCCCAATTATTTCTTTAACCATATCCGCAAGGAATCGCTCGGCCATCTGCTGCGCTCCATAGCGGCCAGCATCAAAATCGTCGACGGCCAGGTCGGCCTTTACGGCCGGGTGGCCCACGTCGATTTCGATCTGGAACAGACCAACAACATGCAGCGGGTGCGCATAGCCACCGCCGAAACGCGCGATTCCATGGAATCAATGCTCGAAGACCAGATCTCCGGTCACAGAAGAGAGTACTACTACTCTCCGTCGAGCAACTACTATACCTATATCATCCGGCCCGAAACCGTCGCCGACTTCGCCGCCGACGATTTCAGCGAATCCCGCTTTCTCTTCAGTCTGGCCGGCGACTATGCCGTCACTCCCGAGCCCACCCGCAGGCGCTACGAGAAATTTCTCGCCGTCCATGAAAAAAGCGTCATCCCTCTGGTCCAGGTTTTCAACCTGCCGGAGACCGGCGAAACCAGACTGATGTTCAATTCCGATTTTGAAACGCCGCAACTCCCCATCCTGCGCAAACTGCTGGCCGATCACAACCTCACCCTGCTGCGCGGCTACTGGGAGCCCTATCTGGCCAAGGGGGGTGTCCGCTCATCGGTCTGCACCCTCTACGTCCAGGGTGAACTCTCACGGCAGCAGGAGTCTGCTGTGGTCCGGGACCTTATCTCCTTTCTCGCCTTTTCCATAAACTCCGTCAACCAATTCTATGTTCAGGGCCGGCTCAGCTTTCAGGAGATGCTCTTTGCCGGCAACGCCATCGACTTCACGCATCTGTTCATCTTCAAAGAAAGCGAAAACATCACCGATCGCGATATTCTCGAAAGTCTCGGCAGCAAGGATCACAAAGAGGCTTTCGCCAGGCGCGTCCAAAGCTCCAACAAATCGATCTATGCCGCCACCCTCATCGAGGAAACCGTCAAAAAGAACATAGACCTTATCCAGTATCTCTACATCCTTTTCGAGGGCCGGTTCAAACCTGGGATGAGCAAACGTCTCAGCGATGCCGACCTAGAACGCAAGCGCCAGGAATTCGACAAATTGATCGCCGCCAGATTCATGGATTTCAGTCTCGGCTACGATATTTTCACCTTCATGTTCAAGATCGTCGGCTGTACCCTGAAAACCAACTTTTACAAACCTGAAAAGCGGTCCTACGCCTTCCGCTTCGACAACGACATTCTCGACCCACTGGTTTTCGATCGATTCGTCTACGGCATATTCTATGTCAATGGCCACTATTCCAACGGCACCCATATGCGCGCAGCCGATATTTCCCGCGGAGGCCTGCGGCTCATTCGCGTTTCCAGGGCCAACTACGATACAGAGCTGGACAATGCTGTCCTTCTCAACTATGCCCTCGGTCCCAAGGCCCAGCGGCTCAAGCACAAGGATATCTGCGAAAGCGGATCAAAAGGGGTCGTGGTTCCCTATCCCCTGTATGCCAAGTACGGCGTCGAGGCTCTGCATGACTACACCGAAGGCATCATGGACCTCATGCTGCCGGACGAGTCCATCGTCGATTACCATGGCCGCCAGGAGATGATATTCTTCGGGCCCGACGAAGGCACGGCGCCAATGATGGACGGCATCGCCATCCGCGCCCGTGAGCGCGGCTACAGCTACTGGCGCACCATTACCACCGGCAAAAGTACAGGCATACCCCACGACACCTACGGCCTGCTGGATTCCGGCGAAGTCTTCGGGCTTTTCGACCGCGGCACCGAAGGCGTTGATCTCCAGGTCAACGGCACCACCATGTTGCAGACCAACGACATGGAGAAGATGTATGAGGCCATCGGCGGACGCATCACCACCAGCGGCATGACCACCAGCTGTGTCATGAGCTCTTTCAGAACCCTCATCAATCATTACCAGGCCGACGAAGAACATCTCAATCTGATGATGACCGGCGGTCCCGACGGCGACCTCGGCGCCAATGAAATCCAATGCTATAAAGGCAAAATCTGTCTGATCATCGATGGCGGCTCCATTCTCTTCGACCCCGATGGACTGGACAAAAAAGAGCTGATGAAATTAGCCTTCTGCCGCAATTCAAGCCCGCGGCTGAATTCTCTTGCCTACGACGACTCGCTGCTTGGTCCGGGAGGGTTCAAGGTCCGTCTCGATGACAAAAACATTACCCTGCCCGACGGTACGAAAATAGAGGACGGCGCCCTTTTTCACCGCAATTTCCTCGCCGATGTCGGCAATCGCAGGTTCATCGAGGAGGCAAGAATCGAAGCCTTTATTCCCTGCGGCGGTTTCAAGGACACCATCAACAGCAGTAATGTCCATAGCTTTCTGACCATTTTTCAGGAACTGCGCTTCATCGTCGAAGGGGCCAACGTTTTCTTCGACGACGCCTCGAGAAGGTATATCGCCAACCATTCGGCCATCAAGCAGATAAAGGACTCCACCGCCAACAAGGGGGGAGTTTTTTCAAGCTCGATCGCCGAAGTGCTCACCGCCTTCCTGCTGCAGGATGATTATGAGGAGTCTCTTATCAACGACACCGGCACCCGCTGGTCGCTCATCGGCGATGTCATTGATCTGGTCAATCGCTATTCGCACCTGGAATGCGACATGCTGCTCAAACTGCATGATCGTCAATCGGCCATGCCGCTCTTCGATCTCTCAGAGAAAAGCAGCGAACAGATATTTGCCCTCCAGGAAGCGCTCGAGCTGCGTCGGGATGAAATACTCGCCGACGACCAGCTGGTGTGGACGGTGATGCAAAGCTATATACCTCCCACCCTGGTGCGCAAACTCGGCAGAGATAGCATAATGGCCACCCTCAACACCCCTGAACTGCAGACCTATCGCGATGCCATACTCGGCAAAAAGGTCGCGTCAATGGCCTTTTACCGCTTCGGGCTGGAGTGGGAAAAGTATCTGAAAAGGGTGTCTTCGGATCTGGTTGGCGCCTGCAGAGCAGCGTTTATCGAGGAGTAGCACGTTGGGCCGGCGGCGTTGCCGCCGATGTACATGTCATCATATTTTTGGGAGAAATACAGATGTCACTCTTTGCCAGCCAGATGCAGCTGCTCTCCATTCTGGCAGAAAACAGTCGAAAGCCATACCCCGCCGTCGTCGATTCCGAGGCTATCGCCGCCAGACTCAATATCAGTCTCGGCAAAACCCGTGAGATCATCAGATGCCTCGACTACATGGGCGTCATCCAGAGCGACCTTGAGGGCCGGCGCTCCCTCATAACCCAAAAGGGCATGCACTGGCTGGAGCGCTATTCCGTCTGCTGAAAGAAGCGCGGCACTATTTTCTGACTCCGCCACTCGCTTTAGGTCCAGTCATCCGGAGACGTTCTCGAACGTCTCCGGTCTTTTTACCAGAGGCGCTCGCCCTTTTTCTTTAGAAACTGGCTACATCGGCAATGGACATTTCTTAAAAGACCTTTGGAGCTACCAATACATTGTGCTATGATATTCAGATTTTTGATATGTCGGCACGATCAGCTTTTCCCCCACCTTTTTGCTAGGAGGTCCAGTTTGAAAATGAAATTTTTCACCCTCTTCTTCCTGGCGGCATCCATCTGCAC
>JBEPWT010000246.1:0-4088 GCA_041642275.1 Desulfopila sp. | reverse complement strand
TGGAGAGAGCGGCCAAGGTTTACCGATAAGAGCCGGACAGCATGACAGTCTATGCCGCGCTGGGGGCGGTTGAACAGGGCCTGGTCTACGGCATCATGGTCATCGGCGTCTATCTCACCTTCCGGATTCTCGATTTTCCCGACTTGACCGTCGACGGCAGTCTGCCGCTGGGCGCCTCTATCTCCGCCGTCGCCATCACCCACGGCATCGATCCCTACCTGTCGCTGGTTTTTGCGCTCATGGGCGGTTTTGTCGCCGGCATGATCACGGCGGTGCTCAATACCAAATTCAGGATCCTTCATCTGCTGGCCTCGATCCTGACCATGATAGCGCTGTATTCCATCAACATCCGTATTATGGGCGGACCAAACGTCGCCCTGCTCGGCGCCGATACGGTCTTCGACGTGGTTATCGCCGTCGGTGTTCCCGGCCGTTATGCCGGTATTGTCATTTTCGGCGCCTTTGGTCTCTGTGTGACCGCCTTTATCGTCTGGTTCCTGAAGACCGAACTTGGCATGGCCATCCTTGCCACCGGCGACAATCCCAAGATGATCACCAGTCTCGGCGTCAATACCCATGCCGTCATCATTCTCGGGGTGGGACTGTCAAACGCGCTGGTGGCCCTCAGCGGCGCCCTTGTCGCCCAAAACCAGGGCGCCGCCGATGTGGGCATGGGCATAGGCACCATAATCGCCGGGCTGGCTTCGGTAATAATCGGTGAGACCATTTTTGGCCACAGCACCATCGCCCGGGCCTTCGTTGCCGCTCTGCTTGGTTCGGTGGTCTACCGGCTGGCCATTGCCCTGGCCCTGGGGCTGGAGTTCGGTGACTTCAGCTTCAATCCCAGTGATCTGAACCTGATCACCTCCGTTCTCGTCATTATCGCCCTCATCGCTCCCAACATCAAAAAGAAGGTGGCCTGCCGATGATTGTCCTGGATAAATGCAGTAAATTGTTTCACCGGGGCAGCGTCAACGAAGTCGTCGCCCTCAACGCGCTCAGTCTGCGTATCGGCGAGGGAGATTTCGTCACTGTTATCGGCTCCAACGGCGCCGGCAAATCGACGCTGCTCAACCTCATTGCCGGCACGTTTTTTGCCGATGCGGGGAGCATCACCATCGGCAGTCGCGATGTCACCGCCTGGCCCGAGTATAAACGGGCCAGGCTCATTTCAAGGGTTTTTCAGGACCCCCTGCTGGGGACCTGTCCATCCGCCACCATCGAGCAGAATCTGGCCCTTGCCAAGAAGCGCGGCCAGCGGCGAGGCTTCGCCAAAGGTGTAAAGGCCCGGGACCGCGACGGTTTCCGCCAGAGGCTGCGTATGCTGGGGCTGGGACTTGAAGAGCGGCTGCAGGACAGGGTGGGGCTGCTTTCAGGCGGCCAGCGCCAGGCGCTGACCATGCTCATGGCCACCATGGTCAAACCGGAGGTGCTGCTGCTCGATGAGCATATCGCCGCCCTCGATCCCAAAACCGCCCATCAGATCCTGAGCCTCACCCGCGAGATCGTCGAGAGGCAAAAACTGACCACCCTGATGATCACCCACAACATGAAACACGCCATCGACTTCGGCAACCGCCTGATCATGCTGCACCAGGGGAGGATCATTTCCGATATCGCCGGCAGCGAGAAAAAAAATCTTACCGTCGACGATCTCCTGCAGAAATTCTACGCCTGTTCCGAGGAGGAACTGGTTACCGACGCCATGCTGCTCGCCTAGCCCGGATATTTCACGAGTTGAAATGTTTGGACTAGTCCATTTCCAGAAGCGCCGGCCAGTCCAGGGAGGCAAAACTCCGGTGGAGGAGGTGATCTTCGTCGACGAGGTTGACTTCGAGATTGGCAAAACTCTTCCTGGCCAGCGGCAGGACGGTTTCCTTGGGAGTTACGGTGTCGCGGCTGCCGATGAGAAGATAGACGGGGGTATCGATCTTTTTCTCCGGTACGTCATAGCCGGGAAAATTCAGCGCCGGGGCCAGGAGTATGAGTTTTTTCACCCTGGATTCATGGGCAATGGCAAAACAGGCAGCCATGAGACCGCCGAAGCTTGAGCCCACCAGCACCAGCTCCTCTTCTCCCAGGCAGCAGGCTTCGAGCCGGGCGAGTCGCTCTTCGAGGTCGCCCTCGAAGTCCGGGATGGTGAAAAAGGGAAAATGTTCCCTGAAGAAGCGGCCCTTGGTCCCACGGCTCGATGAGTCGAGTCCGTGGAGGAAAAAGTATTCCATCTTTACTCCCCTGAGAGACGAGCTGTTTGCCCTCTCGCCTCGTGGTCCGGTTTTTCGTGTAGTTTGAAAAATCTGCCTGCAATCTCTGAATATACATTGATATCTTTCCAATCACGAGGATTTTTCGATTGTCTCTGGAGTCGGGGCAGGTAAGTGGGGCTGGCAGCATACCGCCGGAATAACTGCTCAACAGGGGCGCACAAAAAAAGGGGACGACACCCTGTCGCCCCCTCGCTGCTGAGAAGATAGATAATTTCTCCTGCTACTGTGGCACGTTTTGCCTGCTGGCGTTGCCGAGTATGAAAGATCAGTTGATGGCTATTCTCTTGGCCTGTTGCTCCTGCGGCTTGGCTATCACCACGGTGAGAATGCCGTTTTCATATTTGGCCTCGACGGCGTTGCTCTCCGCTTCGAAACCCAGCCGGAAAGAGCGGCTGAATTTGCCGTATCTTCTCTCCTTGCGTAGGCGGTGTTCATCGTCGCTGGTTTCGATTTTGCGCTCACCGCTGATGGTTATGACGTTGGACTCTACATCCACCTGCAGATCTTCCTTGTTGAACCCGGGTACCTCCGCTTCGAAGTATACTTTTTCATCCTTTTCATAGATATCAACCGAGGGCATGAACTCATTGAGCCGGGCAGTTTCGGGGCCGCCGAAGGGTCCAAAAAAATCATCCATCCGTCCGGGAAAAAACGTGCTCCGCTGTCGTAAATGATGCCGTGGGTTCCATCGTGTCAGTTGCATAATGACCTCCTGTTTCCTTGTGTGTTTATCAATTCGGTGATTTTTGCTATGTTGAAGTTTCAGGTATGTCGTCTTTCCTTTCTTTACGGAAAAAATAACGACGAATTGTTGCATGTCAATAAAGAAATATTACTTTTTTAAAACAACAATGAAAGTAACTGGTATTGAGGGGAGTGCATGGCGGAAAAAAAGAAAGATTCGGTTGTAAATATTGAGTATTCGAGGGAGTCTACCCAGGATCTGCTGGGGCGGCAATCGGTGCGTACGACCTTTAAATTGACCGAGCGCAGTATCGATGCCTTGAGTATTCTCGCCAGTCAGCTTGGTATAAAGCAGAAATCCCTGTTTGATCACCTCATAGACGATGACAGCGCCCTGCGCATGATCGCCAGGGAATCGGAGAGTTATCAGGCGCCGCCGCAGAGAGTCGCCAAAACCTATGTAATATCCCGCAGGACTCTCCAGAATCTGGAAAGGATCTCCAGTCGCTATCAGGCATCCCGCGATGCCCTGGTGGAACTCTCCATCGAGCGCATTCTGCCGCTTATCTCCGAGGAGAAAGAAAAACATGAGAAGCGCAAAAAATTCTTGCAGGAGATGGGCCGGTTTGCCGCCGATGGAGAAGAACTTTTTGCCATGGCCGGTAAGACCCTGGACCAGGATGATCCGGTATACCAAAAGATATATCAGATGATCAAGGCCGTAAGGGGATGCTACCAGGAGATCGAGGATTGCGTCGAGCGGGGGCGCAAAATCGAAGACTTTTAAACAGTTGTCGGCAGAGGCCTGGAGAGGTCCGGGCGTTTTTCGTCGGCAAAAAGCAAATCGATCCGAAAACCGCGGAAACTAGAGTATGCCCAGATTTTTGAGAAGATCGGCAAGTCTGTGCTCGTTGAGCTGAACGAGGCCGGTGCCTTTGGCATGGGCCAGCGCCTCTTCGTATTCCCGGGCGCTCAAGGGCCGGTCTATGGGGGGATTCGCCGCACCGCAGGGTCTGTACTGGTCCATTATGTTGACATTGCAGCGTGGTGATATCTCCTCGGCGAGAAACTTGAGGATCATGGCGCTTTCCTCCACCTGGCCGGGCATCACCAGATGGCGGACAATCAGCCCCCTGG
>JBEPWT010000245.1:0-4096 GCA_041642275.1 Desulfopila sp. | reverse complement strand
TGGCTGGTGCGCCGGGAGTCACCTGCACCGGTGGCGGCCGGCATCATCCACTCCGACCTGCAGAGAGGCTTTATCCGGGCCGAGGTGATGAAGTACGACGAACTCATGGAACACGGCAGCGAGGCGGCCTTGAAAAAAGCCGGCAAGATGAAGGTCGAAGGCAAGGAGTACATTGTCTGCGACGGCGACATACTCAATATACGCTTCAAGGTCTAGCCGGGTAGATCAGCTGTCCCTGCCGGCGGCGGCAATACCCTGCAACCGGTCCCATACCCTGGTGTAATTGATCTCGATATCATGGTATTTGCGCACATGTTCTTCGGCGGCACTGCCCAGCCGCTGCCGCAGCCGGCGATCATCGACAAGCTTCTGCAGGTTTTTTCTGAACTGCGGCGGCTCCGCCGCCGGCGACAGCAACCCCGTCCGGCCGTGGACAACCACCTCCCCGGCGCCCCAGTCACCATAGCCCACCACCGGCAGGCGGCAGGCCTGGGCCTCGAGAAAGACCATGCCCAGAGATTCCTCGATGCCGGGAAAGGCGAAGATATCGGCCGCCGAATAGTAATCTTTCATGGTTTTTCGGCGTTGTTTGCCGACAAAGAGGACTCTCTGCGGCAAAAGAGCGGCGCCAAGTTCTTCGAGCATCGGTCGTTGTGAACCGTCGCCGACAATGACCAGCAGCAGGTCGGCACCGTTGTCGGCGAGGTGGGCGCAGCTTTTCATAACTTCGACGATCCCCCGGGTCTTGACGCCCGGCCGGAACATGGCCGCGCTCAAGATGACGACTTTTTCACCGGCGGCCAACTCTTTTCGCACCCTCCGCCGCGCCGCACCGTCAAAGCGAAATTCATCCGGGTGCAGTCCCGGCGGGATATAGGTGAGCACCGCCGGCGGCAGGAGCCGGCCAAGATTGATATGGTCGTTTTTCTTGTTGCTGAAAACCGCCGTCGCTCCCTGCAGCGCCAGCCGATTGAGGTAAAATCCGGGTGCGGTTTTTGCGCTCCGGCGTCTTTTTGTCGAGTATATGCCCTGAAAAACGGCATAGGGCATATTCAGCAGGCGGCAGCAGAAAGCGCCGAGGATATCGGGGGCCTTGTAATAACTGTGGTAGGTCAGCCAGATGTCCGGTTTTTTTCTCCGGCAGAGCAGCACGACCCGGACGAGTTCGATAATGAAGAGCGGCCAGAGATGGGGCTTGAAGTAGATCCAGCGGCAGCGAAACCGGGAAACCAGCTCAATTTTTGCGCCTTTTGCCCGCAGAAAGGCAAAGAGTTCGCTGCCGATAATCAGATCGCCGGAGGGATTGCGGTGCCCCATCGGCTTGAAAGGCATGTAGTAGACTATTTTCATTTCGGGCCAAACCGGGTATGTAGACAATGATGCGGCATCGGCGGGCAAGCCCGCAGCGTCGCCCAAAACGATATCCGCCTCCACTGTAGCTCGACCGTACTTTTTCGCAACTCTTTTGCGCAGGGCCATGACGCCATGACCGTCCAGAACACCCCCAGGCTCGATATTCTCCTCTATGCCCACGACGGCAGAGGCCTGGGCCATGCCAGCAGAACAATAGCCATCGGCATGGCCCTGAGGCGGATAGCGCCCGAGCTCCGGGTGCTCTTCATCTCCGGCTGCGGGCTCTGCCGGGAACTGATCGGCCCGGCACCGCTCGACTGGATCAAGCTGCCCTCCTATGAAACCGTTGTGGTCCAGGGCCGGTCCAGAGGGGTGCCGGGAAAAAGCAACTTCAGCGACGCCGCTCTTGGCCTGCTGCGTGCCAGGGATATTGCCCACATAGTATCGACCTACCGTCCCCGCCTTGTATTGGCGGATCATTCGCCCCGGGGCAAACACCGGGAACTGCTGCCCGCTTTGCGCGCGAGCGCAGGCGATGACGTCCGCTGGGTGCTGGGCATACGCGGCGTCACAGGCAAGGTCGGACAGGTGCAGGACGAAGATACCGCCGTCCTTTTCCAATCCTTATATACGGCTCTGCTCTGGTATGGCGATATCACCGTTCTCGGTTCCGGGCAGACAGAGGTGCTGGCCGGGCACTACGCCACCGTTCCCGTGGAATGCGGTTATGTCTCGAGAATGAAGGAATATGCGGTATACCGGCGGCAGCGTCGCGAAAAAATCTATGCCGCCACCGTCTCGGTGCCGTGGTTTGGCGAAAGCACCCCCTCTTTTCTCGAAAACCTCTATGCGGTGCTTTGCCGCAGAGGCGAACGTCACGGAAAATGGATCCTGTATCTCGACTGCCGCGACGACAGCGCCGCCCGCTTTCGCCGGCTTTTTGAAGACCTCCCCTGGGTAGAGGTGGAGGAACCGGGACAGGGCTATATGGACGCGCTTCTGGGCAGCCGGTGCGCCATAATCTACGGCGGCTACAACAGTCTCGTCGATGTTTTCAGCGCCTCCATTCCCGCCCTGGTGGTCATCCGCGATATGGCCGACGGGGAACAGCAGCAGCATGTAAAACTGTTGATGGCCGCCGCCGGCGGTTCTCTTCTGGGCATTGACGAACGATGCTCTCTGTCGGAGCTGACATCGGCAGTCAAGGCCGTCCTCGGCGCACCAGCGCCGGAGTCCCCACCCTGCAGTCTTGACGGTGCCGAAAAGGCCGCCGGTCATCTGCTGCAGCTGCTCACTGGCTCTGACTGCTGACAATTACAGGCAAAAAGGCGCCGGCCAACCACCCGCCACTTTTCTCCACGGCCGGCGGAGAAAACCACCGGTCCGGGAAAAAGAGGTATCGACTTGCTTCAACAGATCATTCCCTATATACTACACAGGGCAAACTACTACACAGTGCAGCCATGCGGCAACCGGCTGCCGTTTGCAGGAACGAGTAAGCCTGGCACCATGTGATAAACGGATAAGGCCAAAACGCCCCTGACAATGTTCCCCTCTACAGCATCATCGCCACTTCCCATGGAATCGAAAAATTTTCCTGTGAGCTTCCTCCCGGAGGGCGCCGCCAATGAGCACTGAGTGGCAAAAAACCTTTGATGCCCTCCAGGATGTCATCACCATCCTTACCCCGGATCTCAGAATTCTTCGGGCCAACCGGGCGGCCCATACCACTTTCGGCCTCAGCTACGGGGACCTTGTCGACAGATACTGCTACGAGGTCTTCCATAATCGCAGCCTTCCCTGTCGGCACTGTCCGGTCCACCAGCCCGACAAACTCCACAGCCCCGAGACCGGCCTGGTCTATCAGGACAGGCTCGGCAAAACCTTCGAGGTCACCTCCTCCCCGGTCTGCGACGACGACGGGCAGCTGCTGTATCTGGTCCATTCGGCCCGCGATGTCACCCAGAAGCTCAAGGATGAGGCCGAAAGAAACATCCTTTCGGCCGCCGTTCGCCAGACCAGCGAATCGGTGGTCATAACCGATATCAGCGGCACCATCCAGTATGTCAACCCCAGCTACGGCAAAATCACAGGATACTCACAGGAGGAACTGATCGGCAGACACATAAGCTTTCTCAATATCAACCCCGACAGTGGGGCCCTGTTCGAAGAACTCCTGAAACGGCTGAAAAGAGGCGATGTCTGGCAGGGACAGCTGGTCAACGAAAAAAAGGACGGCAGCCACTTCACGGAGAATGTCACCATCTTCCCGATAGTGACCGGCAACAGTGAGATTACCAATTTCGTCGCCATCAAACGCGATGTCACCAAAGAGGAGCAGCTGCAGCGACAGCTGCAGCAGGCTATGAAAATGGAGGCCATAGGCACCCTTGCAGGCGGCATCGCGCACGATTTCAACAATATACTCTCGGCAATGATCGGCTATGGCCAGATCGCCAAAAGCCGGCTCGACGAGGACAACCCCCTGCACGAGGATATCGAGCAGATTCTTCTGGCCGGCGACAGGGCCGCCAACCTGGTCAGGCAGATTCTCACCTTCAGCCGCCGGGATACGCAGGAAAACTTCCACCCCCTCAAGCTCCAGTACATCATCAAAGAAACGCTCAAGCTGCTCAGCAGCTCGCTGCCGACCACCATCGAGCTGCACCAGTCCATCGACAACGACTGTCCGCCTATCCTCGCCGACCCCGGCCAGCTGCACCAGGTGGTGATGAACCTGTGC
>JBEPWT010000244.1:0-4116 GCA_041642275.1 Desulfopila sp. | reverse complement strand
CGTTTTGCTGATCCTGATTGTTGCTGCTGGGGCACCATTTATCAACGGGCTGCTGATGGAAAAAACCATACGTAACGTCTTTGCAGAAGCTAATTCCATGTATACCGAGAGCGGATTCGATTACTCTCTTGAAATCATAGACTATGACAGAAATTTTTTAACATCGGACATTGAATGGAAGATTAATTTCGGCTCACTTAAGGCAGTATACGGTATCGAGGAAATAATTTTCACAGAGCACGCCAGACACGGCTACACTAAAGTCACCTCAACCACGAATTTTGAGAAGAACGAGTGGTTTCAGCGCTTCGTCGAGAAAAAGCTGCAGGGAGAAAACCCATTCACCATAACCACCTCCTACTCCCTGTTTGGAGATATAGAATCAGTGGTCAGCTCAGATCCATTTTCAATCACCTTGGAAGATGAAGTTATTGATGTACACCCTGGTGAATTTGCCATCGCTACCGACAGCGACTTGAAACATTTCACCTCCTCGGGAAAATGGCGGGGTTTTGACGTCGCCGGTCAGGTATCTGTTGGCGAGATTGCTGTTGATTCGGAGCTGGAGATGATATCCACCTTTCTCTGGAAGGGCTACTTGAACGTTTCCACTCGTGATTTCTTATCCCAGGCGACAGAGGAAGCTTTCTCATATACAAAGATAGACGGAAAATATATTCTTGACCATGACCGCGATTCGAATACTTTAGCCATACAGACGAATGTCTCCATAGACGATCTCAAGGCAGGTCGGAACAGGATCGAAGAGGCTTCGGCGCAGTTTGCGGTAAACAACATGAGCGCTCAAGGGTATGAGGAGTTCATGAAGGTCTACACCGATATAATGTCTGAAGTTCTGGAAAATCTTGCCGCCATCAAGGACGATCCCGCCAAGGCCGGAGAGTTTGTGGAAGAACAGATGGGAGAGGTCGGTATTCAGCTCATCGCTGCCTATGAGAAATTACTGAAAAGAGATCTCGAGCTGCAGATATCGGACCTTCATATCGTCTTCCCTCAGGGAGATGTCAAGGCGGATATTACCCTGCGGTTGCTCAAGGACATGACCTTGATGCAGTTTGTCCCGATAATCGGACAGCCGGATCTTGCACTGGAAATCTTCTACCTGAATTCAGACATCAAACTACCGATCGAAATTGTCGGTGAACCACCGCTCCTGCTCTCCCCTTCCTATCCGGGGATGCAGACCGGTCTTTTTGTCAAAGAAGGTGATACTCTCCATCACAATGCAGAGACACGGGATAACAAACTGTTCCTCAACGGCAAAGAGTTTGAGCTGTCCCGGAAATAACCCGGCTGAGCTGGACTCTTTACAGTACCCCCTTGGTCGGCTTTTAAGATAGTTGCCATTTTTTTTTCGCACCCCTCAAGGGGGTACTGAACTGAGTGACGGCTTTGGGGAGTAAGGTACTGATACAGTCTGCTGCCGTCGTTCCGGCCGATGGTTGGATAACGGAAAGACGGCAGTGTGATATTTTCCCGACCTTTCCCGGCTGCTTTCGAAAAGCCTGGAAATGAGGTGGGCCAGAAACAGAACTTTTCAAATTTGATAATCTCGCAAAAAGTCGCCACGAGGCTCTCAGATGGCTAGATAAAAAGTTCGATATACAAGGCGCAGTGTTTTTGGCAGGCCTTCGACTATACAGGTAGTATGTTGAAGGCCTGCCAAAAATCTGCAACGCCGGAGATCGGGCTTTTTACGACGCCATCAAATTTTGATTACTGTTTTCAAATTGTCTTTGCCGCCTGGAGCGAGTCGGCAAGAATTTCGACGACGAAGCGGACATTCTCATCATGATCATGCTGTTTCAGGTTGTCGGCAATATGCATGACACAGGTCGGACAGGCGGTGGCGACCATATCGACGCCGGCGTCTTCTATATCCCCGATCTTGTGATTATTGATCTTGATCGCGGTATCGTAATGGGTGATACAGTAGCTTCCTGCCGAACCGCAGCAGGTATCGGCATTTTTCATCTCGGTAAACTCCACCCCCGGTATCATTTTCAAAATCTCCCGAGGCTGCTCGCGAATACCCTGACCACGAACCATATGACAGGGGTCATGATACGTCACCCTGTAGGGTGTATGACCGAGATGCTCGGGTCGTATATCCAGGTTTTTCACGATGAATTCATTTATATCATAGACCTTCCCTGTAAATTCAGTGAGCTCAGGACTATCGTCGAGGAACACCTTGATCTCCTTCTTCAGCGCCATGCCGCAGGATGAGCAGGAAACCACGATGGCATCGAGTTCATACTTTCGGAACAGATCAAAATTATGTTCCATCAGCCGCTTGGCCCCCTCATAATCACCGTTGGCGAGCACGGGAGTACCGTTGCATTTCTGTTTCTTCGGGATAACCACCTCGTAGCCGTAGCCGGTCAGAATATCGACCACCGATCTGGCAACATTAGTATAGATTAAGTTGCCGGCGCAGCCGGTAAAATAACCGACACGCTTTTTTGCTGTTCCGCTTTTCGGTGGATTGATCTCAGCCAGCCGCGACTGCGCGCTACGAATTGCCAGCTGAGGAAAATTTCTTCTCTTGGAGAAGCCGAACAACGGAAACAGATACCGTACCGGATTTTTCGGCCCGATGCCGAAAAGCATCTTCTGGGAAATGCCGACGATGGCGCAGCCCAGAGTAATCGGCCATTTACGCCAGAGGAGTTGGCGGAAGATGAGGGCTTTGAAAAAGTGTAGTCCTTTTTGAGTGGTAATATACCAGCGCAGACGCAGAACCACATGCTCGGGACTCACTCCGGCGGGACAGTTTGCCGAACAGGTCTTGCAGTTGAGGCACTGATTAACGGCATCCTCCACCCGGTCGGTTATCTCGAGATCGCCCGAGACAATTTTTTCCGCCAGCTTATTCTTGCCGCGGGCTACATAGAGTTCGTTGCCCATCTCTTTAAATACAGGGCAGACGCTGCGGCATTTGCCGCACTGCATGCATTTCTGGAATTCTTTCGCCGCCTCAAGAAGGTGGGCCTCAGCCTCCTTGCTCACAGATGATTTTACATTCATTATAATTATTTACCTCTCTATGCCGAAATGCCGGGCATGTCGAACATTTTCCCAGGATTCAATAAATTTTTGGGATCGAGTGTCTTTTTGATATCCTGCAGCAGGCAGATGCCGGCGGATCCTATCTGATCCATCAGATAGGGCTTTTTCTCAAGACCGATGCCATGCTCCCCCGAAATGGTGCCTTCCAGATCGATAGCCAGCTGAAAAAGCTCCTTAACCGCTTTTTCGGTTCGTTCCATTTCATCCTTATCTTTCATATCAAGAAGAAAGGTCGGATGGAGGTTGCCGTCGCCGGCATGTCCGAAAATACCGACCTTGACCTGATGGCGCTTGGCGATGTCGGTTATGCCGCGAACCATTTCCGGCAACCGGCTGCGCATGACCGTAGCATCCTCAAGAATGAGGTTGGGCCTGACACCGGCCAGGGCATTGAGCGCCACCCGCCTTCCGGCAAAAAGATCGTCTCTTTCGCCACTGCTCTTTGCTATGGCGAACTCGGTGGCGTTATTGGCCTTGACGACCTCCTCAACCTTGATCATCTCCGCCTTGGCCGAGTTGATTTCGCCATCGGTTTCAATCAGCAGGACGGCCTGGGCATCACGGGGCAATCCGCAATTCTTGAAATTCTGAATGGCGTTGATAGTTTCGTGATCCATGAATTCCATGGTCGAGGGGGTTACTCCGGCTGCAATGATATCGGAAACCGTCCTTGCGGCATCGTCCAGGGTGTCAAAGACCGCCAGCGCCGATTCGCGATGCTCGGGAACAGGTAAAAGCGCAAGCGTCACCTCGGTCATGATTCCCAGAAGCCCCTCACTGCCGACAAAAATAGCCTCTGTGTTGAAGCCGGCGACGTGCTTGACGCATTTAGAACCCAGGACAACGACATCCCCCTGGGGAAGAACCACCTTGAGCATCTTCACATAATCCTTGGTAACCCCATACTTCAGGCCGCGGAGGCCGCCGGCGTTTTCGGCGATATTGCCGCCGATCGTGGAGAAGGTTACGCTACCTGGATCCGGCGGATAAAAGAGATTGGCCTCTGCTGCTATTACATCAATA
>JBEPWT010000243.1:0-4237 GCA_041642275.1 Desulfopila sp. | reverse complement strand
CACTGGCTGCCCGGAGCCATGGTCGCCCCCACCCCGGTCTCGGCCCTGCTGCATGCGGTGGCGGTGGTCAAGGTCGGCGTCTTCTGCACCACCAGGGTAATGCTCTACATATTTGGTCTTGACACCATGGAGCTTTTGAATCTCGGCATCCCCACCGCCTACTTTGTCGGATTCACCGTCCTGGCCGCCTCGGTCATCGCTCTGACCAAGGATAATCTCAAATCGCGACTGGCCTACTCGACGGTCAGCCAACTCTCCTATATCATCATGGGCGTCGCCCTGCTCACCGAAGCAGGAATCCAGGGCGGACTGATCCATATCGCCAACCACGCCTTTGCCAAAATCACCCTCTTTTTCTGCGCCGGCGCCATCTATGTCGCCGCCCACAAGAAATATATATCGGAGATGGAAGGTCTCGGCAGAACCATGCCCTTTACCTTCGGCGCTTTCGCTATCGCCTCTCTGTCCATGATCGGCGCCCCGCCGGTGGCCGGCTTCGTCACCAAGTGGACCCTGCTGGTCGGCTCCATCCAGGCCCACCAGATAGGCATCCTGCTCATCCTCATTGCCAGCACCATGCTCAACGCCGCCTATTTCGCCCCGGTGACCTATAAGGCCTTTTTCGGCAGGCGAGACGAGAGTGCGAGCCGCCAGGGCATCAAGGAGGCCCCTTTGTCCATGCTCATTCCGATACTTATCGCCTGCACCATATCGGTACTTCTCGGCATATTCCCCAATATAATGATGAGCTTTGTAGAGGTGATATTACCATGATCGTCCAACTGATCGACTTTCTGCGGGCACGCCTGCAGGGACTCAGCTATTTCTTCTTCGGCGCCATTGCGGCCATCGTCGTCTGGAGCCTTACCGTCGACCTCCACCATGCCCATACCTGGGCGGAAAAGGTCATCCCCGCCTTCTGGGGAATCTTCGCCTTCCTCTCCGCCGTGGTCATCATTTTCTTTTCCCGGTGGTTGGGCAGAAGCGGCATCAAGACACGGGAGGACTATTATGACAACTAGCTGTTTTCTGCACCCGGCGCTCATCCTGATTGTCGGGGCCATTATCCTGCCCCTGGTCAGAGGCCCCTTCAAGAAGCCCTATCTGGTACTGATTCCGCTGTTGACCTTCGCCAACGTCCTCTACCTGAGCACCCAGCCGGGCGTCTACGGCATAGTGCACTTTCTCGACTGGGACCTCACCTTCGGCAGGGTCGACAACTACTCCATCGTTTTCGCCTTCATCATGGCGCTCATGGCCATAATCGGCACCATCTACGGACTGCACGTCGAAAATGTCTGGCATCATGTCGCCGCCTGGTTCTACGTGGCCGGCAGCCTCGGCGTCATCTACAGCGGCGATTATCTGGTCCTCTTTCTTTTCTGGGAAATGATGGCCTTCGCCTCGACCTTTCTCGTCTGGTTCAACAAGGAAAAGGGTGCGCTGGCCGCGGGTTACCGCTATATCCTCGTCCACAGCTTCGGCGGCGTCATCCTTCTTCTCGGCTTTGTCCTGCGCTACCAGGCAACGGGCGATCTCAGCTTCGTCCTCATGGACGAGAACAACACCCAGCTCTATACCTGGCTGATACTGGCAGGCCTGATGCTCAACGCCGCGGTCCCGCCTCTGCACTCCTGGCTGCCCGACGCCTACAGCAAGGCCACCGCCGTCGGTGCCGTCTTCATGTGCGCCTTTACCACCAAGACCGCCGTCTATACGCTGGTCCGGGCCTTTGCAGGTTTTGACATTCTCATCGTTTTAGGTGTGGTCATGGCCATTTACGGCATCATCTACGCCGTCATGGAAAACGATATCAGAAAACTGCTGGGCTGGGAGATCGTCAGTCAGGTCGGCTACATGGTAGCCGGAATCGGCATAGGCACGGCCCTGGCCATCAACGGCGCCTGCGCCCATGCCTTCGCCCATATCCTCTACAAGGGATTACTGTTCATGGCGGCCGGGGCCGTGGTCCACGCCACCGGCAAATCGAAGCTCACCGAACTGGGCGGACTCTATAAAAAAATGCCCAAGACCCTGCTGTTCATGGTGGTCGGCGGAATTTCCGTCTCCGCCGTGCCGTTTTTCTCAGGTTTTGTCACCAAATCGATGATAATCGCCGCCAGCCTGGCCGAACATCTGCTGCTTGCCGCCTTTCTGCTGACCCTGGTATCCGCCGGCACATTCCTCGTCGCCGGCCTGCGGCTTCCCTACCTGCTGTTCTTCAGCGACAGGCGCGGCAGCGAGGAAACCTATGCCCGCGCTGAGGATCCGCCATGGAACATGCAGGCGGCCATGATCATTTCCTCGCTGTTCTGTCTGCTGATCGGCACCTACCTGCCGTTTCTCTATGACATGCTGCCCAACGCCGGGGTTGCCTATCATCCCTACGACAGCTACCACCTCAGCGAAACCCTGCAGATCCTCGCCTTCACGGCGCTGGCTTTCTATTTCTTCCACCGCAGGATCGGCGCCGAAGAAACGATCAGTCTCGATCTCGACTGGTTTTACCGCCGGGGCGGCCAGGCTTTTCTGTGGCTGGCCAGATATCCCGTACAGATGGCGGACAATGCCTGGGGCGCAGCCTATCGCGTCGTCGGCCTGAACTCGCTGATGACCACCGCTAAATTTTCCGCCTGGTTCGACTGGCACGGCATCGACGGCATAGTCGACGGCACTGCTCGCGGCGTCCGGGCCATCGGCAGACATCTCGCCGGCGTTCTTCAGCGGGGGCAGATCCAGATGACTATCTACTACACGGTTACCTTTGCAGCCGTGATCTTAATCGCCTATGTCTGGTTATAATACTGAAACAGAGGATCATCGGTAATGGATCAATTACTCACCTATCCGGAATTCCCCCACCTGCTGAGCATACTCATATTCTTACCGCTGGCAGGGGTCGTGCTTCTGCTGTTTATCAACAACGACGTTTTCAGCCGGAACTGCGCCCTGGTGATCACCTCCATCGTCGCCATCATGTCTCTTCGTCTGATAACCGGTTTCGATACAACAACAGCACACTTCCAGTTCGTTGAAGACTATTCCTGGATCGAATCGCTCAATATCCGCTACACCGTCGGCATGGATGGTATCTCAATTCTTCTCTTTCTGCTGACGGCGATGATCATGCCTTTCTGCGTACTGGCGTCCTGGACCTACATAAAGACACGAGTCAGAACCTTCATGATATGTTTGCTGGTCATGGAGACATCCATGCTCGGGGTCTTTGTCGCCCTTGATTTCGTCCTTTTCTATATACTCTGGGAAGCGATGCTCATCCCCATGTACCTGTTGATAGGCATCTGGGGCGGTCCCCGTAAAATTTACGCATCCATCAAATTTTTTCTCTACACCCTGGCCGGATCCGTGCTGCTGCTGGTGGCCATCATCTGGCTCTACCAGCAAAACGGCTTCAGCTTTCACATCCCCGACATGATGTGGGCAGACTACAGCTTTACCGCCCAGATTCTGCTTTTTCTCGCCTTCTTCCTGGCCTTCGCCATCAAGGTGCCGATGTTTCCCTTTCACACATGGCTGCCGGCGGCCCATGTCGAAGCGCCCACTGCCGGCTCCGTCATTCTCGCCAGCGTGCTCCTGAAAATGGGGACCTACGGCTTCCTTCGATTCGCTCTGCCCATTACACCGGATGCCGCCGTTTATCTGGCGCAGCCGGTGCTCTGGCTTTCCATAGCCGGCATCATTTACGGCGGCCTCACCGCCCTTGCCCAGCAGGACATGAAAAAACTGATAGCCTATTCCTCCGTGGGCCATATGGGCTTTGTGACGCTGGGCATTTTCGTCTTTAATCTCCAGGGAGTAGAAGGCGCCATACTGCAGATGGTCAACCACGGCGTCACCACCGGCGCCCTTTTTCTCTGTGTCGGTATGATATACGAGCGAACCCACAGCCGTGATCTGCTTTCAGCCACCGGAGTCGGCAAATACATGCCTGTTTTTGTCACCTTTCTGGCGTTCTTTTCCCTTTCAGCCTTCGGTTTCCCCGGCACCAACGGCTTCGTCGGCGAATTCATGATTCTGGTCGGGACCTTCGAGTTGGACACCTCCCAGGGCAATTTCCCCTACCTGGCCCTGGCCGCCATACCCGGAGCTATACTGGCGGCGGCCTATATGCTGAGGATGCTGCAGAAGGTCATCTGGGGCGGCACCGACAACCCCGACCAGAGCTGGCAGAAAGATTTGAATATTCGGGAAATTGTGACGCTTGCTCCTTTTCTTT
>JBEPWT010000242.1:0-4238 GCA_041642275.1 Desulfopila sp. | reverse complement strand
GCAACAGGATGAACAGCACTGCGGCCAGGCCTATTTTCATTTTGATGGCAAAGACCCAGGTCCCGCCGCGAATATACTGCCAGTCCATATAACCGAGTGCAACAGCGGGAAAAATACCGACCAGAGCGAGAACGACGCAGTGTCTGGCCGAAATGGAAAGACCGCGGCCGCGGAAAAGCAGGCTGAGAAGGGCGAAAATGAAGGCGGCCATGACGCAGCCAATGGGCAGGTAGACCATGGTCGGATGAACGGGATGGGTGTAGCCGATAGAGTGGAGTGCCTGGTAGAACGCTTCCATGGCTGCTGAGGCTCCTTGTCGTCTGGTGTTTGAAAAGACGTAATGCCGATTGCCGTCCGGTTCGGCGGATGGTGAAGAACCACAGGCGCATACATCCCAGGGTCTTTAGCCCATCCCGGCGACGTCGATGACTTTTTACGAGATTATCAATAATAGCACAAATACGTTTATCGGAAGAACGCATTCTTCAAGAAATATGTGGATGGCCGCTACCAAAGCGAAGGGACGCTGCCACCGTCCCTTCGGCCACCGTGTTTATTTCTCAGTGAAAAGCCAGTCCTCTTGCGCTCTGTGGCATTTGATGCAGCTGTCCACCTTGCCTGCGGCCATGACCTCGCCGTCGCTGCCGTATTTCGCCCAGAACCAGTCGCCTTCCTCAGGATTGTAGCCCTCTTTGAGATACATTGGCGTGATGGCCATGAGAGTCTCTTGGTCCTTGCCGTAGTTTTCCTTGACGATGATAGCTCCATCAGGCATGGGGGCATCATTTTCCAGGGCCTCCAGGGCCGGTTTATTGACAAAGAGCTTGAGATGGGCGCCGTGGGGGCTTTGGCCCGGATACATACCCTCCTTTCCCGGCCAGGTTGGCCAAGAGGTGTAGGGATTGGTTTCGGTGATGTAGGTCCAGAAAGGTTCAGCCTCGGCTTTTGGCATATGCTCCATTGCGGTGGAAGTCAAGGGCAATGCCAGAATGGCCATGCTTACGATCAGTGATGCCAATGTTCGGTTTTTCATACCTGCCTCCTTGTTTGGTTGAGGTGATGTTGCAGAAGGATTGATAAAAAAGCTGTCGTTCACTTGTAGGCATGCTTTGGCTCTGAGAAATCCTCCCGCGCTAAAAAAACAGTGATCAATGGTTCTGTCTGCTGTGACCACGGTGCAGAATTTCTATGAAGTATGGGATCTGGCGCTTGATGGAGAAGCCACGGCAACTGTCTTTCTTCTATCAAAAATGGTAGCCAGCATGCTGGAGATGGCAAGCAGGTATCTTCAGGAATTGCCGCTTGCCCCGGGGGGATGTCTCCCCTACCGCGGCTCTTGCCGGTTGGATGCGCCGGCGGGGTGAACGACTGTGAGGGCCCGGTATCCCTCGCTTCGATGAACGAGGTTTACAAAGCCGGGATACTGCTGATTGAAAAGTTCCAGCCTGGTTTCCTCGGTGGGTACGGCAGAAAATGCAGCGGAATTACTGTTGCGGCAACATCAAAAACGGTTATGCGGCGAGTTCGTCAGTTGTTGACAAGCAGGAGTAAGGAGGCCCAAAAAAAATCATCCGGCACATTGCCTGGGCGATGTCTGGGAAAAGAGTATCCCTGTTTACGGCCTGGTATACACGCCGACCCTGGAGGGAGAAGGCCGGCGGTGGAGATTCGAAAGAGAAGTCAAGCGTCCTGTAGGTGCCGCGGGTTGAAAAGCCGCCATGGCAACCAGTATTCTGCCGTCGGCCGTCGGCTGCCTACTCAATAAAGCTGAGCAGCAGCCACATATAGACCGCCAAAAGAATTGCAACCCACATTACCATATTGCCGGTGGGACGCAGCTGCGAGGCCTTGGCGCCGGGATAATGGATTCTGGCAAGATGCTCGGTCAGGCGGACGAGGCGGTGATGCAGCGATTGGCGCGCGCTTGCATCTGTACGCCATACCCAGGCGAAAGCCCGGCGGAGCAGGTTGGGGAAGAGGCGCCGGTAGATCCACTCGGCATCGATATTGACGGCTTCAACTTCAGGCGGATACAGTTTCTGGAGGTTGAGCCAGACGAAGGCGAGCATCGCGAAGAACAGCAATTGTGTCTGCGCCAGTACATGGGTCAAATCGTAGGGATTATAGTTCAACTCATAGGGGAGCAGACGGTAGAGCATATCGGGATAGATGCCTATTGCCAGACAGAAAAAGGCGGCGATGGTCATGGCGAAAAGCATGTTTTTCGGAGGATCGCTCGCCCTGAGTCCGTGGTCGTGGGCAAAAAAGGCGAAGTAGGGAATCTGGATGCCCGCATGTTTGAGGACGCCGGCGGAGGCGAGGAGAAGGATGAGCCAGATGACGTTGTGTCCTTCCTTCAGGGCGGCGGCCATGATCAGCGATTTGGCGACAAAACCGCTGAACAGCGGGAAGGCGGAAATCGATGCCGCGCCGATTATGCACAAAATCGTCGTCTTGGGCATGGTCTTGTAGAGGCCGCCGGTCTTGGTGGCCTGAATGGTGCCCGTCATGTGCAAAACCGCCCCCATGGACATGAACAGCAAACTTTTGTAGATGATGTGGACAAAGGCATGAGAGACGGCGCCGTTAATCGCCAGAGTAGTGCCGATGCCGATACCGCAGACCATGAACCCGAGCTGGTTGATAAGACTGTAGGAGAGCACCTTGCGCAGGTCGTTCTGGATAACGGCATAGAAAATGGGAAAACAGGCCATGGTGGCGCCGATATAGATAAGTATGTCGATGCCGGGATAACCGCGGGCCAGGGTGTAGATGGCGGTCTTGGTGGTAAAGGCGCTCAAAAAAACCGTGCCGGTCACCGTGGCTTCCGGGTAGGCGTCGGTGAGCCAGGTGTGGAGCAGCGGGAAGGCCGCCTTGATGCCGAAGGCCAGCAGTATCAGCCAGCCGCCGATGGTGGTGATGCCGAGATAGTCGAAGGCGATCGAGCCGGTCTCGCCGTGATAGATGATCAGACCGGCCATCAGGATCACTCCGGAAAGCACCTGGATGATCAGATACCGCATGCCGGCATGATAGGCCCGCTCGGTGCGTTGAGCCCAAATCAAAAAGACCGAGGTAAGGGCCAGCAGCTCCCAGAAGATAAACAGGGTCACCAGATCGCCGGCGAAAACCGCTCCAATGGCGCTGCCGGCATAGAGCAGGCCGGAGACATGCTGCATGGTATCGCGCACGTGAAGGGCGAAGAGGACCGACATGAATGCCGCCAGATGAAAGACATAGCCGAAGATCAGCGCCAGTTTGTCGACCCGGTAGGGCACAATTTCATAGCCGAGGAAGTCGAAGGCAACGACGACGTCGCCCTGCAGTAGCCACAGGTGTACGCCGCTAACCGTGATGGTGGCGAGCATCATCGCCGAGCGCAATGGTCCCCGTGTCACCAGGGCCAACAGGGCGCCGATGAAAAACGGCAGGAAGGCAGGCACTTCAGCTGACCACATCGTGCACCTCCTTGTTTTCATCGTCGCCGCGTTCATAGTAGTCCGGCCTGCGCTTGACGAAGTAGCGCAGCGCTTTGGCGCAGAAGATAATACCGGCGCAGCCTATGAAACCATAAATTGAATAGAAGCCGAGCAGCTCTTCCCAGCCGTGGCTGATATGTCGGTGGACGATGAAATCGAGAACGAAGAGGATGCCGCAACTGATATAGAGCAGGTAGAGAATACGCTTCACGTTTCTCGGATTGTCGAAAAGGTGTTTTGATTTCTCTGCCATGGAGTAACCTCTTCCTAAAGTATGGCCACAGCCAGCTCGAAGAGCGGCTGGGTGAAAAAGAACAGGACGATGCAGCCAAGGGCGGTAAAGGAAAGGGCCAGAAGCGAAGGCCAGGGCGCTTCCTTGATCTGTGTCTTCCTCTCGGCGCCCTCCAGCGGTAAAAAGCCGCGTAACGGTATGGGCAGCAGGTAGGCGATATTGAGCAGCGAACTGAGCATCAGAACCCCGAGAATTGCCCACTGGCCGGCGTCGAAGGCGCCGGTCATCAGAAACCATTTGCCCCAGGTGCCGCCCGTGGGCGGCAGGCCGATTATGGAAAGGCTGCCGATGAAAAAGGCGGTCATGGTGACGGGCATCTGCCGGCCCAGGCCGCGCATTTCGCTGATTTCGGTTTTATGGGCGGCGACCATGATGGCGCCGGCGCAAAAAAACAGGGTAATCTTGCCGAAGGCATGCATGGCGATGTGCATGGCGCCGCCGATAACGCCGGCGCTGGTTGCCAGCAG
>JBEPWT010000241.1:0-4304 GCA_041642275.1 Desulfopila sp. | reverse complement strand
AGATAGCGTGTCTACCAATTCCACCACTTCGGCACAATCTCTACTGTGTCGCTGTATCCTCCGCCGGAGCATTTCCCGCCCCCTGGTTTTCTTCGGTCGGCATGGGGATTTCCTTCATCTCCGTGGATCCGGCCGGCTCTTCAACGGTCTGTTGCTGGGAAGCCGCTTCCTCGGTCATTACCGAGCCGGTGGATTTATGGGCGGAAATATAGGCCAGCGATACGGAAGTGACCATGAATAAGACTGCCACCGCCGTAGTTATCTTGTTGAGCAGGGGCAGGGGCCCTTCGGAGCCGAAAAGCGACTGGCTGGAGCCACCGAACGATGCTCCGATATCAGCGCCTTTGCCGTGCTGCAGTAAAACTATGCCGACGAGAAACAGGCATACCAGCACGTGAACTATTGTGAGAAGGGTATCCATACTGTATCTATACCGTTTGGGGTAAATCCTTGTCTGCTGTTATTTGAAAGCAATTATTCTGCTGAAGGACTCCGCGTCCAGTGCAGCGCCGCCTACCAGCGCCCCGTCAATGTCGGCTTGAGCCATGAGTTCATCAACGTTAGCTGGCTTGACCGAGCCACCATACAATATTCTCATTTGATCGGCAATGGTTTTTTCGTAGATTTTTTCAATCAAACTGCGGATGAACCGGTGCGCTTCCTGGGCCTGTTCCTTGCTCGCCGTCTTACCCGTACCAATGGCCCACACCGGCTCATAGGCTATGACGACATTGCCGGTGAGTTGCGGCGACACTTCCTGGAGACCTGCTCTTACCTGAGTTTCCAGTACATCGAAGGTACGGTTGTTCTCTCGCTCATCGAGGGTTTCGCCGACGCAGAGGATAACCTGCAGTCCGAAGGCGAGGGCGCCAAGGAGCCTTCTGTTTATCATTTCGTCGCCTTCGTTGAATATCTGACGGCGTTCGGAATGGCCGACAATGGCGGAGCTGGCGCCGCAATCCTTGAGCATTGCCGGCGAGATCTCGCCGGTAAAGGCCCCTTTTTCCTCCCAGCAGACATTCTGGGCGGCGACGATTATCCGCGACCCGGAAACCTCCTCGGCCACATCGCGCAGGGCGGTGAACGGCGGTGCCAGAAGCACTTCTCTGTCATCTGCGGCCATGGAGCCTGCGGCGACGGCGCCGGCGAGCTCGCGGGCTTCGGCCGCAGTCGTGTGCATTTTCCAGTTGCCGGCGATGAGCGGGGTTCTCCTCATGGTATTTCCTCCAGGAAGGTTGTTATTTGCTGAGAATGTCGACGCCCGGCAGGGTCTTGCCTTCCATCAGCATCAGAAAGGCCCCGCCGCCGGTTGACATATAGGATATATTCTTTTCCTCGCCTGATTTCTTTATGGCGGCGTTGGAATCGCCGCCGCCGATTATGGAGAGGGCCTGGGAGGAGGCCACTGCCCGGCACAAGGCCATCGTTCCCCTGGCGAAGGCGTCCATTTCGAAGGCCCCCATCGGGCCGTTCCAGACGATGGTGCCGGCATCCTCCAGCGCTTCCTCGAAGAAAATGGTCGTCGCCGGGCCAATATCCAGGGCCATCCAGTTTTCTGGAATGTCGCGGTAGGTGACGGTTTTGGTGATTGCGTCGGCGGCAAAGGAGTCGGCGGCGATAAAATCTATCGGAAAATAGAGTTTGACGCCTTTTTCTTCGGCTGTATCTATGAACTCTCGGGCAGTGTCCAGCAGATCGTCTTCGGTTTTCGAGCCGCCCATGTCGACGCCCATGCTCTTGAGAAAGGTATTGGCCATGGCGCCGCCGATGATCATGCGGTCGACGTTGTCGAGCATGTTTTCAAGGGCGCCGAGCTTGGATGAAACCTTGGCGCCGCCCAACAGGGCGATAAGCGGACGCACGGGGGATTCCATCGATTTGCGGTAATACTCCATTTCCTTCTCCAGCTGCAGGCCGGCCCCTTTCTTTTCGAGGTGTTCGGCCACACCGACCACAGAGGCGTGGGCCCTGTGGGAAACGGCAAAGGCGTCGTTGATATAGACATCTGCCAGACGGGCGAGCTTTTTCGAGAACTCGGCCTCGTTATCGGTTTCTTGCTTATGAAAGCGGAGATTTTCGAGAAGAATGACCTCGCCCTCTTTCATTGCCCCGACCATCTCTTCGACCTTGTCGCCGATACAGTCGGGGGCGAGAGCCACCTCCTCTTCGAGCAGGGAGCCGAGGTAGCTGGCTACGGGAGCGAGGCTGTATTTTTCGTTGAATTCGCCTTTCGGCCTGCCCATATGCGAGCAGAGAACAACCTTTCCCCCTTGCTTGCGAATATACTGGATGGTGGGTAAGGCGCTACGTATGCGTATGTCGTCGCTGATATCACCATTCTCGTCCATGGGGACATTGAAATCGACACGTACCAGAACTTTTTTCCCTCTGATATCGATATCTTTGACGGTAATCATTGCTGCTGCCCCCCTTGGTCTGATGTGGATTGGCTCACTGAGTGTTCGTCTGAGAATAATGCCGTTGTCCGGCGGTTCCTGATAATATCCCATACGCACGCCGCCCGATTCTGTAAAGCCGCATTTTCGATAAAAGCTGCGTGCCTGTGTATTTTTCTGCCGAACCTTGAGAAAGATATGCCGGCAGCCTGCCCCGGCTGCAGAGGACAAAAAGTCTGCTGAGAAGAGCGGCGCCTGCTTCCCGGCGTCGGTGGTGAGGAAAAACGGTTAGCTTCAGGAGTTCGCATTCCGGAGCTATGAGGCGGGCGCAACACCGGTCCACTATGGTTGCGGCGCTGCGGACCGCCAGCTGTATACCCATGGGCTGGCGCAGCTCGGATTCGATCTGCGACCGTGGCCAGGAAGAAGGGGGCGCACTCTTGGAGAAGGGCGATATCGACGTCATCCTCCCGACCGCCATGGTCTCTATGGAAGGTCAAACCATCGAATCGGCGACTTTCACCGTCAGGTCGCCCAGCATATTGGTGTAGCTCCCAAGTTCGTTGTCATACCAGCCGTAGATGACGGCCTGGGTCACAGGTACCTGCAGTATCGGGTCTTCGCCTTCGGAGAGTTTGCTCACCGCCTGGGTCTTGCGGAGATTGACCTTGATGGTCGCCGTTCGCGTATGCGTTTCCGTTCCCTCTATGACGGCGGCCGCCTCCGGTATGCCGATGATATCGCAGCTGACGTTCTGGTTTTTACTGAACTGCAGATATTTACTGCTCTGGGCATACTCTTCGTAGATGCCGTTGATGGTCGCTCTGTTGAAGGGCGAGTCAAGGTCGTCCTGGAGGTTGAGCACCAGGACGATGAGAGAGCCGGTGGACGTGGGGATGCGCACCGATTCGGCGATGAAGCCGATATTTTTCATTTCCGGAATGACCAGGGCCAAAGCCTTGGCAGCGCCGGTGGTGGTGAGGATGATGTTGTTGAGTATGGAACGGTTTTTCCTGAGATCGGAGGCGCCTGATTTCGGCAGACGATCGAGAACCTGCTGGCTGCCGGTGACCGCATGGACCGTGACCATCGAGGCGCTGAGGAAATTTTCCGCACCGATGGCCTCTATCAGTGGCTTCATCATGTAGGAGAGGCAGGTGGTGGTGCAGGAGGCCGCCGAAATGAGAGAATGCTTTGCCGGGGAGTAGTCCTCGTCGTTGATTCCCATGACGGTGGTGATGGCGTCCTCCGGCATATCCAGGCCTTTGGCCTGGATCTTGAACGGTGCCGACAGCAGCACTTTTTCCGCGCCCGCATGCATATGACCGCGAAGCGATCCCTTGGCATTGTCACCATCGGCCGTGGGGTCCGTGAAAACACCGGTGGTATCGACGACCAGCTGCACAGCATTGTCACTCCAGGCTATCTGGTTCGGGTTTCTGCTGGTGCGCAGGATTGTGACCGGAACGCCGTTGACAAGCATGGTGCCCTTGTCATTGTCCAGTTCCTGTATGGCCCGCTCTGCCTTGTGGCCATGCAGATAGGTTGACAGCCGGCCGTAGGTGGAGTCTCTTTCGATGGCGGCGGCGAGATCGTTGAGATCGGTTCCGACTTCTCTGCCGACATTGATGACAATCTCAGAGAAATATTTTCTGGAAACATGGTGCCACAGCGATAGCTTGCCGATCCGGCCTAATCCGTTTATACCTAATTTCATAGCAATGGCTCTCCTTTAGGGGTAGCATACAGCCTGGTCTCTCTGCCTTTCTGGTACCGGCAGACAGAGAGGAGTGCTGAAAATGAAGTGATCTGTTCAGATACTTTAAATTCTAGCACCGGTGCTGATCGAACGCAACCCAAATAAAAAAAGAGTAGAACAGAATAGTGTATACATTTCAGTCAGGTGAG
>JBEPWT010000240.1:0-4310 GCA_041642275.1 Desulfopila sp. | reverse complement strand
GGGGGAAGAGCAGTACGGGCAGGATTTCCTGTTCTTCGGCAATATGCAGCTGGCTGGTGTCGAACTGCAGATGACAATAGGCGCATATCGGCATGATGAATCCGGCATCAGCCTGCCGGGCACCGGCAATCTTGTTGTTGAGAAGGTCGCGGCAGAGAGTGTCGTTGATGCCGGCCAAGGCGGCACCGCAGCACTCAAGTTTGCCCTGCCACTCGAGGTTTTCGGCACCGGTGAGACGGACCAGGGCATCGGTTATTTCCGGCACAAAGCTGTGGTCGAATTTGGTTATCTCCCTTGGCCGCAGGATGTGGCATCCCTGAATCACGGCGACGTTAAGGTCCTTCACCTGGTAGCGGAGTTTGGCCTTTATCCGTTCGAGCCCGATGTCCGTATGGAGAATGGTGAGAAAATGCTTTACTTCAACGCCGCCGCCATAGCGCAGATCTTCTTTGGCCAGTATCAGGTTGATCTCGTCGAGAAGCTGCTGGTCATTGGCCAGGACGTTTTTGGCCTTCATCAGGCTGGCAAAGCAGCAGTTGCAGATAACGGCGATATCCAGGTTCTTTTTTTCGGCGACGGCAAGGTTCCTGGCGGATGGCAGGATATAGGACTTCTCGTCGACATTGCGTACCGGGTAGCCGCAGCAGTTGAACTCTCGTTCTTCGACAAGCTCAAAATCGAACTGGCGCAGAACCGCCTGGGTGGCCCGGGCATACTGCTCAATGCGTACGGGAATATTGCAGCCTTGAAAGAAAGCGTATTTCATTTGACGTCACCTGTCTCTATTGTATTGATGGCGATATTCTTGAGCCGGTAAAAGATATCGGTGAGCTCAACCTGATTCGGGCAATGCTCCTGACAGAGGTAGCAGGTGGAACAGCTCCAGATCATCTGCGCCCCGAGCGCCATTTCCGTATTGCCGATGCCCAGGCTGTAGATTATCTGGTGAGGCATCATGTCGAGCGCTTCCGCCGGATTGGCGTAGTTCCGCACCACCGGGCATATATTGGTGCAGCGCTGGCAGGAATAGCAGCTTGCGTAGGAGCTGTTATCAAGGGTTTTCTGCCTGCTTATGTGCAGCGTGCCGAGCATGGCCGGCAGTGATTTGAAGCGGCTGAGAAAGGCTTCGTGCACGGCCTTGAGCGCCTGAAGATGGTTGCCGGTGAATTTCTGGGCCAGGGCCAGCGGAAAGGAAAAATGGCTCAGCATGGAGGTCTCCACCACCCCCCGGTTGAGGAGATGGTACCTGGCATGCACAAAGATATCTTTGAGGTTGATACCCGAAGGGCAGATATCGGTGCACCGCTCGCAGCTCGTACAGATATATAAACCTTTCTGCAGTCGCTGCAGAGTTTCTTCATCTATTTTTTTGCCGGCGGCTATTTTTTTGAGATACTGTATTTTTTCCGAGGGCAGAATAAAATCGTTCTGGAACGATTCAAAAAACATCATCGCCGAACATTCCACCGTGCAGGCCCCGCAGTGCGTGCAGGCGGAAAGATCGATCATCTGCCGGTTGATGACATTGACCGCATCGTCGCCTTCCTTGCCCATAACACGCCGGATAGCGAGGCTGAGGGGTGCCGAAACCATGTGGAACATCTTACTGAAGGGCAGCCAGGCCAGCAGGCCGAGACAGGCGGCGATATGGATAAACCAGAAAAAGTCTACCGTTCTCTGGTCTCCGACAAGCGCTGCTGCCGGACCCAGAGCGCTGCCGAGGGTGTAGCTGACGAAGGCGTTTTTGTTGCTGGCATGGCACTCTATACAGCTGCTGTCCTGGTTGAGCTCGCGACCGGTGGCAACCAGTTCTTCGTCGATCGGCGGTGTAAAGTTGGGGGAGTGCAGTCCGTATTCGGCAACCCAGTAGGCCTCGAGGGCCACGGCTTCCTCTCCGTCGTAGAAGCCGTAGTCATCCCGCATTGACTGGTAGACCGAGTAGGAGGAGATTTTGGCGCCTTCGAGCAGGAAGCCGGAAAGCATGATGACGCCCACCAGCCCGAGAGCCGTCCAGTCACTGGCATAGTTTTTCAGGCGATGCCGGCGCATGGTCAGCCGGCGGTAGACGGCCATGCCGACGCCGATGAGGGCAAGCAGGCCGAAAACATTGCGCAGAGACAATACCGGATTCAAGGTGGGTATATATGTCGAGCCGAAAAGCTCAAAGGTGAACTCACCGACGGCATGAAGAAAAAACAGGACGACGAAGCTGACAAATATGAACAAGTGGGTCAGCCACCTGTAGGCGCTTTTGTCGAATACACGTTTTTGCAAAACGACATCGGCGAAAATGGACTGGATGATGCGAAAGAACCTGACACTGAAAAGGACCTTGAAAAAACCGGTGAAGGCCGTCTGCAGTCGAGCGCTGAGAGGTATTTTTTCTTTGGTCGGGTTGATTGCCTGGCTGAACCAGACGGTAATACGATAGAGTATTCCAAGAATACAAACCGTTAGTGCCAAACCCAGAAAAATATCGAAGCTCATTTGATATATGATTCCTCAGCTAGAGTTTATAAAGACAGCGGCAATCTTTTGTTTGTTACTCCTCTTTGCTGTTGGTGTTTCAGAAATGTTGACACAGGCCCCTCTGCCGGCAGCCCCTGCATAACTAAGCCATTCTACTTCCGGTTTTGTAACATTATGATCATAATAGAAATCAGCATCCATAACAATATTAATCTCCTCATATTTCCGACAGGCATTCTTATTGGTTGCATTTTATTGAAAAAAAGTTTCACTCTTTCAAATATTTTGGTACAGTTCGTGATGCGGCGTGAAGGTATCTCGTGAAGATATCCATAAAGCTGAGCGTTTACGAGAAAACAGAGCACTCAGGAGGACACATCACCCTGCGACACTGACAACCTGCGAGACACCAGGAGGCAATTCCCAGGTCGCCGGAGCGGATCCGCAACACCACGCAGTGCCTTGAAATCAGCTGCGAAAAATAGGCAGTGCAGCCAATTGCCTTTTAACGTATCATTCTCAGTTGGACCCGGCACCTTCGATGCTGGTTATAAAAAGCCCAGCACCAAGGCAATTGCCGGGGCTGACCTGATGGAGGTCTTGTTTTGACAAGAATCACCCCCGGACAGGAAAAAAACAGCAGAACAGGTTCAGTACTGGTTGTCGGCTCGGGCATAGGGGGGATGCAGGCATCCCTCGACCTGGCCAACAGCGGTCTTCTCGTTCATCTTGTCAACGATGAACCTTCCATAGGCGGAACCATGTCCCGCCTCGACAAAACCTTCCCCACCGGTGACTGCGCCATGTGCATGATATCTCCACGCATGGTGGAAAGCAGCCGGCATCCCAATATTCGGCTGCACACCATGGCATCCGTCGAGAAAGTCGAGGGACAGCAGGGGAATTTCACCGCAACAATCCTGCAGAAGGCCCGCTTTATCGACCCGGCCCGCTGTACCGGCTGCGGCGCCTGCGAGGAGAAATGCCCGACCCGGGTTATCGATTCCTTCAATCAGGGGCTCAATAAGCGCCGGGCTGTATACGCGCTGTTTCCACAGGCGGTACCGAATACACGGGCCATTGACCCGGACCACTGTCTCTATCTCAATAAAGGCGTATGCCGCAAATGCGAAAAGGTCTGCGAGGCAAATGCCATTAATTTTGAAGATACCGACAAGAATTACGATATTCGAATAGGCTCCATCATTCTCACCCCCGGACTGAGAACATATTCCCCCGAGATACGCCAGGAATTCGGTTACGGCAGGATACAAAACGTCGTCACCTCGCTGCAGTTCGAGAGGCTGCTTTCGGCCTCGGGCCCCTGCGGCGGCGAAGTGGTCAGACCGTCGGACGGGGCCCATCCTAAAAAAATTGCCTGGATTCAATGCGTCGGATCCAGAAATGAGCACAACTCCAACCCATGGTGCTCCTCGGTTTGCTGCATGTATGCCGCCAAACAGTCGATCATAGCCAAAGAGCACGATCCGGAGGTGGAGGCGACCGTTTTTTATATGGAACTCCGGGCCTTCGGCAAGGATTTCGATAAATATATCGACAAGGCCAAATACCAGAGCGGGGTCGTCTACCGACGGGCCATGGTATCCGAGGTGATGGAGGACCCCGAAAGCGGTGATCTGACGCTCCATTATGTCGACGAAGAGGGGATGCTCACCACTGAGGAATTTGACCTGGTCGTCCTTTCCATCGGTTTTGAGCCGGCCGGCAGTGCCGCACAATTTGCCGAGACCTTCGGCATCGAAGCCGATATGTATGGTTTTGCCCGGACCTCCGGTCTTCGGCCACTGGAAACCAGCCGTCCAGGCATATATGTTGCCGGT
>JBEPWT010000239.1:0-4349 GCA_041642275.1 Desulfopila sp. | reverse complement strand
CGGTTTCGGGCACCTTCATCCCGAGCTCATCCCTGTCCATTTTCAGATTGTCAACCTTGTGACAGCGAATACAGTAAATATGGTCATGTTCTTCCGTATTCCAGTCGAACCGTTTCTGCCGGCCGCTGACCTCGATCTTTTTGATCAGGCCGATTTCCGACAGAATCTCAAGATTACGGTATACAGTCGCCAGGCTGATCCTGGGCATCCTTTTTCTGATCCTCTGATAGAGTTCATCGGCGGAGAGATGCTCCCTGCTTTTCCGCAGTTCCTGAAGGATCATCTCCCGCTGGTTTGTCATTCGCAGCTGCATACCCTTCTCATGGTAGGAATTATTACTAAGAGTAAGTGATTCCTGCTAATCTGTCAAGACCGGCGACCTGCGCCGCGCCGAAAGGTGGAAAATCCCTTTCGGTTTATGCATTATGCTATATAATCTCCATGGTCATTTTCGCTGCAGCCGCATTCCGAAACAGCGTGCCGTATCCGTCAGCCCCGCTATTTCAGGTGCCTGCTGTTTTCATGAAACAGTGGGACCGAGGATGTATATTTGCCATTCACCTGCAGCACCGTGTCCTCCGGCGGTGAATCCGACCCTTTCTTGCAGGGCCTTCACTGCCTGCATGTGTCTGACCGTGGTCTTTCTGGCCGCAGGTTCCGGCGAAAGAGGAAGGTTTGCTGACAACAAGGGATAAATCCACGATCATGTGACAGAAAGGCAATGACAGAACCGCAGCCGATACTCGAAGTCTATAATTTGCGCAAGGTCTACAAAAACACCGTGGCGGTGGACGATGTTTCCCTGACGGTACACCCGGGCACCTGCCTCGGACTGCTCGGTCCCAATGGTGCCGGAAAAACAACCACCATCGAAATACTCGAAGACATTTTCGAACCGACCGCCGGAACCATATATTACAAGGGTCATCCACGCCGGGACTCATTCAGGGAGGAGGTCGGCATCCAGTTTCAGCATACCTCTCTGCTCAACTATCTGACGGTGAAAGAGACCATCCACACCTTTATAAAGCTCTATGGCCAGCCGGAGAATTTCGACACCCTGGTACAACGCTGCGAACTCGGTGCTTTGCTGCAGCGACGGAACAATAGGCTCTCCGGCGGGCAGCAACAGCGGCTCATGCTGGCCCTGGCCCTGGTCAACCGCCCATCTCTTGTCTTTCTCGACGAACCATCGACGGGTCTTGACCCCCAGTCGCGCCGAAATCTCTGGCAGATCGTCGACCAGATCAAGGAAGAGGGCAAAACCATTATTCTGACCACCCATTCCATGGAAGAGGCCGAATATCTCTGCGACCGGGTCGCCATAATGGACCAGGGCCGGATCATAGCTGAAGGCAGCCCGGAAGCGCTCATCAAAAAATACTGCGACAGCAGCGCTATTTTTCTCCCGGATACCGTCGACAGCCGAATTCTGGAAAACCTGCCCTATCCCTGGCAGCGGCAAAAGGACCGGATACGCATCGACTGCGACGACATCCACGGGGCCATCGGCTCTCTTGGCGCCCTCGATATCGACCTCTCGGGAATGTCGATCTCTTCGGCCAATCTCGAGGATGTCTTTCTCCAGCTCACCGGCAAAAAGCTGCGTGATTGAGAGATGTGCCATGGCATATAGTGACGGATCCTTATGAAGCTCAAACGCGTCTGGGCCCTCTTCGTAGCCAGAAATATAGAATTTTTCCGGGACAAGGCAGCCTTCGGCTGGAACTTTGCCTTTCCCTTCCTCATCATCGTCGGTTTCGGCTTCATGTTCGAGGGACGGAACCAGCAGCAGTTCAAGGTGGGCCTCTTCCCGGTTGCCGCCGAAGAACTGCGTTTAGCCGACACCACCCTGCCCCGGTCATTTCAGGAGGAAGAACGGGTACAGTTCATCCCTCTGCCAGACAGGCACAGCGGTGAAGAGTTGCTGCGTCATCATAAGATCGAGCTGCTGGTCGATATCCGTTCCGCCGATAACGCCTACTGGGTAAACGATTCATCGCCCAACGGCTACCTCGCCGAAAAACTCTATCTCGCCTCCTTTCTGCCCGAAGACAGCCAGGTCGCCGACAAAAGAGTGATCGAAGGCCAGGAGATACGCTACATAGACTGGTTCTTCCCCGGCCTCATCGGCATGAACATGATGTTCTCAGCCCTGTGGGGGGTGGGGTATGTCGTCGTCCGCTACCGCAAGAACGGGGCGTTGAAGAGACTCAAAGCCACGCCGCTGACGCCTCTGGAATACCTCAGCGCCCAGACGCTGTCGCGCATTTTCCTGCTGATGTTTACCACCGCCATCGTCTGGCTGGGCTCCGATCTCATCTTCGACTTCCGTATTCAGGGATCGATCTGGCTGATATTTTTTCTTTTTTTCCTGGGAGGACTCTGTCTCTGCTCTCTGGGACTCATACTCGCCGCCCGCGGTACCAGCGAAGAGTTCACCAGCGGCGTACTCAACTTCATCAGCTGGCCGATGATGTTCCTCTCGGAGGTCTGGTTTTCCCTGGAAGGCTCACCGGAATGGATACAGGCCGTATCGCAGCTCTTTCCCTTGACTCATATGCTGGCGGCGATCCGCAGGGTCATGAATGAAGGGGCCTCGCTTGTGGAGGTGGGCGGAGAGTGTCTTTTTTTGGCCGCCTTCACCGCAGCCGCCCTCATCATCGCCGCCAGGATGTTTTCCTGGAATGAATGACGGCACTTAGGGCTGCCCGCTGATTGGTCGGCAGACAGACCGGTAAAAAAGGGATACTCATGGAACGCTTTGCACGCATAATCAAGCTCATCGGTGAAAAACGCTTTGCCAGGCTGCAGGCCAGCAGCATCACCATAGTCGGACTCGGCGCCGTCGGCGGCCAGGCCCTCGAGTCTTTGGCGCGGGCCGGCGTCGGCCATTTTCGTCTGGTCGACTTCGATACCATCCAACCCTCCAACATCAATCGTCAGATCCTCGCTCTGACCACCAACCTCGGCACCGCCAAGGTTGCCGCCGCCCGGCAGCGGGCCGCCGTCATCAATCCGGACTGCAGGGTCGAGGCCCTGGAGCTCTTTGCCGCCGAAGAGACCATGGCAACCATCCTTACACCTTCCCCCGACCTGCTCATCGACGCCATCGATTCGCTCAATCCCAAAATAGAACTTCTCACCTCCGCCTATGCCAGAAAGATCGCCACCATCTCCTCCCTGGGCGCCGCCCTGCGTACCGACCCCACCAAGATCCGTTACGGCGACATCTTCGACAGCAGCAGCTGTCCGCTGGCCAAGCATGTGCGCAAGCGGCTGCGCCGCAGGAATGTCGGCAGAGGCATAGACTGCGTCTATTCCACGGAAAGGGTGGACTTCGAATACGAGGAAGCAGAACCGGAAGACAACGCTCCGGCGGAGGCCAGTCGCGGCAGAAAACGCAACGTCCTCGGCAGCCTGCCGACGCTCACCGGCATTTTCGGCCTCTATATTGCCAACCAGGCCATCCTCAGGCTCAGCGAGACGGATATATAAAACCATGCCCTATCTGCCCTCCTCCGACTTCAGCACCCGTTTTCCCTTTACCAACGGCCATCTGCAAACGCTCTATCCCACACTGTTCCGCAAAATTCCACCGGCAGGACCCCTTCGACGGCGACTGGAGACGGACGACGGCGATTTTCTCGATGTCGACTGGCACTTCGCCAAAGCCGGCAGCCGCAGCCGCCGCCTTGCCGTCATCAGCCATGGCCTGGAAGGGCATTCGAGGAGAAAAAACGTCTTGGCCATGGCCCTGCTGCTGCAGAGTTCGAACTGGGATGTACTCTGCCTCAACTGCCGCGGCTGCTCCGGAGAAATGAACAGACTGCCCCGCCTCTATCATTCCGGCGTCACCGACGATCTCCACAGGGTGCTCTGTCACGGTCTGGCCGAAGGGGGCTACGACAGCGCCGTATTGATCGGTTTCAGCATGGGCGGCAACCAGACCCTTAAATATCTCGGCGAGGCGCCGGACAAAGTGCCCGCCAGCGTGCGCGCCGCCGCTGTCTTCTCCGTACCCGTTGAACTCGGCGATTCGAGCGCCCGCATGGCGCGGGGGTTCAATCGCCTGTACACCCGGTATTTCCTGCGCCGACTCAAGGACAAGGTGCAGAGGAAGGCGAAGACCTATCCCGAACTCTACGACACAACCAGACTGAAAAAGATCAGCACCCTGTTTCAGTTCGACGATATCTACACCGGTCCCATCCACGGTTTTTCCGGCGCCGCAGACTACTACACGGCCTGCTCCTCACGCCAGTTTCTGAAGAATATCCAGCTGCCGACGCTGCTGGTGCAGGCCGCAGACGACCCCTTTCTGCCGCCGAGCTGCTACCCCGGAGAAG
>JBEPWT010000238.1:0-4368 GCA_041642275.1 Desulfopila sp. | reverse complement strand
GAGTTTTATCTCACCGATATTGTGGAATATTGTGTTTCAAGTGGCGGAAAGGTGGCAAAATACCTCAACCCCGACCCACGGGAGGTTCTGGGCGTCAATTCGAGAGTGGAGCTCGAGGCGGCCGATGTCGAACTGCAACGCAGGCGAAATGTTGAAATCATGCAGCAAGGGGTCAGCCTCTGTACAGCTTCGACAGTCAGAATTTCGCCTCAAACTGAAATCGGGGGTGATTCCAGGCTTTACCAGGGGTGTCAAATACTAGGCAATACCAGGATAGGCAGATCCTGCATTTTAGAAGCCGGCGTGATCCTGGAAAATTGCACCATCGGCGATGATGTCCGAATCGGGCCATATAGCATACTCAGGGATAGTGAGGTCGCAGATGGCAACAATATCCCGGCCCTGACCAAAAGAGAGGGGGAGAACTTTTTGTAAAAAGTGCGTCATTTATTTCCTGCCCTCTCTAGACACTGAATCTATTTGTGATACCATAATAGTCAGGTACCACATTTTTTTTCGCGATCGAAGGAGGAAACGCTCAGGGCCGGGAGGGCGCGACGATGCTTATAGTCGGTGAGAAGATCAATACCAGCAGAAGAGCAATAGCCGAGGCCGTGGAACAACGGGACAAGGAGTTCATTGTCGAAATGGCCCGCCAACAGGCGGAGGCCGGTGCCCATTTTATCGATGTCAATGCCGGAACCTTTGTCGAACGCGAACGCGACTGCCTCTGCTGGCTTGTTGAAACAGTGCAGGAGAAGATCGATCTGCCCCTCTGCCTCGACAGCCCCGACCCCAAAGCGCTGTCGGCGGCACTTGCTTTGCATCGGGGCGAGGCGATGATCAACTCCATCTCGCTTGAAAAAGAGCGATACGAGGCTTTGCTGCCCGTGGTGACGAGCATTCCCTGCCGGATCATTGCCCTGTGCATGGCGGAGACGGCGATGCCTGTCGGCGCCGACCAGCGCTTTGATGCCGCCGCTGAAATCATCACCCGCCTGGGGGAGGCGGGGATAGCTCACGAAAAGATCTTTGTCGATCCCCTGATACAGCCGATTTCCATCGATACCGGAGTGGGCTTGGAAGCGCTTGCGGCGATTTCATCCATAATGGCTGCCTTCCCGCAGGTCAACACAATCTGTGGTCTCTCAAACGTCTCCTTCGGCCTTCCTTCCCGAGGACTGCTCAACAGGAATTTTCTCACACTCGCCCTGTTCAACGGCCTCTCAGCGGCCATTCTCGATCCTACCGATGCTCAACTGATGGCTAATCTGAGAGCGGCGGAGGTGCTGCTCGATAAAGACCAGTACTGCGAAAAATATATAGATGCTTATCAGGCGGGCATTCTCGGCTGACAGCCTGGCTGAGCAGTAAGGCAGACCAGCGGCATAACTGGAGGTGATAGGAGATCGTGCATCGGTGAAGTGCGTGAGTGGCTACGGCACCGGAGCAAAACGCAACTATTGTCAGGCAACATTCTTGTCTGGCAATATCCTACGCAAGGAGGATCATAATGAGCGAAATCAAGGTTTTGGCTGATGCCGTCATCAAGGCGGATGCTGCTGCGGCAAAGGAGCAGACGCAAAAATTGCTTGATGCGGGCATACCGGCACAGGAAATTCTCGATGTAGGACTGATCACACCCATGGACGAGGTGGGAGAGCGATTCTCCAAAGGCGCCATGTTTGTGCCTCAGATGCTTCGTTCGGCAAAAACGATGCAGCAGTGTATGGAGATTATCAAGCCCCACTTTCAGGAGGGTGATGTTTCCTTTAAGGGCAAGGTGATCATTGGTACCGTCAAGGGCGATCTGCACGATATCGGCAAGAACCTCGTGGCCATGATGCTTGAAGGAGCAGGCTTCGAGGTCGTTGATCTCGGAGTTGATGTCTCGCCTCAGCGATTCGTCGACGAGGTCAAAAATGAAAAGGCCGATATTCTGGCAATGTCGGCACTGCTGTCGACGACAATGCCGGCTATGCGCGAGACCATAGGCGTCATGGAGACCGGAGGGCAGCGAGGCACGATCAAGATAATCATCGGCGGCGCCCCGGTTACCGCAACCTACGCCGAAGAAATTAAATGCGATGGGTACGCACCGGATGCCGGCAGCTGCGTTACCGAGGTGAAGAAACTGCTCGGTGTTTAGCGCCGCTTGCCCCCAATGGTGCCGCCGCTTCAGGCGGGGCATGGTTGTCTGCCCTGGAAATCAAGGAATGTGGAGGAGCCCGTCATGAGTAACGAACATTTTCAAACCCTCTCACCTCGGCTCAAGGTGCTTAATCATGATCAGGTCATGGCCATCCATGAGGGGGCGATGCAGATACTCGCCACCACCGGATTCAAGATGGAACATGATCAAGCGCGAAAAATGCTAATCGATGCCGGTTGCCGCGTCAAGAATGACCAGTGGCTCACCATGGGGCCGGAACTGGTCAATCAGGCCCTGGAGTCGGCGCCGAAATTCATTGATCTCTACGATCAGAGCGGTCGGCCGGCCATGCGGCTGGAAAACGAGAACTGCTATTTCGGTACCGGCTCGGATGCCATTTTCACCATCGACCTGGAAACCGGCCGGCGGCGCGAGGCCATGCTCAAAGATGTCGGCACCTTCGCCAGGCTGGTCGACGGTCTCGACAATATCGATTTTGTCATGTCCATGGCCAACCCCAAGGATGTCGATATCAATGCCATCTACGTGAGCGTCTTTGCCGAGATTGTCAAAAACACCAACAAACCGGTGGTCTTCATTGCCGACAGCGGCAGGGATATCGCCCAAATATACAAGATAGCCCAGTCCATATGCGGCGACAAGAAGGTCGGCGAAAAGCCGTTTCTGCTCAACTACTCAGAAGCCATCAGTCCGTTGCGCTTTCCCGAAAATGTTGTCGAGAAGCTCATTTTCTGCGCCAAACACAGCATTCCGGTCTGTTTCCCCTCCGGTTCCAATGCCGGCGGCGGCGCACCGGTGACCCTGGCAGGGGCCATGGCCCTTGGTATTGCCGAGAATCTGGTGGGGCTGGTCATTCACCAGCGCACCAACAGCGGCGCGCCCTTTCTTTTCGGTCCCAATGTCAGCGCCCTTGACATGAAATCGACCGTAGTCTCCTACGGTTGTCCCGAGTGGAGTCTGACCCAGGCGGCCTTGGCCGATATGCGCGATGAACTGTATGGCCTGCCGATATGGGCCTACGCCGGCGCTTCGGATGCCAAGGTGATGGATGCCCAGGCCGGAGCGGAATCCATGTTTTCCATCTGCACAGGTCTGCTGTCGCGGGCCAACTTGATGCACGATGTCGGTTTTCTCGAGTTTGGCAGCACCAGTTCTCTGGAGATGATCACCATGGCCGATGAACTGGTGGCTATGGCGAAATTCTTTAAAAAGGGCATCGAAGTCTCCGCAGCGACATTGGCTCTTGATGTTATCGATTCGGTCGCCACCAGCGGCAGCGGATCGATTTTCCTCACCGAGGATCATACCTTCGATCACTTCATGGAGGCCCAGTACCTGCCTCGGCTGCTTGATCGGTCCCGTTACGACAGCTGGCGGCAAAACGGCGGCATGGACCTCTACCAGCGGTGTAATCAAAGAAGCAGGGAGATCCTTGAAAATCATCAGGTGGTGGCGAAGGCGGACTCGGTGATGGAGGAAATCGACCGGATCGTGGCGCAGACGGGAAAATAAAGGGAGTGGGGCAGCAGAAGTCATGGAAGCAGCGATGACAAGCAGGGGACCGATAAGCCGGGACGACCTGTTCAAGATCGATGGTGCAAGCCGGAAAATACTGCAGCGGACAGGCATCGGAATATCCGGTATAGACGACGAGTGTTACAGGGCCCTCCGGGCTGCCGGAATAGCCTTCGACGACACCAGGCAGCGACTTTTTCTGGAGCCGGGTCTTGTAGATGATCTGCTGGCCTTCGCCCCGTCCCGGTTCACCCTCTGTGCACGCAACGATGCAAAGGACGTCCATCTCGGCAGCGGCCAGGTCCATTTTGCCAACGGAGGCCGGGTTATCCGTATCCTCGATCTAGCCACAGGAGGATATCGGCAGACCATGCTCCGTGATATTGCCCATACCGCCATGCTGGTTGAACGGCTCAGCAACCTCAGCTTCTATATCATTGCCTGCCAGGCCTGTGATGTTGCCAATGACGACAACTATCATCTCAATGACTTTTATCAGGCCATGGCCCATACCTCCAAACATGTAATGGGAGGATGCGGCAACCGCAGGGACGTGGAACGGGTATACCATTTGGCAGCCATCATCGCCGGCGGCGAGCAGGAGTTGAGAAAGCGCCCCTGTATCTCCATCATCACCAACCCCATGAGTCCCCTGACCGTAAGCGGGGATACCTTGAGCA
>JBEPWT010000237.1:0-4400 GCA_041642275.1 Desulfopila sp. | reverse complement strand
CGCCACCGTAAAGCAGCAGCTTTTCCGTCAAAGTCGTTTTGCCGGCGTCGGGATGACTGATGATGCCGAAGGTCCGCCGTTTGGCTATTTCCTGTTCTATACGTTTACTCATAGGGGATGTTGCGTTTCAAGAACGCCCTGTTGGAAAAAATATCCTTTGATTTCCTGGTCTGAATTATTATAACTGCCTGCTGAAACAGGCAACGTCGGCTCCGCCGGGCTGGCGGTCCAACCTATGCCTGCGCTGCGGCTGTTTGCCGGAATTTTGTAGTTTTGCCAAGAGAAAAAACAGCCTGTACGCCGGGGAAATGGTCACCATAGGAACTTTTGCCGATAATGCAAAGAGAAAACAACGAGAAAAAGAGAATTTTTCATGGAAAACACCCGAACAGTGCTGGTCACGGGCGGCTGCGGCTTCATTGGCGCCAACTTCATCCGTCACCTTAACCGCGCCTATTCCCATTGGCGGATTGTCAATCTCGATAAGCTCACATATGCCGGTAATCTCGGCAGTCTTCAGGGAATCGAAGAAGGTGAGAGCTACCGCTTTGTCAAAGGCGATATCTGCGACACCGCCCTGGTGGAGGAACTTTTCGCCGGTGAGCGCATCGACACGGTGGTCCATTTCGCCGCCGAATCCCATGTAGACCGTTCCATCAGCGGACCCGCCGAATTCATCCAGACGAACATTGTCGGCACCTTCACCCTGCTGGAGGCGGCCCGCAGGAGCTGGCTGGGACAGGGATGGGGCGGAACGACTCCGCTGTTCCTCCATGTCAGCACCGACGAGGTCTACGGCTCACTGGGCGAGAGCGGATATTTCCGGGAAACCACCGCCTATGATCCCAGATCCCCCTATTCCGCCTCCAAGGCATCCTCCGATCATCTGGTAAATGCCTATTTCCACACCTACGACCTGCCGGTGATGATCACCAACTGTTCCAATAACTACGGTCCCTACCAGTTTCCGGAAAAGCTGATACCGCTTATTATTCACAACTGCCTGCAGGGCCGGACGCTGCCGGTCTACGGAGACGGCAAATACATACGGGACTGGCTCCATGTGCAGGACCATTGCGAGGCCATCGTCGCCGTACTGGAAAAAGGAGCCGTCGGTGGCTCCTACAATATCGGCGGCAACAACGAAAAAGAGAATATTGAAGTGGTCGAGCGGGTATGCGACATGGTCGACGACAGGGCGGGAGCCCTGCCGTCCGGGGAAAAGAGGCGCTCGCTCATCACCTTCGTCACCGACAGACTCGGGCATGACAGGCGCTATGCCATCGACGCCGCCAAAATCGAAGAGCAGGTGGGCTGGCAGCCGAAAATCACCTTTGACCAGGGACTCCGCACAACCGTCGACTGGTATCTCGATAACCAGCAATGGGTCAACACCGTCATAGACGGATCCTATCGCCGATACTATGAGAAAATGTACGGCGACAGGGAAATACTCGGTACATAGATCATGAAAATAACTGCCACACCGATAGCGGATGTTTTCATCGTCGAGCCGAAGGTGTTCGGCGACGAAAGAGGGTTTTTCTACGAAAGCTACAACCAGCGCCAATGGCGACGGCAGACGGGCCTGGACACCACCTTCGTCCAGAGCAACCATTCCATGTCGCGTCAGGGGGTGCTGCGGGGAATTCATTATCAGATCAGCTGCCCGCAGGCCAAGCTCGTACGGGTGGTCGTCGGCGAGGTTTTTGACGTGGCCGTGGATCTGAGAAAAAGCTCTTCGACCTTCGGCCGGTGGGCAGGTGTTCGCCTGAGCGCTGAAAACAAGAAAATGCTGTGGATACCCGAGGGTTTCGGCCATGGTTTCCTGGTCTTGAGCCCCGTTGCCGAATTTCTCTATACAACAACCGATTTTTATGCACCGGAACATGAGCGCTGCATTCTCTGGAATGATCCGGATATCGGTATAGACTGGCCTCTGGTCGGCGATCCCGTTCTATCACAAAAAGATGCCGGCGGGGTTCTCTTTGAAGATGCAGAGGTCTACGACTGATTCTTGTGTAAGGGATCAATTCTCCATAAGCCAGGCTGCGGAGGGCCAGGACGGTATGCTGCTTGAAAACATGTCATTTCCCGAGGTTGAAGAGTATCTGAAAGAGAAGGATACCATTTTGATTCCGGTGGGATCGGTGGAGCAGCATAGTGAATACGGCATCATCGGCACCGATTTTATCGCTGCCGAAGGCGTCGCCAGAGAGGTCGGCCGGAAAACCGGCCTGATGGTGGCGCCGACCATAAGCTATGGCGTTTCTCCGCATCACATGGATTTCGCCGGCAGCGTCACCCTGTCGCCGACGACATTCATTCACCTCACCGTCGATATCTGTCTCAGCTTTGTCCGCCACGGCTTTTCCAGGCTCTTTTTCATTAACGGCCATGGCGGCAACAGAAGCTCCATAGCCAGCGGTTTTCAGCAGGCCAAGATGGACGGCGCCCGCGGCCAGTTCGAGCTGTTCGCCTGGTATGAGGGCCTCAAGGAGACGGAAATGGTCAATGAGCTCTTTCAGGACCAGGATGGCAGCCATGCCACACCCTCTGAGATCTCTCTGACCATGCTGCTGCGGCCTTCGGCCTTTGCCGGAAGAGCGTTTGACGAAAAACAGAACGAAACCCCTGACTATTACTGGCCTCTGACGGCTAAGGAGATGCGGCGCCAGTTTCCTGACGGCCGCATGGGGGCATCGTCCTGGCTGGCCTCCGCGGAGAAGGGGCGGCTGGTGATGTCCGTGGCCGTGGAAACGCTGGTTGAGAAGATAGAAAAAAGGCGCTCCATCCCGCTGCTGTGAACAAATCCGCTGCCGGTCGGGCAAAAAGGGGCCTGAAGCGGGCTCAATAGGCGAGAATGGCGAGAATGGAGCTGCCGTGTTTGCGCTCGATAACCACCCAGTTGTACCACATTTCCAGGCGCAGTTTTTCCCAGGGCAGCGCGAAACGATGCCAGGTCTGTTCGATGCCGGGCACCAGTTTCTTTATGGTTGACTCTATGTCGCCTATCTCATCCTTTTCGTAGGTGCAGCAGAGGTGGGCAAGCACGTCCGCCAGCTGGACGATGATGGGGAAACCGTGGTTTTCGGGGGACTCGAGGGGATTGTGATGGAATTGCAGGGCATTGGTCAGCGATTCGGGAAAGTTCCATTTTCGCAGAAGTCTGCCGCCCACCTCCGCATGGGTTATGGCGAACCGTTGCCGCTCCTCTTCGAGCTTTTTGCCGGTGGACAGTCCGACAAGCCATTTGTCGGTGGCGTATTCCTCGGGAAAGGTCAAAAGCATGGCAAGTTTGCCGATGTCATGGATGAGACCGCCGATGAAAAAGCGTCCCGGTGAGGAAATGGAAAAATGTTCGGCGATTACTTTTCCCGCCAGGGCGCAGGTAAAGGAGTGATCCCAGAAATTGCGGATGATTTCGTCGTTGCGGTCAAAAATATTGCCGAAGGAATTCATCACCGATCTGCTCAAGACGATGTTCTGGATTTCCTCGAAACCGAGAACGGTGATCGCCGTTTCCAGAGAGCTCACTTTCTTCGGCCGGCCGTAGAGAGCCGAATTGGCAATCTTGAGGATGGCCACGCACATTGACTGGTCGGGCAGTATGGCCTGGGTCAGATCCTTGGCCGAGCTCTCGTCATTGTTGACCACGCTCATGACTTCCGCAACCGTCGACGGCAGCGACGGGAAGGATTCGATGTTTTTTTCTATGCGTGCGTAATGTGATTCTTTCATTTGCAGAAGGAAGCCGACGGTCTTTGAGCCTCAAGTAAAAAGCTGATTACCAATGAAACTCAGCCTGGCCTCTAGCAGGGGGCCGGGTTGCTCATTTCGCGGGTGTCTGCAGCCAGGACGGCTGCAGCCAAGCCCCCATGGACGGGTTTATGGCGTCCCGCGAAATGAGCAATCCGGTCCCTCAGGAGGCGTAGCTGAGTTTCATACGTAATCAATAGTAAAAATCTATTCATGTTCATGAGCCGTATACTATCATACTCCGCACAACAAATCTTGGAAGTTTTACAGCTTAGCCCGCATATTCGACTCTTCGGCATATTTTTCCGGTTAAAAAGACCCCGCGAGTACTTTTCTGGCCCCGTTACTTGAGCGCCCTGTAGTAGGAGTCCAGGGTATAGATAGCTGCCAGGGGATTATGACCGGTGACCCTGTCCTTGACAGCCAGGACGGTGCAGGGAGCCTTGGCATACTGGAGAAACAGCGAATCATGGCCGACGCAGAGGCCGACAAGCACGTTGAACTCCGTGCCCGCCTCGTTGAGGAGTTCTGCCTGGAGAATGGGGTTGCACATCGACTCGAATTCGCCAACGGCAATCCTGTCTTCGTCGCCGATGTCAAGTGCCTCCTTGCCGACCCGGCCGACCTTGCAGATCACCGAT
>JBEPWT010000236.1:0-4405 GCA_041642275.1 Desulfopila sp. | reverse complement strand
TGAACCAGGCATCGGCCCCTTCCTTTTGAAAGAGCTGATCTATTGTCTCGACAAGCTTATCGTCTTTGACGATCTCGCCGCACTCCCTGCAGCTGATGACGGTGATGGGCACGCCCCAGGCACGCTGCCGCGACAAACACCAGTCCGGACGGCCTTCCACCATGCCGTGGATGCGCTGCCGGCCCCAGGAAGGGGTCCAGGTGACTTTTTCGATGTTCTCCAGGGCCTTTGCACGCAGGTCGTTGTTTTTCATGGAGATGAACCACTGCGGGGTGGCCCGGTACATGACCGGTTGCTTGCAGCGCCAGCAGTGAGGATAGCTGTGGTGTATCTTTGTCTTGTGCACCAAGGCTTTCGAGTGGGCCAGATCTTCACAGATCCTGTCGTTGACATCGGGGATTTTCATGCCGGCATAGGGTCCGGCCTCGCCGGTGAATATCCCTTGGCTATCCACGGGCGAGAGTACCTCCAGCCCGTAGCGCATCCCGGTGAGATGGTCATCGGCGCCATGGCCCGGTGCGGTGTGAACGCAGCCGGTACCGGCTTCGGTGGTGACATAGTCGGCCAGCACCATGAGCGAGTCCCTGTCCATGAAGGGGTGCCGGCAGTTGCGCTTTTCGAGGCCGGCGGCAGCAAAACTCGCCATCCTCTGATAGTCGTCAATCCCCGCTTCCTCCATCACGGCCTCGACCAGATCCCTGGCCAGAATCCAGGTTTCTTCACCCACCCTTACAGCTTCATAGGTAAAATCAGGATGGAAGGCTATGGCCAGGTTTGCCGGCAATGTCCAGGGGGTGGTTGTCCAGATGAGGACGAAGAGTTTTTCTGCTGCAAGAGCCGGATCGATGTCGGAGAGGTCGTCTTTGACCGGAAATTTGACATAGATCGAAGGCGAGCTGTGTCCGTGGTATTCGACCTCTGCCTCGGCCAGTGCCGTGGTGCAGGTAGCGCACCAGTAGACCGGTTTTTTGTTGCGTATGACCGAACCGGAATGGAGAAAGGTGTTGAACTCACGGGCTATTGAAGCTTCATAGGCATGGTTCATGGTGAGATAGGGATGATCCCAGTCTCCGAGCACGCCGAGACGCTTGAACTGCTCTTTCTGGATTTTAATCCATTTCTCGGCGTATTTGCGGCAGGCAATCCGCTTGGAGAGCAGCGGTATATCGTTTTTCTTCTCCCCGAGTTCCTTGTCGACATTGTGCTCTATGGGCAGACCGTGACAGTCCCAGCCGGGAATGTAGGGGGCGTTGAAACCGCCCATCCGCCGGGACTTGAGAATTATATCCTTGAGTATCTTGTTGAAGGCGGTACCGAGATGAATATTGCCGTTGGCGTATGGCGGACCGTCATGCAGGATAAACTGCGGCCTGTCCTTGGCGTTTTCCTGCAGCTGTCCATAGAGATCTTCCTTTTCCCAGCGCTTGAGGTACATCGGCTCTTTCTGGGCAAGGTTGGCCTTCATCTTAAAGCCGGTTTGGGGCAGGTTCAGTGTTGCCCTGTAGTCCATATCCTTCTCCTTTTCATACCGCGGCGCTGTCCTCTTCTGACGGGGGTGAAACTGACATGGCCGGAGGTTCTTGTCCCCTTCGACGGGGCTGTTGGCGTCGTCTGTTTAAGATCGCGGTTTGGTAATGAGTATCTAATTGTCTACGCTCTGTGTACTCTCTTGGGTGTAATCGTAAAATCCGCTCAAATAACCCTGAACAATACCAATTGCAGGGTACATTTCAAGCTTAAAGTGCAGACCGGCCCACGAAGCAGGTTCCGGGACACCTGCCGGGTGCCAGGCACTCAGATGGCAATGTGATGGCCACACCGCAATTGGATTGACACAAAATCCTGATTTTATTAATATACCTTTTAGGACTTCCAGACATCGAAAATAACCCAATTTGTTGTACACTCTTACCTGCCGGCTACCAGCGATAGTGTATAACGATGCATGCAGTCTTTTTGATGCATTCTATCGAGGAACACGCATTACCATGAAGGACACCGGAACTACCCCCAGCGGCACCATGGTCGAGCTGATCAAGGTCAGCAAATCGTACCCGCCCGATATTGTCGCCCTCTCGAATATCTCGCTATCCATCGATGTCGGAGAGATGTTCTTTGTCATCGGCAAGAGCGGCGCCGGCAAAACCACATTGTTGAAGCTGATCAGCAACATGGAGCCGCCCAACAGCGGGCTCATCGAGGTGGCAGGCCATGATTTCAGGCGGCTGCGCGGGAACAGGCTGGCAAAGCTGCGCCAGAGAATCGGCGTTGCCTATCAGGATTTCAAACTGCTTCTCGACAGAACCGTCTCTGAAAACATCGCCATCTCCATGGAAGTGTCCTATAAACAGCCTTCGCAGATACAGAAGCGGGTAGGCTCGCTGCTCGAACAGCTGCAGCTCTCCGACAAGCACGACACCATCACCGGCGAACTCTCCCGCGGAGAGCAGCAGAGGATCACCCTGGCTCGGGCGGTCGCCAACTCACCGGCTCTGCTGCTGGTGGACGAGCCGACGGGCAACCTCGATGCCGAGACGACGACCCGGGTCATGGAACTCCTCAACAAGGCCAACAAGTCCGGGGCCACCGTCGTCATCGCCACCCATGACGAATCCATCTTCCGGCATTCGAATCGCCGCATCATGGAACTCAAGGGCGGACGAATCCACTCGATGCAGGAGGCGACGCCGATATGAGATTCTGGTTGGCGGTATTGCGGCAGGCGGGAAGAAACCTCCGGCAGACCTGGCCCTCACAGACCATGACCTTGCTGACGGTCAGCCTCTCTGTCTTGATATTCGCCTTTTTCTATCTTGTCTACACCAATATGATCAGCTCCGGCGAAAAACTGGGCAACGATCTGCGGCTCATCATCTACCTCGAAGACGACCCCGGTCCGGAAATGCGCGAGCAGCTGCGGCGCAAGATACTCAACTTCGACGATGTGGAAAAGATTATCTTCGTCTCCCGCCAGGAGGCCTATGAGCGCTTTTCCGAACAACTCGGCCCCCATAAGGATGTTCTCGTCGACATTCCCCAGGATTTTCTGCCGGCCTCGGTCGAGATCATCCCCTTGAAAAACCTTCGCAGCCTCAATCAGATACAACTTTTTTCCGAGTATCTCTCCAGCCTGCCGGGAACACTGAAGGTACAGTATGGCCAGGAATGGGTTGAGCGGTTCTACTATTTCATCAGACTGCTGTCTATCGTTGTTTTTCTCAGCGGCTCCCTGCTCATCCTCACCACCATTTTCATGGTTTCCTATACCATCAGGCTGACGATATTCAGCCGGCAGGCCGAACTTGAGCTTTTGAAGCTGGTCGGCGCCACCAATAACTATATCCGCACCCCTTTTCTCATCGAGGGCCTTCTCCAGGGTCTGCTCGGCTCTACGCTTGGCCTTTTTTCCCTTTTTCTGCTCTACCAGTGGATCATCGCTCATTTTTCCGGGCCGGGACTGCTCGAGCTCTTTTCCTTCACCTTTTTCTCACCGGAGGTCATCTTCGCCATAATCGTTGTGTCCATCGTTTTGTGCACGGCAGGAAGCTATACCTCCATGCAGAAATTTTTACGCATGTAGCATGAAGCATCCCTGTTCCCATAAAAAATTTTTCGGGCCACCGGCATGCGCACTTGCACTGCTGTTGCTGCAGATCTGTCTGCCTGGGGCAACCGTCAATGCCGATGAAGACACCGAACAGATGCGTCGCCAGGAGAAGATGCGCATCGAGCAGGAAATAGAACGCAGCCAGGTGAAGATACAACGGCTGCAGGCCGGCCTCGAGGATCAGCGGGAAGGCATCGAAGAGGCCCAGCTGCAGAAAAAAGGCATACTCTCCGAACTCCAGCATCTCGACGAACGGCTCAACACCATGGCCGGACGTCTGCACCAGCTCGAAGAACGCATGGCCACCCAGAAAGAGCTCATCCACAAAAAGGAGCTTCAACTCCGGGAGGTGCGGCAAAAGAGCGAGAAGGTGCAACAGCACATGCAGAATCGGGTCGGGGCCTACTACAAGCTCGGCAAAATCGATCTTGTCAACATCACTTTCTCCACCCAGACCCTGCCGGAACTGCTTCGGTTTCACGATGCCTTCGAGAAGGTTATAGAATACGACAAAGAACTCATGGGGAGATACCGCGCAGCCATCGATGAGCTCGAAGGCGCCAGGCAGGCCCTGACTCTCGAGCAGGGGCTGCTCGAGGAATTCATTGCCCAGGCCGCGGAAGAAGAAGAACAAATACGCGCCGCCCGCCAAGACAAGGCGCGGCTGTTCAACCGTGTGAAAACCCAGGCCGCCCTGCATCAGCAGGCCATCAAGGAAATTGAGAAAGCCACCGGGGATCTCTCCACCGCCCTGCTGGCCATGCGCAAGCAGGAAAAGGTCTACGATCAGGGTTTTCT
>JBEPWT010000235.1:0-4406 GCA_041642275.1 Desulfopila sp. | reverse complement strand
TTCATGACGCTGCAGCCATTTGAAATTTTGCGGAAATTCGGTCTGTTCTTCCAGGAAATATGCGGATAAGGATTCCCACCATGTTAAAAAATCATCGTTGAAACATTTTTTCATTTTCCCGGCGTCATTGACCTCCCGAAGTGACGCGGCCAACTCCTCACCATTGGCCTGCCACCAAAGGGCCATCGCCTCAAAAGCCTGGTCGAAGCGCGCAAAGGCCTCGGCCATGGTATCCGTCTGCGGTACAATCACGCAGGAATTGTCGGTGAGTGGTGCAACTGAGTTGTAGAGCTTTGCCGGTGTATCAAATTGGGCAAGTACAACCCCGCATTGCCGCGGCGCCAGAGAGTAGAAATTCTTTCGCCAGAAGTCCCGCGCAGCCTGCTGCCGTATGGCCTCGCAGTCGGGCTGCAACTCGACGTCAAAAAGCTGGCCGCTTTCCAGGGCCTGCTCCTGCAGCATCCTTTGACAAAAGCCGTGGATGGTAAACACCGCGGCACGATCGATATCGGCCAGGGCTTCCCGTATCTTCGTCAGGGCAATGTCGGGATCCTCAAGCGAATCGGCCCAGCGCTGCAGGGTTCCGTCATCCGTTGCCCTGCTTCCGCCAAGAAGATCACGGGCTTCGACCAGCCTCTTGCGGATGCGTTCGGCCAGTTCCTCCGTTGCCGCCCGGGTAAATGTAACCAGAAGAATATCTTCGATTTTCAAAGAAAACTCGGTGACAAAGCGCAAAACAAGCATGGCTATGGCATAGGTTTTCCCGGTTCCGGCGCTGGCCTCGACCAAATTGACGGCACGCTCCAGCCGGCTTGTTGCCGCATCGAATATCACGGGTTCAGCAGCCATTACATCTGCTCCAGAGAGGCATCAGTATCTGTCCGGTAAGTCTGATAAATTCATCGTCGAGTATCTGTTCGTCCGTAAGATTGCGATAAAGCAGCGCCCAGGCGGGTTCATAGCCGTTATCAAGGCAATTCCTCAGGAAATTCCTGGCCTTCTGGGTTGGAGATATCCGTGCCTGCGAACTCATCTGTTGCCGGCAATAGCACAGTCCCGGCTCCAGCAGCAGCTTTGCAGGTCTGCGTCCGCCTTCGATGAACACCTCCACAAGCTCCTCCAGCCCCGGTGCGCCGAGATCATCTTCGCCGAAGCTTATCCGACTGTCCTTCATCACGATTTTTGTGGTAGAGGCTGTGTTTCCGCAGACAGCACCGAGCAGGTGATGCAGCCAGGCCCTGAGTATATCCTTGCCGCGAAGATCGGCATAGCGCGCAAAAAGAAAACCACCCTCAAAGCGGTTGCTCAGACTGCCTGTAATTCGATAATCTCCTACTCTCAGATCGATTTCAAGATCGGGGAGCGGTCGGCCCATCTTCTCTTCTTTGATGCAGGCTGCAAAATGCTGCAGGTCTTTCTTTCTTTCTTCAAACATTATATCGCCGGGAACACCCAGCGGCCAAAGACCATCGAGGCAGAGCCGTTTCTTCAGCCGAGCCTCCTCATTTTTATCGAGCATTTCCAGCAGAATCATCTGGTTGACGAGATATGACTGCAGACCGTCGAGCTCAAAGGCCTCACTCTCTTCGGGAACAGCGTGTTCCTCTCCCGGACGTAAACCCAGGCATTGCTGGATAAAAAAGAGCTGCGGGTGGGCATAAAATCGCAGCAAATCAGCAACCGCGATGTGTTCCTGTTCAATAGCAATGCTGCCGCTCCACCACGGAGGCAACTCCCGCTGTTCTCCCTTTTTGCAAGCCACCAGATAATCTTGCTCATTGTAGCTGAAAAATCGGCTCTGTTCAGCAAAATATTTGGGACTGAAGCCATGCAGGGGGTGCTTTTCCACAACATCATCCGCCTGGTAGTGCGTATCCAGGACTTCCAGCAGTTCAGTAATTACCACCGAAGGCGGCAGCGGGTCATTTGTGTGCAGGGACTGGCCGATATAACTTATATAAAGGGACTCCCGGGCAGCCAGCAGTACCTCGAGAAACTGGTATCTGTCATCGGCGCGCAGCGATCTGTCTCCCGTAAGCGGCTGGGCCTTCATCAGATCAAATGTCGAATGGCCGTCGCTCCCCGGGAATATCCCATAATTCATGCCGATGAGGCAGACTGCACTAAAAGGAATGGAGCGCATCGGCAGCATGGAGCAGAAAGTAAGATGTCCCTTGAGAAAACCGCTGGCCGACCTCGATTCGGTGGAAGACTGCTCAAACCATGTGGTGATCACCTCAACACCGACCGTGCCCTGATGGTAGAGGCCGCATTCTCCCAAATGCCGCAAAGTCTCCTGCAGTTCGAGAAAGTCCCGGTCATCCCTTGCGCCGAAGAGTTTTTCCGAATAATCCAGCAGCAGCCCGGACCATTCACGCAGACTCCTGGCCCTTTTGAGATCCGTTGATGCCCGTTCGAGCAGATGGATGAAGCGGCAGAGGCCGCCCAGCGGCTTGGCCTCACCTCCCTCTATATCGGTATAGGGCAGGATGCCGGCTACCTCCGAGTCACTGTCGATGGCATAACCCATCAGCAGTCTCGTCAAGCCCTCCTGCCAGCTGTTTCCAGGAAAATCAAGACCTTCCGCAGCTCTTGACTGCGTGGAAATGCCCCAGCGAATCCCGGCGCTGATAATCCAGTGGTGCAGTTGTTCAAAATCGCTGTGATTCAGGCCGAAATTGGGATAAATCTGCTCCTTCTCCAGTAGATCAACAACCTCCGACCAGCCGAATCTACCGTTGAGCATCTCGAAAAATTCCAGAAATGCGGCGATATACCCGTTCCGGCGACGCAGGCTCCTGTCTGCGATTGAATGCTGAATATCTTCGAAAACAGCAGGTATAAACGGGGCATATTCCTGGATGTCCGGCGCCATCACCACAATATCGCGGAGCTGCAACTCCTCATCGTCATCGAGCATTTGCAGAATGTGATCCTTGAGGACATCGAGTTCACGCTGCCTGGAATGACAGGAGATAATCCGGATTGAGCCGTCGGCGGCAGCTCCAATGTCTGAATCTTTCAGGCTGCCGGCCAGCAGGTCGCTCTGCAGCAGGTGCAGCAGTGTGGCGTTCCCGGCTTGAGCAGGCTCTTCATAACTTGCAAATTCGCTTTCTATCTCCACCTGTTCCAACAACAGATTCTGGAAATCCCTGCCCTGCTTCCCCAGGGAGGCCAGAAGTGGATGATGTACCTGCTCCTCCATGGGCAGGGCCTGATTGTTCCTGCGGTTCATATCTCCCCAATAATTCCGGCATGGACTCAGCAGAAAAAGATGAACATCACAATGCTTTGCCAGACCACCCAGATAATCGAGGAAAAAGGGCGGAAGAATATGAACCCCGAAAACAGACACCCGCCGGGGCAGCGAATCACCAGAGTTACCTTCATGGAGTGCCTGAGTGACATCGTTGAGCAGCTCTCCTCTGTGGCGGCCGGCCCAATTCTCAGCGACCAGACGGTTCCATAAGTCCATCTGCCACAGTTCAGCTTTATGATTGAGACAGGGTTTCTGCTGTTCCCACGAGATGAGCATCCGGGGTCGCAACAGCTGATACTGGTCGAAAATATTGGCGAGCTGTCCGGCCAGCTGAAAACGCTTTAGCTCGGCCTGTTCTCCTTGCAGATAATGCTGCAGCGGAGTGTAGACATCGCCCTCGATGCTGCGCAGCTTTTCTTCAATGCGCCAGCGCAGAAAATTCCGTTCATAGGAGTCCGGAGTTATAGCCATGTCGAGTTTTTCGGCAATATCCTGAAGAAAGGTAACCGGCAGCAGGAAACGATAATTACACCAGCTGGTAAAATACTCCGCCATATATTGCGAGATCATTCGCTCCATGCCCTGGCTCTGGATGAGGATGTATTCCTTGTCGAAAAGGGACTCGAGCGGCGCCGTTTCGAGAAGACCAGCCAGATGGCGCAGAAGATTTTCAGTCCTGTTGGATGCGTGTAGATAAAACATGGCTATCCTGTTTTCGACGGCAATGATGTTTTACTGAATAGTGTGGGCAACACCATATTCATTTCTCCTCCCGGAATCATCTGCAAGCGTTTCTCGGAAGTAGAATCCGGTACCATTCCCCCCGGTGGAGATATCTCTTACTCAACAGGTGCAACTCCGGCATATTCGTAGATTCCATAGAAGAGACCTGCCATGATTCCCAGAGCAAAAAAAATTCTAATCCTTCTATCCCATGGCATTTTTTCTCCATTTGCCATATATTGGAGAAACATCACAATGATCCAGGTAATGCCGATAATAAATGGCGCTGTCTGCAGGATCTGCCACAAGGTAGCCTTGATGCTTTCCGCAAATGTTGAGCCCAGTCGCAGATTAAACAAAAAATACAACACCCCGCTGAGGTAAAAAGAAAACCTTTCTTTAATATTTGCCATATGAATACACC
>JBEPWT010000234.1:0-4418 GCA_041642275.1 Desulfopila sp. | reverse complement strand
ACCGGAAATGTCGTCATCGGCGGTGTCTGCAAACGAGGAAGAGGGCGGCAGATAGCGGGTCAGCCCCATATCGGCCAGCAACGAGGGAGTTATCCTGCCGTTTTCGGCAAGTCGGTTTTCATCCTGATATCTGCGTATGGCATTCCTGGTGCCTCTGCCGAGGATCCCGTCGATGGGGCCGCGATAATATCCTTTTCCTGCCAGTACCCGCTGTACCTGGCGGATAACCTCGGGGGTGGCAATTTCCCCATCGCCGGATACGCCGAGCCGGTGTTGCCAATCTTCGATACGGCGATGGGCCTCGGCCATTTTCCGTCCGGACATCTGACGGCTGATTCTGTCTTTGAGCTCCGCCGCATCCGCCACGCCGTTCATTTCAGCCAGATGCAACCAGATATACGCTTCGAGGTAATCCCTTTCTATGCGCTGGCCGCTGGCATACATTTTGCCCAGCATGTACTGGGCATAGGGGTCGTTATTTTCCGCAAGCCTGAGGTAATGCTCCACTGCCGCTCCATTTTCCCTGCTGCCGAATTCCCGGGGAGCTCTTTGAAAATCGTTATCTTCGAGAGCCGCCGCCCATGTCGGCCATGCCGCGAGCAGGAAGCACAGGAAAAGTAGAAGTTTTGACCTTGATATAAACATTGTGTCTCCTCCTGTAACTGGGTTCTGGTTTTGCTGTCCACTTCTTTCATGGTAGTAAGCCAAGGACATGCTGTCCACCTCTCTCACGCTATTCGGCATCATGCATGCGTGCCGGTGATTTGTGACGTCTCTTCCGGGGAAAGCGTAAAATTTCTGCCCTTTCCGGCGAACAGCTACCCTTGCAGCTGCCACTGTCCACGGGAATCACGGCAGGCGGTGGTATGGGTTTTCTCTGCCCTGCCGTTGATGTAGGCAATGATTTCAGCTTCCCGGCAGACGCCATGGGCCGAGTTCGAAGCAGAATAGGCCGGTTGGGGGACGACCTGATAGTTATTGCCGCTGTCGGGATTGCGCCATGAAGCCGACTGGCCGGAGGGGGCATATTCGAAAGCATGTTGCAGCCGCTGCCGGTCGTACTTGTCCATTTCGTTACCGACCACATATCCAAGCAGTCCGCCCACGGCAGCGCCGATCAGGGTCGCTTCCGTATCCCGGCCGATCAGCTGGCCGAGAAGAGCGCCTCCGGCCGTACCGCCCACAACTCCCTGCTGCCCCCGGTTCAAGTCGACGCCGGCACAGGACGTCGTCAGCACCATAATTGCCATCAGTATGCCGTATGCGATTTTTCTGTTCATGATTTCTTCCTCCTGGTATTTTTTTATCTTTCCCGTCTCCTGTTCTTGCCGTGTACTGCCGTCGGGCATTTCACCGTTGCAGGGAACAATCCTCTTGCGACAACTCCACTCTACGCCCGGCGATACCTCCTGTCAGTAGACATCTGTCGACATTGCGGGAAATTCAGGGCGATATGGACCCGATGTCGGCCTTGATGAGGGGCATGTCAACAGGGCTATTATGGTTCCAGCTCACGACATTGCGCACCACGGTATCATTTGAGAATTCCGCTGTAGGGTAAAAAAGGAGAATGCTGCCGCCACTTCGTTCGGCTGTCTGCCAATGAACCTTGCTATTTCTTACTACTGCCGAAAGAAGAGCATGCCTGGGAGGGGTTTGTCTGCCTGCTGATATCCTGCGGGGGTGAGAAGAGAGAAGATTGAGCCTCAACCGGCCTGATGGAAATCATCGGTCCGGGGGAAAGGTTTTAGAACTCGTTGCCTAAAAGACAGATCTGTTTTTCATGGAAAGAGTGAGGGAACTGATGTTTTTTCACCTTGTTTTGTGAAAATAAATCTCTCTCCCGTATTCAAAGAAGAAAAATACAATCAGTCCGTTAGCTGTCGAGTCACAGGCAGCACATGCGGTCTGGCTGAGTCTCGTGTGATGCGTAAACTCCTCAATGAGCCATTTTTCCACGGCTGATTGCCTCTATAACGGTGTCGTTTAGCTGCGGGCAGTAGAGCTTTTTTTCGGCAGCATCATTGATGGTCGTCTCCCACAGGCGAAATGAGTCCACGTTTTTTAAGGTGTGCTCAGCGGTTTTGGGATTTCCTTTCTCGGCAATCTCGCGAATGCCCTCGAGTGCATGATCGTCTCCTGGAAAGTACAGGGGGATAACCCCGGTATTCCCGGAGCAGGTCTCAAAGACCTTCCTGGAATGACGTTCACGCTCGCAGTCGTCTAAGAATTTTTCCATGCTGAAAAAATTCAGGCTGCCCAGGGCGCCCATCGCATGTCGCAAAATATGCACCCCGTACTTGCGCAACGAGTTGCGGCTCAATTCCGACTCGAAAACCGCCTCGGGGGTTACATCTGCCAGACTGGTACTGCCTCCGGTCTGCGCCGAAGGGAATCCGGTAATCCAGGTGTTGACGCGGGCCAGAGCTGCATTGATCAGAGGCTGGTGGGGGGAACTGTAAGAGAGATTGCCGCCTGCCTCGGTCACGCTGGGAATACCACCGTGAACGCACAGAACCCCCGGGTTGACGGTCTGGGCGATGATCATCATGAACATCACCTGGGCATGGTTCTGGGTCAAAAACGATTCCGGACTGCCTGCCCCGGAAACGCCGGCAATCGTCTGGTCGATCAGCAGAAGGTTGTTGCCGGTGCGCGCACTTCGTAAAAAAGGCTCCACCATGTTGTTCATGGGAGCCAAGGATACAATCAGGCTGGTGCCGTCGATCCAGTGGTCTTTGCCTCGCAGAAACCTCGCCTCGTCGGCAGTCATGGTATTGGTGGTGATCATCTTCAGTCCCTGATAGGCTTTCTCCATTAACCGGGCCACCTCAAAGAGGGAGATGCTCTTGTCGCAGGCCACGGGAAGACTGAAAATGTTGACGACATCCTGATGTTCGGCAACCAGGCGGATGATTTTCTCATATTCCCTGCGACTGGCCGGACGCAGTTCTTCTTCGCCAACTCGTTTGAGAAAGGGGGAGGTAGCACCGGTGCCGAAAGTATTCATTCCCGGATCTGCCTGCATTTGCCGGGGCACCTGCTCCAGGCAATGGTCGATAAAGCTCCTTTTCAGGGGGATAAACAGCGCTGTTTCATTGTCGAAATCAACAGCATCCGCTTCCAGGAGGATATCCATGAGAACCTGGTTTTCGGCAATATTTATGCCGATTTCCGTCAGCACCCGTTTGGCGTTTTCATCGATACGCCGATAGAGCGCCTTCTCGGCGATCAGATCGTCCATGTCCTCTAGCCGTAATCGAACGTTTTCAAGAAGCGTCTCGTCGCTGGCATGCTGCAGGATATCCTCATATAAGGCCTTTGCCTGTTTGAAATGAGCCTCCCTTTCCAGGAGAAGGCCTTTTTCCAGGAGCGTTTCTGCTTGTGGGCACATAGTAATTTTCCTTATTCGAAAACTTTGAAGAAGCCGATCAAAGGTGTATCACCCGTGATCGTTTAGCTGTGTTACACCTGGAAAACCACCCTACAGATCAGGCTTTATTAAATCAACAAGAGAATATATGTCTGGCAGCTTGATGAAAACGACAAGCTTCTCTGTCACTTCAGATACAATACCTAATCCTTGCCAAATGAGGGTAGGGCGGTTAGGAGTTTTAGCGTGCAGTAGGACGTGAAATCCATTAATACCCATATCTTCTTCTGTGGGGAGATGGCAACAGAGACCATGAAGAGCATTAATAATGATGGAGCCCATCCCGGCGATTTCGATGTCTTTTTGCAGGATTATCAATAATGAAAGAGCAAATCCATTTATTCCTCAAATATAATCTCGGCCTGCTGGCTTTTGGTTTTCTGCTCTCCTTTATTTCCGGTTTCGGGCAGACATTTTTGTTGTCGCTGTATGTACCCTCCATTGAGCTGCTGTTGAACATAAGCAATACCGAATTTGGCGCAATATATGGAGTTGCCACCATCGGCAGCGCAGCGACTCTTCCCCTGGCCGGCGGCTATTTCGACAAAATTGACACAAAACGTTACAGCCTGCTGGTTACAGGCGGTCTGATAACGGCCCTGCTTTTGCTTTCGTTCGCCTACAATATTGCCATGGTTTTGCTTGCTTTTTACGGGTTGCGTCTGTTTGGACAAGGACTTATGAGCCACACCTCCATATCGAGCATGGCCAGGTATTTCAGCTCCAACCGGGGAAAAGCCATCGGTGCCGCCAGCGTAGGTCATCCGGCGGGCGAGGCTGTTTTGCCTCTTCTCATAACTCTGCTTATCGGAGCTCTTGGCTGGCGGCAGACCCTGCAGGTGTCGGCACTTGCATGTGTTGTTATAGTGGCGCCCCTGATAGTTTTTCTTCTCAACCGATCGCAGGCCAAGCTAAGGGCCCATCGAACGCACGCTCAGGCGACACGCACAGGCCAGCCGAAAATATCGATCATGGACGTTGTCAC
>JBEPWT010000233.1:0-4424 GCA_041642275.1 Desulfopila sp. | reverse complement strand
AGGAAGGCATGGCGGTTACCCATCCTGATAAAGATCCTTTTATCAAGGCCGTCGCACCGGTGTATGAAAATGATTCGGTGATCAAGGCCATCGGCGGCGGCGACCAGGAGGAAGGACAGCGGCTTATCGACGCGGCCAAGGCAGCAGCCATGTAGGTCCGTACTGACTATGCTGTAACGGTTCCGGCCATGACTCTACTCCGCCCGGTTCCAGGTGGTTTCCGGCCGGCTTCGGCCGGCCGGGAAGAGCTGCCCTCTTTACCCGAAGGTTTTCTGGAGGACAGATGTTCTTTTCAACGTTTTTCGAGGTCATGGACCGCTGCATCAATTGGTTCCTGGCGCTGTTGATGGCCGGGATGGTTGTCGTCATCACGGCGCAGGTGTGGTACCGCTTCGTTTTAAACGATCCGCTTTCCTGGTCCGAGGAGGCCGGCAGATACCTTTTCGTCTGGATATCCTTCATGGGAGCGGCCGCCGGCGTCCGCTATCAGGTCCATTTGGGGATCGATCTGATGGAAAAACTGCTGCCGCCCTCCCTGCATCGCTGGACCGTGGCTCTCTCAAACCTTATCATTCAAGTGTTTCTGCTGATGATAATATATTGGGGAACGAAGATCCTGGGTATAGTCAGGTTCCAGGAGTCGGCCTCCATGCACATCTCCATGCTCTACCCCTATATGGCCGTGCCGGTGGGCTCAGCATTCATGTTTATCAACTCGGTGCGCGTGATGATTTCCGCCATCCGGGGGCGGCCTCTTGACAGGGAGGTGCGCCTATGACCGCCTTTCTCTTTCTGTCGTTGATCATCTGCTTCATCATAGGCGTTCCCATTGCCTTCTCCATTGGCGTGGCCTCCGTTGCCACACTGGAGTTCGCCTCGAATCTGCCGCTGACCCTGGCGGCCCAGAGGCTGTTTACCGGAACCGATTCCTTTCCTCTGATGGCCATTCCCTTCTTCATGCTGGCGGGAGAACTGATGGAAGCCGGGGGCATTTCCCGCAGACTCTTTGATTTCGCCCATGCCATCGTCGGCTTCGTCGTCGGCGGTCTGGCCATGGTGGCCGTGGTCGCCGCCATGTTTTTTGCCGGCATTTCCGGGGCGGCCGCAGCCGATACGGCGGCCGTCGGCGCCGTATCCATACCGGCGATGATCCGCAAAGGGTATGACAGAGGTTTTGCCGCCGCTGTCCAGGCAGCCGGAGGGTCAATCGGTGTTATCATTCCCCCCTCCATTCCGATGATCATCTACGGCGTGGTCGGCGGCGTTTCCATAGGCAAGCTGTTTCTCGGCGGTTTCATACCGGGGGCGCTGATCGGCGGCAGTCTCATTATCGTCAGTTTCTTTCTGGCGAGACGAGCCGGTTATGCCGGCGATGCCTTTCAGGGATTCAAGGCGATTTTCACCACCTTTATCGGAGCCTTCTGGGCACTGCTGATGCCGATTATTATCCTTGGCGGCATTCTCGGCGGTGTATTCACGCCGACCGAGGCGGCAGTGGTTGCCGCCGTCTACGGCGCCCTGGTCGGCTTTATCATCTACAGGGAGTTGAAGCTGCGCGATCTCCCGCGAATCTTCGCCAAAGCCGCCATTTCCACCTCAACGGTTATGCTGCTGATTGCAACGGCCAATATCTTCGGCTGGATTCTCACTGCCGAGCGGGTGCCGCAGAACGTTGCCGCCTATCTGGTGAGCCTTACCTCCTCCCCGCTGATTCTGTATTCGCTGATACTGGTCTGTCTGCTGATGGTGGGCACCTTTATGGAGACCTCTGCATCCCTGATTATCCTGACGCCGGTTTTTCTGCCGGTAATCATACAGTTCGGCATAGATCCCGTTCACTTCGGCGTGGTCATGGTCACCGCCCTGGCCATCGGCATGCTGACGCCGCCGTTGGGAATATGCCTGTTCATCTCTTGTAACATCGCCAATATTCAACTCTCGGAAATCTTACGCTATATTCTACCGTTTTTGCTGGTTATGATAGGCGTTCTCGTGTTGATGACCTATGTTCCTGAAATCGTGATGTTCCTTCCCGACCTGTATGGAGACTGACCCCATGGCTGAAGTACATATTCCTTTTGGCGGCGCCGACCTGAGCTTTACGGTGGACGACGGCAATCTTGTTGAAATTCTCACCCCTCAACCTTCGATGGCCCTGATCGATCTCGACAGACATATCGCCGACGCCCTCGACAATCCCATTGGCCAACCCCTGATCAGCGAGTGGGTCAGACCGACGGACAGCGTCATCATCGTCAGCGATGACAACACCCGCATGACCCCGGCCGACAAAATCCTGCCGCCCCTGCTCGACCGCCTCACTGCCGCCGGTGTTGCCGACAAGAATATCGGCTGTATCATGGCGCTTGGCACGCACCGGTATATGAGCGAGGAAGAGATGCAGGACAAGGTCGGCGCCCAAGTCTACAGACGTATAGAAGTGGTCAACCACGAATGGCGGGATCCGGCCAATCTTCTCGATCTCGGCCGCTCCCGCCAGGGTACGCCACTGGCAGTGAACAGGCTGGTGGCCGAAGCCGATGTCGTCATCGGCCTGGGAGCAATTGTGCCGCACCATATACCCGGATACTCCGGCTCTTCCAAGATAATCCAGCCCGGGGTCTGCGGCGCGCAGACAACGGCGGAAACGCATCTGCTCTCCTGCAAAGGAGGCGGAGACTCCTTTCTCGGCATCGAAGACAATCCGGTGCGCCGTGATATGGATGATATGGCGGATATGGTTGGAATGGATACAATATTCAACGTGGTTATGGACAGTTACGGCGGTGTCGTCGGGCTGTTCTTCGGCGAGAAACGGGCGGCCTTCAAGCAGGGTACGCAGCTTGCCAAAGAAATATACGGTGTGCGCTATCAGGAAACTCCGGATATCGTCCTGGCCAATTCCTTTCCCTGCGACCTCGATTTCTGGCAGTCGCACAAGTCGCTCTACCCGGCCCAGCGAATGATACGGCCTGGTGGCACCATTATCATCTGTACACCGGCGCCGGAGGGAGTCAGTCCGGTACATACCGATTTGCTCGAGTACACGGCCTGGTCTTCCGCGGATATACAGTCGGGATATCGCCAGGGCCGGATCAAAAACGGTGTGGCCGCGGCCCTTGCAGCCGCCTGGGCCATGGTCCGGGAAAAGGCTTCGGTGATTATGTACTCTCCCGGCATAACGGAAAATGACAAGGAATTGCTGGGGTTCAGCCACGCCGACACCGTCGAGGCAGCGATCCGTGCGGCCTTCGAACAGCAGGGCAAAGATGCCAGGCTTACGGTACTCACCCATGCTCCCGACATGTTGCCGCTGCCGGCACAAGAGAAGCGGCGATGAGCATGGCAAAAAAGCTCGAAGCCGTTGTCATCGCCGATGATCTCACCGGAGGAGCCGATACCGGGGTGCAGTTTTGCCCTGTTGCCGGCAGAATGTACCTGAAACACTATTCGACCGAGACGCTCGCCTGCGAAAACGGTCTGCCGGGAGGGCTGGCGATTTTCACCAATTCGCGCCATGTCGATGCAGTGGAGGCAGGCAGGCGTGTTGCCGCTGGTGTCGCCGGGGTGGGGGAGGTCCTGCCGGCGCTTATCTATAAGAAGATTGACTCCTGTCTGCGGGGCAATATCGGCGCCGAGCTTGACGCACTTATGCGGCAGAGCGGGGCGGAGACAAGTTTTGTCGCTCCGGCCTTTCCCGGTCAGGGACGAACAACTCGTGACGATGTACATCTGCTTGACGGGGTGCCGGTGGCGCTGACGGAAATGGGCCGGGACCCGCTCTGTCCGGTGAAAGAATCGCGGATTTCTTTGCTGCTCGGCGCGCAAAGCGATTTAGCGGTGGGACACCTTGGCCTCGCCTGGCTTGACCGGGGCGTTGCTGAAGCCGAAAACAGGCTCCGCCAGCTCACCCGCCGCGGTTGCAGGCACATTGTTTTCGATGCGCTCAATAATGAGCATTTGCGGACAATCGCCGCTCTTGCCCGCCGGCAAATGCAGACAGCGCCTATCCTGCTGGTAGGCTCGGCCGGACTGGCCTCGGCGGTTGCCAAGGTGACAGCCACCAAGAGGCGGGACAGAGGCAGGCGGGACAGAGCCAGACCTCGACGGTCTTCTGTGGGCCGATGGCTTCTTGTCTGCGGGTCCGCATCACAGGTCATGAGGAGGCAGGTTGCGCGACTGGCGGCGCAGACCGACGTCACCCATATTGTTCTGCAGCCAGAAAATCAAGGCGGTGCCGGCGGCAGCCTGGTGGAGTCGTCGGGCCAGGGGAGTGCCGTACAGGAACGCAGCTCCACCGGCACGCTCCTCTCTCTTGCGCCAATTTCCGAGAAGGCCATACAACAGGTAAAGCCGCAGCAGGCCGCAGCGACTGTAGCCGAAAAAGCGGCATCGCTTCTGCAAAGCGATGTTTACGACGGCCT
>JBEPWT010000232.1:0-4436 GCA_041642275.1 Desulfopila sp. | reverse complement strand
ACCTCTTCCCAGGAGCGGGAATGCAAAAGACGAAACGAAGAACTGGAAGCGCTGGAGCTGTTGTCTGAAGAGGACAGACATGCTTTGCAGCAGCGGCTTGAAAGCAACAGCGGCAGAGCACAAACCCTGGCTGCCGCCGTTGCCGACATACAGAAACAGCTGAACTGGCACGACAGCGTCGACGCTCTGCAGCGTCAAGTCACGGCCCTGGAAAACGAGATGAACCGGCTGCTGATCGCCGAAGAGAAAGAGGCCCCCAAGGCCGGTCGTCTTCTACGGGCCAAGGTCGCCGCAAGCCTGCTGCCCGATCATCAGGATCTCATCAAACTCAACTCTTTGCAGCTGCAGGATCATCAGGAGCAGCAAGGGCTGGAGACCGAGGCCCTGAAATGTGCAAAACGCATCGAAACATTGGAGCAGCAGGCACGGGAGACGCAAAGCGTTCTTGAAACGACGGAAGAGCGAGCGGAACAGGAAAGGCAGGTGGCTACCACCGTCCGGGCCCTGGACGTCACCATCGACAACGAGCTTTCGCGCCTGAACAAAGAACGCCGCCAGCAGCAGGAATTACAGCGGCAAAAAGCCCAGTCAACCGCCAGGCTCGATACGCAGCGCCGCCGGATCGACGAGACTTCGGCCGAGTATCTCCGGCTGCAGGAGTACTGTCGGGACCACGGCGTGGACGCCGCCCTCGGAGAGAGGCTCGCCGGCATCGAAGAGCGAATCGACGCTCTTTTGGCCCTGAAGGCCAAAGAAAAGCAGCTGAGGCAGCAGAACAGGGAAAATACACAGCGTCTGCACCGCGCCGAAAAAGACGAAGCAGATGTGCGCCGCGCACACCAGGAAGCGGCGGACCGCTACCAGGCAGCCGTCAAACACCAGCAGAATCTGCTCAAGGCCATCGCCGCTTCGCAGGCGGACTACCCCAGGCTGGGACAGCAGCAGCAGGATATCAGCGACCGTCTGCACAGCCTTGAAAAAACAGACGAACTGCTGCTCCGATCACAGGAGTACGAAGAGGAGAATATGCACTGCGCCGGCAGAAAGGCGGAACTTGCCGCCAGACTGCAGACAACGGAGCGTGTGCTCGCCCATCTCGGCGAAAGACGCGCCGCCCAGGAGAGAATCGTGCACCAGCAGGAAGAAATTGTTCTGTTGGCGAGTCGCGTCAAGAACTATGAGAAAGAACGAACTCTTCTGCAGGCGGGCTCGCCCTGTCCGCTCTGCGGCTCCCGACAGCACCCCTTTGCCGGGGAGGTACCCTATGACGGCGACGAACTCGCAAAAAAGCTTGCAACGGAAAAGAAGATCCTGGCCGATCTGAGCTCACAGCTCACCGGGAAAACGGCAGAACTGGCGACCACCCGCGCCGAAATGGAGGAAAACAGCAGAAAGCAGAGCCGGGCGGCGGAACAGTGCAGGCGGTGCCGCAAGGACCTGGCGGTGCTCTGCGGCGCCATCGGCCTCGACCTCGATTCCCTCGTGTCCGAAAAGCTCGACGAGCAACGCCGGCAGCTCAACGCCAGACGTGACGTACTCAGCCAGGTCTCGACGCTTTTGGAGGAGCGGCAAGGAGAGGCGGCCGGACTCCGGCTGCAAACCGACAGCCTTCTCCAGCAGCAGCATGACCTGGACCGTCGGCTCGGCGAGGCGGTCCATCTCCTGGAGAGCCGCCGCCATAAAGCAGAGGAACTGGCAGAGCGCAGCGAGGAACTTGTCGAGGATATCAAACGGCGGCAGGCACAGCTGCAGGAAGAAACAGCGCCCTTCGGCCTGTCGGCACTGCCTGAGGAAGACCTCGCGGAAATAGGCAAAAGTCTCGCCGCGCGCCTGCAAAAATGGAAAAAGACCGTGGCGGCAAAGGAGAGGCTGGCCGCCGAGCGGCTGACTGCGGACAAGGAGTACGACAAAGAACAGGTACTCGACGACAGACTGGAAGAGGATCTCCGCCAAAAAAACGAGCTGGTCAACGGCCTTGTTCAACAGCTGGAACAGTTGAGCGGCGAGCGCCGCCGAATCTACGGTGAGAAAAACCCGGACAGCGAAGAAGCCGCTCTGATTGCCCAGATCAAGGAGACGAAGAAGCGACTGCAGGGGCTCGAGGGCGACCTCGCAGACGAGGTCAAGGCTCACCTGGTCCTCCAGGACCGGCTGCAGCGTCTTGAAAAGTCCACGGCCGACAGAGAAAAACTGCTGGGCAAACGCAACCTGGACTTCGTCGAAAAGCTCAAGGCCCGCGGTTTTCAGGACGCAGGAGATTTTGCCAAGGCACTGCTGCCGGCCAAAGACATTGATGGGCTCGAGTCCTTCCTGCAGAAACTGCAGGTCGAGAAAACCAAAACGGCAACGTTGCTTGCAGAAAAACAAAACGTCCTCGCCGAGGAGAAGGACAGGAGATACAGCAGACGAGAGAGAAAAGAGCTGCTGGCTGAACTCGAAATCAAAAACCGGGAACTGCAGACCCTGCACCAGGAAAGCGGCCGGCTGCAGGGAAGGCTGGAAGAAAACGAGCAGCGCCTGCAGCAGCAGCGCCACAGACAGGAAGCTCTTGCCGCATATACAAAGGATCTTCAGCGCTGGCGCCGGCTCGATGAACTGATCGGCTCGGCCAACGGCAAGAAATTTCGCAATTTCGCCCAGGGCATTACCTTTGAAAGCATGGTGGTCCAAGCCAACCGCAGCCTGAGGAAAATGACCGACCGCTACCTTCTCGTCCGCGACGACATCCATCCCCTGGAACTGAACATCATCGACAACTACAGGGGCGGCGACATCAGGACGACGCAGAATCTTTCCGGCGGGGAGAGCTTTCTCGTCAGTCTGGCTCTGGCACTGGGCCTTTCAAAAATGGCCGGGAAAAATGTCCGGGTCGACTCGCTGTTTCTCGACGAGGGTTTTGGCACCCTCGATGAAGAAACCCTCGATACGGCGCTGCAGACCCTTGCCGGCCTGCAGCAGGAAGGCAAAACCATCGGCATCATCTCCCATGTCTCCCTGCTCAAAGACAAGCTCGAGACGCAGATCCAGGTTATTCCCGGCAGGGGCGGCCACAGCATCCTCAAAGGCCCGGGCGTGGCATCCCCGTCCTCCGGTTTTCATCGGCAATGAGGTTGGCTCTTTTCATGAGAGTACACATCGATTATACCAGCCTGGAGGAAGTGTATCGAGGACAGCCCGTCTTCTTCTTAGCCCGGATATTTCATGAAAAACAGGGAGGATGTCTGCCGGGCTGACCCATCCTTTTTTGTCCGCCGGCTGATTTTCGACCTATGCCGGCCCAGGGCCCTCTACATCTGAAGAAGAAACGCCATGCAAGTCTTTCTGCAACTGCTGCTTTTGGCCCTGCTCGGCTACGGGGCAATCCTGGTCTACATCTCTGTTTTGCAGAAGAGATTCATCTTTTTCCCAGTACAGACCAGGCATCCTCTTCAACCGGCAGGAACCGACGCCTTCGTCCTTGAGCGCCCCGGCGCCGTTCTGCGCGGATGGCTGATCAACAAAGAGTTTGCCTCTTCGAGAATGATTATCTACTACGGCGGCAACTCTGAAGACATATACCTCGGCAGAGAACAGTTTTCCTCCTTTGTCGACACCGCCATTCTGCTGGTCAACTACAGGGGATATGGCGCCAGCACCGGGAGTCCGGGCGAAAAGGCCTTCTACGAGGACGCCCTGGCGGTCTTCGATGAGGTGAGCAGCCGCTATTCTCCTGCTCTACTGTTTCTTATGGGAAGGAGCCTCGGAGCGGCAGTTGCCGGCTACGTGGCCGGCCGGAGAAGCATCTCGGCAATCATCCTGGTCACGCCCTTCGACTCCCTGGAGACCCTGGCCAAAAATCGCTATCCGTTCCTGCCGGTGTCGCTAATGCTGCGGCATACCTTTCGGGCGGCGCAACACCTCAAAGAAGTGGAGGTGCCGGCCTTGGTCCTCTTTGCAGGCAGGGATCGAATCGTTCCCCCCCTGGCAACAAAGAGACTGCTGATGCATATGCATATGAAAAAAAAGGTGGTCTGCATCGAGGAAGCAGAGCATAATACCATCGATTTCTACGACGAATACCAGCTGGCATTGCTCCAGTTCATCACCATGCCAGAAGAACACAACTCATTGCAGCACGGGGAGAACCAGAGATGAAGGCAAGAGACGCCAACTGCGCCGCCTGCCCGTTCAAGCCCACGGAGCGGATATGCAAAACCGAAAGCGGCAGATATCCGGAAAATTGCCCCACGGCCAAAGCCGGCACCATACAGGCGCAGGCCTTGGATGAATACGGGAAAGAGCCGGTTGCCACCTTCGCTCGTCAGGCATCCCTGCAGGAAAAGGATGGCTACGCCAACCGCGAAAGAGGCTATGAAAACGTGCGCCCGGCCAAGCCGCGAATAGAAGAAATATTTGATTTCATAAAAAAGATGGGGTACAGAAAGATCGGCATGGCC
>JBEPWT010000231.1:0-4439 GCA_041642275.1 Desulfopila sp. | reverse complement strand
GGCGACGAAATAATCGCTGCCAGTCTGCTCAGCGGAGATGATTCCATTTTCCTGATATCGAAAAAAGGTATGTGTATACATTTTCATGAAAACGATGTCCGGGTAATGGGGCGTATTGCCGCAGGAGTTCGAGGGATTCGACTTCGGGCAGATGATGAGGTCGTCGGCGCCATTGTTTCCTCCACCGGGGAATCGATCCTGACGGTAACCGAAAAAGGATATGGCAAGAGGACACCGGTGAGTGAATATCGCCTGCAAAAACGCGGAGGCAGGGGCGTTTTTGCCATCAAGCAGAGCGAACGCAACGGCGATATAATCGGTGCCCTTCAGGTCAACGACAACGACGAAGTTATTCTTATTGCCGACTCAGGCAAGATGATTCGGATGAATCTGAGTAATCTGAGGCTTATAGGTAGAACCACCCAGGGTGTACGGCTGATCAATCTCGAGGAAAACGAAAAGGTCGTGGCCATGGATACCGTTGCCTTCGTCGATGAGGAAGAAGAACTGGATGAACTATAAAATTTGTGTTATCGGCGCAGGGTCCTGGGGTACGGCTCTTGCCGTTCTTCTCTCCCGGAAGGGATACAGGGTAAACCTGTGGGCCCATAGTCGCCGGCATGTCGAGGCCCTGAACAAGCAAAGAGAAAACAGCCGTTACCTGCCGGCAATTTCCTTTAATGACCAGCTTCTGCCAACGGACGATCTGCAAACCTGCATTGAAGGCTGCGAAGTTATCTGCATGGCGGTACCTTCCCAGTTCTATCGATCGGTCTTCAACCGCATGATACAGTATGTGACCGCGGGAACGATAATTGTTTCCGCGGCCAAGGGCATTGAAAACGAAAGTCTGCTGACCATGACCCAGGTCATGGATGAGGAGTCGGCGGCAGATGAAAATGAGGCGACAGACGAGCTGCGCTATGGAGTTCTTTCCGGCCCATCGTTTGCCAGAGAGGTTGCGGAAAACGTACCAACCGCTGTTACCATCGGCTGCAGTGAGATGGAGACGGCCAGGCAGCTGCAGAATATTTTCGGCACAGCCACCTTCCGCGTCTACGCCAGCAGCGATGTCGCAGGACTTGAGATAAGCGGCGCTTTCAAAAACATTATAGCCATAGCCGCCGGCATTTGCGACGGAATCGGTTATGGTCACAACACACGTGCGGCGCTGATAACCAGGGGACTGGCCGAAATTGCCCGACTCGGTCTGCATGTGGGGGCAAATGCCGCAACCTTCTCCGGCTTGAGCGGCATGGGGGATCTGATACTCACCTGTACCGGCGACCTCAGCCGCAACAGAGGCGTGGGATTAAAGCTCGGCCGCGGTCAAAAAATCGATCAGATTCTCTCCGAGATGACCATGGTGGCGGAGGGCGTGAAAACAACGCTGTCGGCTTACAGGCTCGCAGGCCGATACGGCATAGAAATGCCGATACTGGAACAGGTCTACAAAATTCTCTACGAAAACAAGGACTGCACCGTCGCCGTCGATGATCTTCTCGCCCGCGACCTGAAGAGCGAATAGCTACTGATTGGACCAGTCGTTGTCGACAAACTGGTTGTGATCCGGTTTCTCCGGTTTTTCCTCCTCAAGACGAAGTTCCAACCACTTTAGTATCTTTTCAGCCTCACCGGCAATTTCCTGCATGACCTGGCCGCGATGACTGATTGAATTTTTTTCTTCCATGGTGGCCTCGGCAAAGGTTTTTCCAAGACCCTCATGGAAGAAAACAGGATCGTAGCCGAAACCATTATCACCTCGCCGCTCGGAGGTTATTTTTCCCGGACATGTCGCTTCGTAGGTAAGAGCGGGGCCGGAAGGAACGGCGATGGAAATGGTGCACTGGAAAGAGGCATTGCGATTGTCTATACCTTCCATCTCCTTAAGAAGCTTGTCTATGTTATCGTCATCGTTTGCCGAAGTGCCGGCGTATCTGGCGGAATGAACTCCCGGCTGTCCCCCAAGAGCTTCAACCACAAGTCCTGAATCATCGGCAATTGCCGGCAGACCGAGAACTTTGGCTGTGTGGTGGGCCTTTTTATAGGCGTTCTCATCGAAGGTGTCGCCATCTTCGATGACCGGGGGAAGGGGGCCGAAATCGGCAAGGGAACGGATTTCTACTTTGAAATCATTAAGTAATTTTTGAAACTCTTTGACCTTGTTGGTGTTTGTTGTTGCCAGAACCAAGATGTTTACCATGGGAGTTACCGTCGGCTGGTGGTGGTTTTCATTTTTCGGAGCCGTTTTTTCAAACGGTTGTCATATCTTTCCTGTTCACTATAGACGCAACCGCAATAGGGCTGTCGATATAGGCCTTTGTCAATAGACATGTCGATTCCCTGCTGCCAACCTGTTCTGAAATCGCGATAGACAAAGGAAATGTCATATTCTTCTGCCAAGCTATAGCAGAGGTTTTTGATGGTCTCATGGAATTGATATCGGCTGTAGAGGAGGGTGGTCGAGAAAGCGGAAAAACCATTTGCCTTGGCGTAGGCAGTGACATGACGCAGTCGCAGAGTGTAGCAGATAGTGCAGCGTTTTTCCTCGTTGAAGACCACCTGCCGCATAAATTCCCGAAGACCATACTCTTTGTCGGCAATCAAGCCGACCCCGGCATCTGCGCAGAATTGCTCAAGTGTTTCGAGTCGGCGTTTGAACTCCCTGTAGGGATGAATATTGGGGTTAAAAAAATACGGGGTTATGTCCAACGAGCTGTCGTTGCGCAGAACATCCAGCGGGTAGATGAGACATGGACCGCAACAGGCATGGAGGAGAAGTTGCATCTATACCTTGTATTTCCTGGGATCGATATTGTACTGATGAATTTTGTAGTTGATTATGCGCAGACTGGTATCGAGATACTTGGCTGTCTTGGTCTGGTTGCCGTTATTTTTCTTCAGTCCATCTATTATAAGATCTTTTTCGAATCTTTCCACGGCCGATGTCAGGGAAAGCGGTTTATCGGATGAATTCTCATCGGAAATCTGCAGCGTCGGCGGCAGATGAATGCCCTTTATGGAGTCGTCATCGCAGATGAGTACGGCCCGTTCTATACAGTTCTGCAGTTCCCGAACATTCCCCGGCCAATGATACTGGATAAGCATATCGATGGCCGAGGTGGATATTCTCCTGATGTTCTTGTTGTTTTCTCGAGAGTATTTTTCAAGGAAAAATTCAGAGAGAAGAAGAATATCTGTCCTCCGTTCCCGTAGAGGCGGCATATAGACGGGAAAGACGTTGAGCCTGTAGTAGAGGTCTTCGCGAAAATTTTTGGCAGCCACCGCTTTTTCAAGATCGCGGTTAGTCGCGGCCACCAGGCGGACGTCACAGGTGATCGACTGGGAGGACCCGAGCCTTTGGAAAGACCTTTCCTGGACGACGTTGAGGAGTTTAACCTGGACGGAGTGGCTGATTTCGCCAATTTCATCCAAAAAGAGCGTCCCTCCCTCAGCCTGTTCGAATCGACCTGTTTTGCGTTCTGTCGCTCCGGTGAAGGCGCCTTTCTCGTGGCCGAAAAGTTCGCTTTCCAGCAGGGTTTCGGGTAAGGCCGAGCAATTGACGACGACAAAAGGTTTTTCCCGACGTTTGCTGTTGTAGTGAAGGGCTTTGGCCACAAGTGTTTTACCAGTACCGGACTCGCCGCGGAGCAGGACGGTGGCGTTGGAATCGACAACCCTGTGGACCATTTCGTAAACATCCTGCATCCTGCTGGAATTGCCTATTATTTCATCAATTTTATTTTTTTCAGAAAGCTCTCTTTTCAGTTTAAGGTTCTCTATGCGGAGTTTTTCTTTTTCCCGGTTGACAATCTGGATGCGTCTCGTCGTCTGGGCTATTAAGCCGCTTAAGACCGTTAGAAACTGCAGATCCTTATGGGCCTGGTCATCAAGGCCCGACGCATAGACCCGGTCAACCGAGAGAGCGCCTATAACCTGTTTCCCGTCTTTGACGGGAACGCAGAGAAAGGAACGATTCTGATTTTTTATATCGCCCCGGGAGCGAGTGCGATTGAGAAACAGCGGTTCTTCGGCTATGTGGGGGACAATGATGGGTTCACCAGTGGCCACGACCCTGCCGGTTATGCCCTCCCCTATCTGGTATTTCCCTCTTTTACGTCCTTCGGCCGTAATACCGTATGCCACCTCTATTTCGAGTTTACCCGTCACCGGATTGACGATGGTGACGGTGCCGTTTTCCATATCCTTGGCCGAAGAAAGAATCTCCATGGTTTTTTCCAGACACTCGGAAATATCCCCGGAGGAGGCTAGCTCCCTTGTTATGCTGTAAAGACACGAAAGATCTTGAAGTTCTACTTCTATAGCTGTTTTTTGTTTCATTACCGCCTGTCCCGGATGTCTCTTGACCTGGCTGCCTGAGCTGAGCGCGACACGAACAGCTGCTCTGCCTCAGCCCTTGGAAATGTACTCCATACTTC
>JBEPWT010000230.1:0-4492 GCA_041642275.1 Desulfopila sp. | reverse complement strand
ACGATCTTGTCGCCGATGACGGCGTCGGCCCGGCTGTGTATGAAAAACTCTCCAGCCGACGACTGCCGTCAACGGTTCGGCTCCGGCTCCTGGGACTGGGCGGTATGGCCATGCTCGGTGAATTTGCCGGAGAAGATCTTCTCATCGTCGTCGACGCCCTCCAGCTGGGAGCCGATGCCGGCACCGTTCATGTGCTTCCCTGGGACCAGCTGCCGGCCAGCGTCTCGCATGTTTCCTGCCACGGTATCGGCATTCGGGAGGCCGTCGAGGTCAGCCGGCGGCTCTATCCGCGGCAGACGCCGGCCGCGGTCTATCTCGTCGGGGTGGAGGGGAAGTGTTTCGATACACTTGGAGAAGGGCTCAGTCCCGAAGTGGCAGCCAGTATCGTCTCCGCCGCCGAAAGGGTGCTCGAGCTCCTCGGGCTGGAAGACCCCGGTCCGCCCCCGGCAGGCTGAAAAAAAGCTCTGCACTCGGGACTCTTCAGGAACCGGCGCTGTTGCCGCCGCCGGCCAGTAGCACCGCCTGCGAGGTCTTGCCGTCGATTTTCAGTATCGTCGGTATTTCCAGTTCCACATACCGCAGATAGTGGGTCTCCCGCCTGGCCGCCTGTCCATCCAGCCATTGAAGATCAATGGAACTGCCGCCCTTGGGGGGCACCCCCAGATAGTTGATTCCCAGAGTCGTGAGATTGTGGAAGAAGTGGCTGCCCTGGGAGGGATCGGCGTGAAGCTTCTCCGATGTTGTTTCGATGATGGTCTGGGCCTCGGTAATACCGCTCCACTGGATGGGAATGCCCAGCCACCGGTCCGAGGTGCCCCATCTGCCGGGACCTATGAGCAGATACTTTTTTTTCTCTTGCTTGAGCATGCTGTTTATTTTTTGGATTTCGGCGGCTATTTCGCGGGTTTTGGCCGTATCGAAATGTTCCGGCCTGATGTAGACCACTGAGCGTATGGAAGTCTCCTGGCTCTGGCCCATGGCTTTATTGGAATAGCACCATGCCCGCTTTTTCTCCTCTTCGCTGATTCTGACGTCGACCCTGCTCTGGGCTACGGCCATGGGGCGGATCTGCAGAAGGTAGAAGTGCGGTTTTCTGTCTTGCTCGAGATTGACGGCAAATTCTATTTCCACGGGACAGCCCATGCCCTCTTCTCCTATGCGCAGCAGGCGCCCGAGTATCTCTCCCAGAGGGAATTCATTATATTTGAGGACCGAGGCGAAGGTGATGACCGGATATCCGTCCCCTGTGTAGAAGTCGCGTATCCTCTGGTCTTCGGGGATAAAGCTGGAGGCGAGCTTGCGTACGCTGTAGTGATGGGCGGCCTCGTCGATGGCGATTTTCTCGATGGTCTTTTCCAGCAGGGAGCCTTCTTCGGTACGCAGATCCAGGGCATAGAAAAAACGCTGGGCGTTTCTGAGAATGTCGTCGAGGTTGGAAAACTGCGGCAGCAGCTGCGGATATTTGGGACTGAAACGCAGCGAAGTGCCGTCGTCGACGACGATTTTCCCCAGGCCCAGGGCGATATGCGCCACCCCTTCCGCCGGCTGCATGCGGGAGACGGGGTAAAAGTTGTAGGACTGGGCCACACCGGAGATGGCCGGATAGTAGTAGTGATCCTGGCGGCAGCCGACGAGCTGCTGGATGATCACGGCCATTTTATCTTCTTCCTGACGGTAGACCGAATTTTTGGCGAGAATGCGGGGCGTTTCCTGAAAAAGCGAGGAATAGATCAGCTTTACGGCCCTGATCAGCTGTTCGAGTCTGTGCTCGATATCGGCAGCGTTGTTGGGCAGCATGTAGGTATTGTAAGCTCCGGCACTGGCACGATAGTGGGCATCCTCGAGGATGGCCGACGAGCGGATGGCCAGAGGGTAACTGGTATGCTCAAGGAACAGCAGCAGGTCCTCTTTGAGCTCTTCAGGAAAATCGGTGGCCAGAAAGGCTTCTTTTATGCGGGTATCGTCTTCTATATCGGCGAAGGTATCGTAGATGGTGTTGAGTTGGGCGAAGCTGTCGAACCCTTCAGTGGTGATGACCATGGTCTTGGGCAGCGAGATATCGACGCCGGCAAAACTTGTGGTAAAGTTGGTCTCGCGTCTGAGCAGGTTGGAGATGAAGGCCAGTCCTCGGGCTTTACCGCCCAGAGATCCCTTGCCGATCTTGACGAAATCGCTGTCGGGGTCGTATTCGTTATGGACGAAATCGGAGACCAGCCCCTGCTGCCGTTTTCTGAGCTTGTTTTTGAGAATAGTTGTCAGGTAGTGCCTGGCATCTTCTATGTCGTCGAAATCATCGACCCTGACTTCGCGGATACGCTGGGCAAGTTCCATTTCGAATCTGGCCATCAGCCAACGGGAGAAATCGTTTCTTCTGCCGTGATAGCGCAGCGATTCACCGGGAAGGGTCTTGAGCACCTTGGCCATGGAGCGCAGGTTGCTGGCACGGTCGATGATGTCGCCGTTTTCGAAACGAAAGAGGAAATCTCCGAACCCTAGGGAGTGCTTGAAGAAATTGTCGAGGTTGTTGTGCAGCCGCGGTGAGCTTTTGTCGAAGAACAGGGCCGGAATGTTCAGGGCCTTTTCCCTGTTGTGGTGTTCCGAACTGAGAGCGAGCAGGGGCAGGTCAGGCTGTTCCTCACTTATCCTGGTGAGCAGGGTGATGCCCGCCTGGGGATCCTCCTGTCCATCTTTGGCGAATCTGACATCGGATATGACGCAGAAGAGATAGTTCTTGAAGCGCTGGTAGAGGTCCCAGGCCTGTTCGTAGTTTTCCGCCACCAGGATCTTCGGCCGGGTCCGCATGCGCAGCAGGCGGTCTTTCTCGTTGAGCGAGTCGTCCATGACCGCCTGGGTCTGCAGCACCAGTTCGCGATAGAGAACCGGCAGCAGGGAGGAGAGGTAATAGGGCGAATCCTCGACGAAAATAATGACGCGAATATCGGCCAGTTTCGTGTCAAGTCCGACATTCATCCGATCTTCTTCGTTTTTGACGATGGCCAGAAGCAGATCGGTGTTGCCCGACCAGAGCAGGGTGCGGTCGATGACCGAACGGTCCAGATAATTCCGGTCCTCGAGGATTCGGCCGGCATCGTAGGCAAAGTAATAAATAGGCAGATCGGGGTTGAGCTCTTTTATGCGGGCGCAGAGATCATAGGAGTCCATATCGCCGATATGGGGCATGACGATGACCAGGTCGTAGTTGCCTTTCTCTATCGCCTCCAGCGCCTGCGAGCCGTTGGAAATCCAGCTCAGTCGCGGCGGTCGGCTGAGGTTGAGCCCCCGGTACTCATGGATGATCCTTTCCGCCAGGGGGCCGTCCTCCTGCATGATATACGCGTCATATGTACTCGAAACCAAGAGAATTTCCGCTATTCTCAGGGTCATCAGCTCATGGAAGGACTTGAAGCGAAAGGTTTCTTTGGCGGGCAGGCTGTTCATGACGGAGTGCGTTACCATTCTCGGGCAGAAAATTTTAGTGGAGGCGGCCGACAGCGGCCGGTGCCCCGGCGATAATATATTTTTGTCTTCAGGGTACCCCCGGCAAAAGATGTCGGGCTGCACCGCTCTTTATTAAACCATAGTACGGCCGACTAATCCAGGTCCTCATCCAGCGGTATTTATAGCGAGTTTATGTTAATAACATGAAATAACGTTAAAACAGGTATTTCCTTGCACTGATAAATTCATAAAAAGTCAACAAAGTCGCAGGGATGGGCTCGGGAAAAAGCTCGATATACTAGGCGTAGTATCTGAAAAGGTGATTTTTCAGCAAATAGCGGCACCAGTCGGCACCTCCCGGGATACGGCCGGATGTGATTTTCTGAAGTTTGGGCCGAACCCTTGCCAACAATGAAAAAAGTGTGCAGATTTGCAGGAGGATGCGTTACAGTTACTGCAGTAAAGCAGACCGTTCGTGAAGATGGGATGGTCCGGGGCTGCGGTTGCAATCGCAGATGACAGTATGAACGTTTTCGGCGGCTGGCCGCCGAATGCTCGGGAGGGGCAGATGACCAAAAAAATACTCGTTCCCTTGGCGGATGGCATAGAGATGATAGAGGCCCTGAGCATTGTCGATGTTTTCAGAAGGGCGGAGGCCGATGTCGATCTGGCCTCGGTGGGAGAGCTGATCATCACCTCCTCCCACGGCGTCAAGATTGTCGCCGACAAGCTTATAACGGAGTGCCTCGACGTCGACTACGATCTGGTGGCGGTGCCGGGGGGGATTCCGGGCGCCGAGAATCTGCGCAATTCCGAGGCGCTTGTCGCCATACTCAAGAAGCAGCAGGCCGCCGGCAAGTTTTACGGAGCGATCTGCGCTTCCCCCGCCGTCGTTCTCGAATATCATGGGCTCCTGCAGGGGAAAACGGCGACCGGGCATCCGCTCTTTGTCGCCGATCTCAGCAATGCCGCCGAGTCGACGGCCAAGGTGGTCGTCGATGGCAACTGCATTACCAGCAGAGGCGCCGCCACGGCGGTGGATTTTTCCCTGGAG
>JBEPWT010000229.1:0-4525 GCA_041642275.1 Desulfopila sp. | reverse complement strand
TTTCATCGACGGCATCGGTGACCACTACCTCGCCAATGCGCACCGGCAGAACATAGGCCACCTTGCCGGAGACAATTTTCTTGTCCCTGAGGATGTAGTATTTGATCTTCTCCCGGTCCATATCCGCCGGTATTTCCGTCGGCAGCCCGTAGTCCGAGAGAGTTGCCGCAATCAACTCCACCTCGGCATCAGAGAGCATATCACGGCACCGGGCAATCCGCGCCGCCGCCACCATGCCTATGGCCACGGCCCGGCCGTGGATGATGGAGAAATTGGAAACCGCCTCCACCGCATGACCGATGGTGTGTCCGTAATTGAGTATGCGGCGCAGGTTCGATTCCTGCTCATCCGCCGCCACCACCTCCGCCTTGATGCGGCATGAGGTGGAGATAATCTTTTCGACCGCCTCGGCTTGCCTTCCGAGGATTTCCTGGCGGTGTGTGGTCAGGTAGTCAAAGAATTGCCGGTCGCGGATGATGCCGTACTTTATGACCTCGGCCATGCCGCCGACATATTCCTCCCGGGGAAGCGTCGCCAGCACCTGGGGATCTATATAGACGGCTTTGGGCTGATAAAAGGCGCCGACAAGGTTCTTGCCCTCGGCAATATCAACCCCTGTCTTGCCGCCCACCGAGCTGTCCACCTGAGAAAGCAGGGTTGTGGGGATCTGGACAAAGTCTATGCCCCGCATATAGCTCGAGGCTACAAATCCTGCGAGATCGCCGGTGACGCCGCCGCCAAGAGCGATAATGCCGTCTTTGCGGTCGAAGCCCAGGCGGGCCAGACCGCTCTGCAATTCGCCGTATGTTGTCAGGTTCTTGCTGGCCTCGCCGGCGGTAAAAGTAAGAAGCTCGGCTTCAATGCCCTTGCTTGCAAGCCCGGCCAGCAGAGTCTTGCCGTAGAGACCGGCGACGGTGCTGTCGGCGATGATGCAGTAGCGGTTGGCAATCCTTCGACGGGCCAGGTCCTCTCCGATGGTATCGAGACAGCCGTGGTCGATGAGGATGGGATAGGAGCGGTCGTGCAGACCGACGAGAAGTTCCACCATGGGTATTCCTTTTGAAGCGAAGTTTGCAGGGAACCGCCGGCTCCGGCGGTAGCTGTTTCAACGAAAAAAGGAGATACCGCCACGGAAGCGGTATCTCCTCAAGAGACTACTGTGAATACTGAAGCAAATCTTATTTCATGGTGTCGCCGGAGGCTGCACCCTGCATCTTCACTTCGATCTTCTCGGTCAGACCCTCGTAGTATTTTCTCAGTTCATGGAGAACCTCGTCGCGGCCGAAATGATCGACAACGTCGGCACCCTCGGAGAGCGCCTTGCGAAGCTTGGTGCCGGAGAGGATTACCCGGTCATCCTTGCCATGGTTGCAGGTCTTCAGAGAGGCCATGCCGTCGCACTTATGGCAGTAGAAGGTCCAGTCGATCTTCATCGGCTTGCACTGCAGATCCTTGCCCTCGTCACCGGTCTCGGGGAGGCGGTCGAAGATCTCCTGGGCCTCGAAAAGGCCGTAGAAGTCGCCGACGCCGGCATGGTCGCGGCCGATGAGCATGTTGTTGACGCCGTAGTTCTGGCGGAAGGTGGCGTGGAGCAGGCCTTCACGCGGGCCGGCATAACGCATGTCCAGGGGGTAGCCTGCGGAGATGACATTCTCCTTGACGAAGTAGTTCTCGATGAGGATGTCGATGGCCCTGATGCGCACGGGTGCCGGAATGTCGCCGGGCTTGAGGTTACCGATGAGGGAGTGGATGAGAACACCGTCGCATACCTCAACAGCGATCTTGGCCAGATACTCGTGAGAGCGGTGCATCGGGTTTCGCAGCTGCAGAGCGGCAACGTTGGCCCAGCCGCGCTCATCGAACATGGCACGGGTCTCGGCCGGCCTGAGGTATACGCCCGGATACTCTTTGGGGTACTCGCCTTCGGAAAGAACCTTGACCGGACCGGCGAGGTTGAACTCTCGCTGGGCGAAAACCATGATTACGCCGGGATGCTCTTCGGGGGCGAGTTTCCAGAAATTGTCGCCTTCGGACTCTTCGCCCTGGCCCTTGAAGACTTTCTCACATTCCCATCTCTTGTTTTCCTCGGTCATTTCGTACTTCTCGGTGACCTTCATGGTGGCATAGGTCTCACCGTTGCGTACCAGAGCAATCTCGTCGCCCTCGGAAATATCTTTGGCGTCGTCAGCGGAGACGTCGAGAGTGATGGGTACCGGCCAGAAGGTGCCGTCGGCCATCTGCATATTCTCGCATACGCCTTTCCAGTCGGCCTGAGTCATGAAACCATCGAGAGGGGAAAAACCGCCGATTCCCATCATGATGACATCGCCCTTGGCACGGGCGGAAATTTCAACCTGCTTCAGACCTTTGGCTTTTTCCAGTTCCGCTTGACGCTCGGAGCCTTCGAGCAGGGCACATACCAAACCTTTTCCACCATGAGGTGCAACTAATTTTGACATAGGATTCCTCTTCTAATAAATATTGTCAGTGTTAATGCCGCAGCAGCATCGTGCTCGGCCGTTTATGAATACCCATTCATTTAGCATGCAATATATAGCTAACTGGCAGGGTAAAAGTCAAGGAAAAAAGGGAAGGGACCGAGGGAGGAAAACCTCCTCAAACTCTTAGCGATTTTTCCCGGCCGAAAAAGCGCAGGCGCAGGGCGTTGGTGACGACGGACACGGAACTCAAGGCCATGGCGGCGCCGGCGATCATCGGGCTGAGGGCGGGTCCTCCGAATACGTACAGCAGACCGGCGGCGACGGGGATGCCCAGCACATTATAGCCAAAGGCCCAGAAAAGATTCTGGCGAATATTCTTCATGACCGCCCGCGACAGGTGCAGCGCCAGCAGCACGCCGTCGAGGTTGCCCTTCATTATCACCACGTCGCCTGATTCGATGGCGATATCGATGCCCGTGCCCATGGCCATGCCGACATCGGCCTGGGCCAATGCCGGAGCGTCGTTGATGCCGTCGCCGACCATGGCGACAATTTTGCCCGAGCTCTGGTACTCTTTGACCGTTTCCGCTTTCTTATCCGGCAGAACTTCGGCGAATATCCGGGTAATGGAGGCCTTGGCGGCGATCGCTTCGGCTGTTTTGCGATTATCGCCGGTGAGCATGGCCACCTCCATACCTTCTTCCGTAAGCCTGGAGACGACTTCGGCAACCTCGGGTTTTATGGTATCGGCAACGGCGAAGATGGCGCGGCACCTGCCGCCTACCGCCATGAACAACACCGTTTTCGCTTCGCTTGAAAGCCTTGCCGCCTCCTGCTCGAACTCAGCGGTGGAAATACCGAGTTTCTCGCAAAAGTCCCTGTTGCCAATCTCAATGTCGACGCCTTCCACCGTCGCTCTGATGCCCTTGCCCTGGTGGGGGGTAAACTCTTCGGGCTGCAGCAGGGGTATCTTCTTTTCTTTGACATAGTCGACGATCGCCTCGGCCAGGGGATGCTCCGAGGACTGCTCGGCAGAGCCGGCGTATTGCAGCAGCTCCTCTTCAGACTCCCCCGTACCCGCGAGAAAATCGACAACTTCAGGCTTGCCGCTGGTGATGGTGCCGGTTTTATCGAAGATCACCGCATCGACCTTTTCCATCTTCTCCAGGGTGGCGCCGCTTCTGACCAGCAGGCCCAGCTGCGCCGCCCTGCCGGTGCCCACCATGATGGATATGGGTGTGGCCAGCCCCATGGCGCAGGGGCAGGCAATGACCAGGACAGAGATGAAAAAGCGCAGAGCCATGGAGAAATCGGCACCGCCGAGATAATACCAGGCCAGCCCCGTTGCTACCGCCACAACCATAACCGCCGGTACGAAATAATAGCTGACGCGGTCGGCGATCCGGGCGATGGGCGCTTTCGAGCCCTGGGCCTCGCGGACCATGCGGATGATCGAGGCCAGCATGGTGTCCTCGCCGGTCTGTTCGGCCCGCATGCGGATGGTATTGCTGGTATTGACGGTACCGCCATAAACCCGGTCGCCGGCTGTCTTTGTCACCGGCATCGACTCGCCGGTCATCAGCGACTCGTCCACCGAGGTCTCCCCTTTTACCACACTGCCGTCGGTGGGAATGGAGCCGCCGGGCCTGACCAGCAGCACATCGCCCCTATTGATATCGGCCGCCTCTATTTCCACCTGCTCGTCGCCATCGAGCAGAATGGCCTTTTTCGGCGTCAGGTTCATCATCTGACGGATGGCATCGGAGGTGTGATACTTGGAGCGGTTCTCCATATATTTGCCTAAAGAGACCAGTGCTATCAAAACACCCACCGACTCGAAATAGAGATCCATGGCCCGGGCCATGGGCTCGATGCCCATGGCGATCTCGACCACGTTCCACAGCGAATAGATAAATGCCGCCCCGGTGCCCATGGCAATGAGGCTGTCCATATTCGGCTGCCGGCGCAGCAGGGAGGGAAAACCGATGAGGTAGAAACTTCTTCCCAGCCACATGATGGGAACGGTGAGAACCAGCTGCGCCAGAGCGTAGCGCAGGGGATGGACATGAAGGGAAAGCATCTCC
>JBEPWT010000228.1:0-4526 GCA_041642275.1 Desulfopila sp. | reverse complement strand
AAAAAATGTTAAAGTTGCCAGATTGGGTCCTTGTTCCCACAACAGATCATGCCGCATAACGGTTTGAACGTGTCCCTGCCAACAATGGCGGCGTTGACCAATCGCTGGAGCATCTATGGAGTCTGCTTGTTCTACTCCGGATAAAGGTTTTGCCAGGCTCTCGCGTGACATTCTCGAGGGTGTCAATCAGATATTTCAAAAAGCCCTGGTTTGCGAAACAGAGTCAGAACTTGGTAAGATCTGCCTGCAGGTCGCCGAAAAGTTGACCCAGAGCCGGTTTGGTTTCGTGGCCCTCCTCGGTTCAGAGGGGCAGTTGTCTGATCTAGCCATCAGTAATCTCGGTTCGGATACCCGCCAAATGGATGATCAGAGGTGTCACCAGATGGTTTCATCGGGCCTTTCGGTGGATGGTATCTATGGTCGGGTGCTGCGAGAAGGCAAGGGCCTGTTCAGCAACAAACCGGCGGCTCATCCGGACAGCATCGGCCTGCCGCAGGGCCACCCTCCGCTCTCAGCACTGCTTGCTGCTCCCCTGATTTGTGACGATGAAGTCATCGGCCTGGTGGGCCTGGGCAATCGTCCCGGCGGGTATCGCAATCATGAGTTATTCACCCTGAATGCCTTGTCAGTCGCCATGGTTCAAGCACTCAGACACAAACAAGCTGAAGTCGCCCTCCGTACCAGTGAAGATCATTTCCGGGCCTTGTTCGAATCATCCAGCGTGGCGATGGCCATGGCTGACCCGGCAACGGGCCGCATATTGAGAGTTAACAGGACGTACACGGAGAGGCTCGGTTACACCCCTGAGGATCTGGCCGACAAGACCTTTTCCGAGTTAACCGATCCGGCAGACCGGGAGCAAGACTGGGCCGGCTTCACTCGGCTGGTGCGTGGCGAAATCCCCTTCTATTCGGTTGAAAAACGCCTTTTGCACAAGGCCGGTCATTCCGTCTGGTGCCTGGTCTCGGTCAATCTGGTGCGGGAAGCTACCGGTCAACCAGCCCGGTCGGTCGCAATCATCCATGATATCTCTTCTCGGAAAGATGCCGAGATCGCGCTCGCCCAGGCCAAAGATAATTCGGAACGTGAGCGGGACATTCTACAGGCCGTCATGAACGGGGCCGGGAATTCCCACCTGGTATACCTCGACTGCGATTTCAATTTCGTGCGCGTCAATGATCTCTATGCCCGGACATGTGGCTTTCAGCCTGACGAAATGGTCGGCAAGAACCATTTTGACATATTCCCGAATCCTGAGAATGAGACGATCTTCGCTTTTGTGCGCGATACCGGCAAGCCTGTGCATTACCGTGATAGGCCTTTCGAGTTCCCCAACGAGCCTGAGCGAGGTGTGACCTACTGGGACTGGACGCTCACCCCGGTCAAAGACTCAGCCGATCAGGTTGTCGGTCTGGTGCTTTCGTTGTTTGAGACAACCAAGCAAAAGCAGACCGAATTCGATCTGGCCGCCGCCAAGAAAGCCGCCGAGTCTGCGACTCATGCCAAGAGCCAGTTCCTGGCCAATATGAGCCATGAAATCCGAACCCCCATGACAGTTTTCCTGGGTGCCCTTGAACACCTGCAGCAAATCGACCAGAACCCTGACCACCGCACCCTGCTGGAGATGGCCGAGAAGTCCGCCAAAGCTCTGCGTGACCTCATCGAAGATATTCTCGATTTCTCCCGGATTGAGGAGGGGCGGCTGGAAATCCACCAGGATCCCTTTGCCTTGCGGGCGTGGCTTGACGATATGCTGGAGATGTTTTCCCTGCCGTTCCGGGAGAAATCTCTTCGGCTCACAACGACTGTTTCAGCGGATGTCCCCGCGATTATCGTCGGAGATTCCGCCCGATTGAGACAAGTTCTCATCAATCTGGTCAGCAACGCCATTAAGTTCACTCCGGTCGGCGAGATCTGCGTCTCCGTAGGAAGGCCGGGCGATCGGGTGGAATTCAGCGTAGCCGATACCGGTATCGGCATCGCCGAAGAACAGCAGGATCTGCTCTTTGAAAGCTTCAGCCAGGGAGACATGTCCTTTCAGCGCAAGTATGGCGGCACTGGGTTGGGGCTGGCCATCTCGAGGAGCCTGGTGGAGCTGATGGGGGGGCATCTCACGGTTCAGAGTCGAACGGGGGAGGGGAGCATCTTCAAGTTCTCCATACCTCTGAAAACTGAAACGACACCGATTGCCTTGACCCATGCTGAGCCGGAGGCTATTGCCGGAGAACTTACCACCGGCTGTATTCTGGTGGCCGAAGATGATGCCATGATACGCAATCTGGTGATTTTGGAATTTGCGAGAAAGGGTTGGCATACTGAGACCGCCGAGACAGGTAAGGAAGCTGTTGAAAAATGGCGAAGGGATAAATTCGACATCATCCTGATGGATTTGCAGATGCCCGAGATGGATGGTCTGGCAGCGACCCGTCTGATCAGGCAGGAGGAGGCCGGGCAGGGAAGGCGGGGCTGCATCATCGGCTTTACTGCCCATGCCCAGAAGGAGATTGCAGGGTCCTGCCTTGATGCGGGCATGGATGACGTTTTGATCAAGCCCTTCAAGATGGATCTGCTGCACGCAGCCATAAAGCGACATTTTTCTGCTTGACATGTCTAACGAAAAAGGTGATCTTTGAATCACAGAGCATACTCTTCATGTTCTTCCTCCTACGCAAGACTAAAACATGTCGCCCTGCAGTCTCCTCCTGGCTGCGGGGCTTTTTTTTACCAAAAACAGGGGTGCGCAGGAATCAGTTAACCAATCGGTCTTGCTTTTCTGAAGCAGGTGCGGATTATTCAACAGGCGATACTTTGATAAGAATGCGGTCATTCAGAGCACCGGATCCGGGGGATAAGGCCTTGAAAAACGTCTGAAATATGAGACCATGGGTATCATGCTGCCTGAAGACTGGGCAATTGAAGCCAACTGTAACCACAAAAAAAACGTCCATGGAGGAGGAAGCCGCAATGAGACATGCCGTGATTACCGGCGCCAATCGTGGAATTGGCCTTGAACTGGCACGCCACTATCATGCTGAAGACTGGCGGGTAACTGGAGTCTGCCGCGAAACATCAACCGAACTTGACGAGATCGCAACGCAGGTTATCGACGGAACCGATGTCACCAGCAAAGAAGATATCGAGCGGCTCGTGGCGGCCCTGGAAGGACAAACCATCGATCTGCTGATCAACAACGCCGGCCACATGCAGGACGAGACCCTCGGCTCGATTGACTTCGATTCGCTTCGCCTGCAGATGGAGATCAACGCGTTCGCGCCCTTGCGGATCAGTGAAGCCTTGCTGCCCAACCTGCCGGCGGGGAGTAAAATCGCCAATATCTCCAGTCGCATGGGGTCGATCGGCGATAATGACTCAGGCGGCCGCTATGGCTATCGTGCCTCCAAGGCCGCCTGCAATGCTCTTGGACGTTGCCTGGCAATCGATCTGAAAGAGCGCGGCATTGCTGTAGCTCAACTGCATCCAGGCTTTGTTAAAACCCGCATGGTCAATTTTAGCGGCGTGATTACACCGGAAGAATCTGTCGCCGGGCTGGCCGAGAGGATCGAGGCCCTCAATCTTGAAAACTCAGGTTCCTTCTGGCACAGCAATGGGGAAGAACTGCCCTGGTGAGTTGGAACGCCCGGAGTTGAAAGAGTCTTTGTCCGATCTCAGGCTGCAGGAGATCCATCCTGTTGCTTGTGATGGGCGGCATGAGCCATGAGCAGGTGTCGCAGCCGGGTGATCAGCTCTTTTCTGGTAATTTGGCCGCGATCTCTTTGCCTGATGTTCTCCCTGACGGAACGAAGAAAATTGCCATCATGCTCCTTCTGCCCGCGGGATAGCTTAGACCCAAGAAATTCATTCTTGAAGCGGATATGACTTATGATCGCGCAATAGAGCTGCATCAGATGGCGGTGTTCCTCCGCCGCCGTGCTGGCACTGGAGACGTCGCCGAGCATGGCATCGATCTGTTGGTGGTCATGATCGAACTCTTTAACCCTGGTTGAATAAAGTGAGTGCCACATCGTTTTCATTCATCCAATTATGCCGGTGGGTGCAGCTTATTCTCGTGGGCGGAGATGTTGAGAAGGAACATCCGGCGCAGCTGGGCGGCTAAGACCTTCTGGTCGATTTCCCCTTTGATTCTCTGCTGAATTCTCAGACTCAGCAAGTCGAGCAGTTCATTCTGCCTCTGCTTGAATTCGAGTGGAAATTTTACGTCGAAAAAATGCTCGAGGAACTGGAAGTGAGTCTGGGCGGCCTGAAACAATGCGGTCAAATGTTGCTGCTCGTCTGCCCGGTTGGAAGCCTTGCTGTACAGTTCGATCAGATTGTCGATGGTTCGATGCTGATCGTCGATTTCAGGAATCCTGGTGGTATGAATGGGATGTCGCATAAGGAGCATCTCCTGTGGCAGGATAAATACGTGATGAGCGGAGCAGTCCGCTTATGGAACGAATATTCATTCGGCTATCATTTATTGCAGTTTAGTATTTGCAAATATAATGCCATCGGCTTCTGCTGGAAGG
>JBEPWT010000227.1:0-4552 GCA_041642275.1 Desulfopila sp. | reverse complement strand
TCTCCGGCAAGTTGAACGGCGCATTCAGCGGTTTGTCCGCTGCAATGCTTTGTTGGCGGTAATATCTTTAAGACCGCCAGAAACATATTTATGCAGCACGCTGGACACGAGCGATTGATAAGGTAAACCTTCTTCTATTGCTCTACGTTGCAGTGCTTCCAGGTCCCGGCTTGAAATCCGGATGTTGATGCGCTTATCTTTTTTAATTGTTTCCTCTGCCATTTTAGTAAGCTGAATTCGGCGCTCGTCTTTCAGATCAGATTGAAATTTGCCTGCTTCAAATGCTTCCAGCATTTCCTGGTCTTCGGGGTTCAATTTTTTATTCTTCATATGGTCCTCTCAAGTAATGCTTAGTAGCCTTTCGACTGGGGATAACGCTTTTCAGAAAGATTTCGTCCTCATTTTCAACGTAAGGAACAAGCCAAGCATACTCATCAATCTCGACAGCGAACATGCGCTGATTTGGATACTTGAAATTATTGGGATGAACCAGATCGTCGGGTAACTGTTCCTTGATCCACCTGGCTTCGGACTCCCGTTACCGGGTTTGCCCTCAGGTTTCACTACTGCCCTGCCGGCTCAGCTTTGGGCAGGCGGGACTTGGACCAGATGGTCCTCACCCGCTGGGTAACAACAACCAATTTCAGTCGTATTTATTTACCTCCCATGGTTTCGGATTTATCTCGGCACGAGAACCGCCTTGTTCGGTGCTGACTCCGGGAATCTTATATTCGATACGACCATTCCTCCAAACAGGGATTTTATAGTTGTTTTTTCTTGCATCTTCGGTAACTTTTGCGACTGCCCTCTGCAAGGCTTTGAAGCCAATAATAGTATATTTATTGTGTTTTTTCATGATGCTACTCCGATTCATCGATAATTACTGGCATGTCACCTGATGTATCAAAAATGGTCCAAGAATCAGCCAATGGTTTATAAAGCGTGTTGAAATTTTTCCAACCTTTTTCAAAACGTCGTCGGATGATTTGCTCCGGGACGTTATGACCACCTTTGGATACTCTCAGTTTCACTCTCTCTATTGCAACTTCGACTGATGGAAGTTTTAAAAAATATATTATGATTTCATACCCTTGAAATTTCCATTTATTGATTTTCTTGTAGTATCCTTTACCACTGAGTGTTGTTTCAAAAACAAACGATTCACTTTTTCTGACACAATCATTAATATGCTGAATCATCAAACGTCCGGCCTCCGCCATTTTTGATGGTTGAAAACTGCATGGCCAAGCATTGTTTGAATCGTCCGAATATCGTAATTTGCCTGCAAAAGATGCATATCGGGATGATGGACAAAATGTCGTTGGACTGGGCCGCAGCTTAGTAGCGAGACCCTAAGCTTTATATGGAGTTAGGTTATAACACCATGGAACTTCGATGTAAACTGATAAGATGTGTGAGGGTGCTGTATTTGGGGTGAGGAAAAAATCAGCCGTCTTTTGCTGCTGGAGAGTTCTTTCTCAAATTTCTGGAAACTTCAGGCTGAAGGATGTATTCAACTGGTTGCCGGGATAGAATGCGCTTGTATCGTTGCCAATCTGAAGAGCAAGAGGCCTCAGAGCTCATTCCGTTTCAGTATGCCGACCAGGGTGCCGTAGAGCACCAGCCAAATCGCCCATGTGGTATTTTCGAGGCCGCTGTCCAGCAGTGCCAGAACTCCCACGGCGACACACATCAAAGAGACGAACAGCCAGATATTGTAGAGCAGCGTGCCGAGCACGTATTCGGCGAAAAACGATTTGAACAGCAGAATGAGAAAAAAGAGCCCCAGCAGGCCCCAGTAGCCGGCCACCAGGACGGCGGCGACGATGTGCAGGTTTTTGTCAAGCGTATCGGCAAGGGGGAGGAGGAAAAGAAGACCAAAACCGATAGCCAGGTAGAACAGCAATGCCCCTCTTTCCACGGATCACCTCTTGCACGCGGCATGTTTTACGGCAATTTCTCTGTGTGGCGTTTCTCTGTGAATCCCCCTCTTCTTTTCCTATAGCATTCTCGGAGCGAATTTGCCAGCCCCTGATGCGCCTTTATCCATTCAGGCGCATCAGGGGGCGAGGATTGCGGCAGTGGTATTGCTTGCAAAACAGCCGGGGCCGGGCAGCGGAGCGGTCCTTACTGCCGTACCTTGATGGCCTGCCCTTCGACCACCGGTCTCGGTTGGATCCAGGGCTTGCCGACCGGCAGGACGTCGCGGCCGAAGACCTGCAGGAAGATGACATGGGCCATCATATACCAGGCGTTGAGAGCACAGAGAATTAGAACATAGGCCGCCACCTTGGTCATTGCCGGATAGCCGAAATGGGCGAGATCAAGCAGAATGAAACCGGCCAGCAAAAGGGTAAAGGTCGAAGCCATGGCGCCGTGGATCTTCATGGCTGCAACCCACATGATCATGGTGTAGAGAGTCCAGACAATGAGAAAGTAGCCGATATCGGTGGGGCTCGAGGTATAGATTCCGAACTTGTTGAACAGCAGGATGATGCACAGGGCGATCCAGAAAGCGCCATAGGAGACAAAGGCGCTGTAGCCGAAGTTATTGCCCACTTTGAATTCCTGGAAGCCGGCGACGATCTGGGCGGCGCCGCCGAAAATGATACCGCAGGCTATGACCGGGCCAAGCCCGCACAGTCCAAGGTTGTGAAACTGAAGAATCAGGGTGGTGAGGCCAAATCCGGCCAGACCGACCACTGCCGGATTGCCCATCGGGGTTTTGGTGTCTGCCATGGTAATCTCCTTCGATAGTGATGGTGATAAACTGCTGCTAACAGATCAAGTATCTCTATCGAAGAACTTGCAAAGCCTGTACCAAGGCTCATGAAATACATATACTGCGTTATATCAACAGAGTATCCACCATTCCCGGCAAAGCCTGACCTACAACAAATATTGTGGGAATGGGAAGAAAACTCGGCTTTGCTTTGAATTTATTGAAAAATAGAAGAGAAACAACCAAAATTGTCGTACAAGAAAAGTTGTAGACCTATTTGCCGCTCTTCCACTGCTGCAGCCGCTTGCTCAGCGCCTGCTGGGAGATGCCCAGCATGGCGGCGGCCGTGGACTGGTTGTTGTCGGAACGCAGCATCGCCTCTTCGATGAGCAATCTGGTGGCTTCCTTGATGGTTGGCAGGGGCTCGGCGAACTGGATCGGTATTCCGGCCCTGTGTGTACCCTCGGGCTGCCGGCTCTCGGACTGCCGTGCCTGGGCCATATGCCGGCGGAAGGTCTTCAGCGGCAGCACAGGACTGTCGCTCTGGGCAATGGCATCGAAGACCATTGCCTGCAGTTCGCGGATATTGCCGGGAAAATGATAGTTTTCCAGCAGCGTCACCAGCTCCTCCGGGATTTTCGGCCGGCGCCGCCCCAGGGAGCCGGCCGCCGACTCGGCGAAATGATCGAGTAGCGGATAGAGATCCTCCTTGCGCTCGCGCAAGGGCGGCAGAACGATCCGGTGCGTGCGCAGACGGTAGTGGAGGTCCTGGCGAAAGAGCTTTTTTTCCTGCAGATCCGAGAGGTCGACATGGGTCGAGGCGATGATGCGGGCACTGCTCTTTCTGTTGGTATCGACTCCCAGCGGCATATACTCCTTTTCCTGGAGCAGCCGCAGCAGCTTGATCTGCGAACTGGGGCTCAAATCACCTATCTCGTCGAGAAAGAGCGTGCCCCCGGCGGCCCGTTCGATGAGCCCCGGCCGGTCGCTATCGGCGCCGGTGAAGGCCCCCTTGACATGGCCAAAGAGGGTATCGGCGAAAACGTTGTCATCGAGACCGGCGACATTGGTGGCGATGAATCCGCCGGCCACTCCGCTGACCTGGTGAATGGCCTGGGCCATCAGCTCTTTGCCGGTCCCCGTCTCGCCGCGCAGCAGCACCGGGTGCGACGTCGGGGCGATGGATTCGGCATAGTTGAAAAGCAAAAACATCTTGGGCGAGGTGGTCACCATTGGCGCAAAGGCTTGCGGATGTTTGAGCTCGCCCTGCCGGAGCCTGTCGTTGAGAGCGACATTTTCCTGATGAAGCTCGGCGTATTGCTGCGCCCTGGCGACCGTGGCCAGCAGTCTGTTCTCCTCCACCGGCTTGACGATATAATCATAGGCCCCCGATTTCATGCAGTCGACGGCGGTGTCGGTATCGATCCGGCCGGTGATGATGATCACCGGTATGTCCGGGTGGTTTTCGGTCAGCCGGCCCAGGATTGTCTCGCCGCCGACATGGGGCATGTTCAAATCAAGCAGAATGATGCCCGGCCGGCGTTCCTCGACGATTTTGCCAACCTGCCTGCTGTCCGGGCAGGTTATGACATTATTGAAGCCGGCAAGCTGCAGGGTGGTATCGATGGAGAGCAAGATGCCCTGGTCGTCGTCGACGATGAGGATGGGATCCGCCGGATTGCGTTTTGCCTTCATATCATTCTCCCGATGACCTCGTCCGGACTGTAGCGCGGCAGCAGCACGGTGGCGGTGGTGCCCCTGCCGTATTCCGAGTGAAAGTAGAGCCAGCCGCCATGATTGCGGACAATGGTGTCCGAAATGGAAAGCCCC
>JBEPWT010000226.1:0-4583 GCA_041642275.1 Desulfopila sp. | reverse complement strand
CCACCGACAATTTTGCCTCGAAGTATCTCATCAACGAGGCCTGCATCTCTCAGAACAAACCCTTTTCCCATGCCGGCATCAGGGAATTCGGCGGTCAGACCATGACCGTGATTCCCGGTCGAGGCGCCTGCTATGCCTGCATATTCGGCGAACCTTCCCAGGCGGAAGGGCTCGATCCCTCTCTAGAAGGCGTTATCGGCGCCGCCGCCGGCATAATCGGCAGCATCCAGGCTGCCGAGGCCCTGAAATATCTCACCTCTACCGGTGATCTTCTGCTCGATACCCTGCTCTGTTGCGATGCGGCAACCATGTCGTTTAGGAAAATCGCCCTGCAAAGACAGCCAGATTGTGCGGTATGCAGCGGCACCGTGTAATCTATGCTACCTGACCTGGTAGCGTGTAATTTATCTCCGGATGGACAAGAACCAGCTATGCCAGCCACTTCTGCAATGGCTCGGACGGCAGCGAACAGCTGGTGAAGGAACGCCACTGGCACTGGTCGTGGAGGACTATTCCGCGCTGGATTACCGAAACGGGCCGGTCTCTGGAGACGACGATGACGATGGTATCTGGATTTTCGGCGGTGAAACGCAGGGCCGAGTTGTATCTGGCCCCTCTGGCGCGGTCTTCGCCGGTGATGGTGTGGCCGTCGAGAAGACAGGCGAAGCTGTGGAGACGCTGATCACGGCGGATATGGAGGGCGCCGTCGACCCGGGAGAATCCGCAGGCAAGTTCCAGGCACTCGGAGTTGTTGAGATCAAGGGGATTGAGCAGAAGCTGCCCTGAGATCCTGACCGGTTCGCGGTTCAGGTCAAGGACGAAGGTGCAGCCATGCTTCATGGACTGGGCATTGTGAACCAGCGTGGTGACGATATGAAAAAGGCTGTTGCGTATTTCGGTGTCGAGTTCGTAATCGAGCAGTGCCTCTTCCACTTCGAAGAGTTTGGCCCGGAGCGAGGAAGAGGAGTAGCGGCCGTCGGCGAAACTGCAGATGGGATCTTCGTTGATGCTGAGATATCCGTATCGACCACGATAGAGGGCCTTGAGCATATATGAAGGCGTCCCCGTGCTGGCGATGCCCCTGATGGTGGTACCGTCGGAGACAAGGCTGTGGGTGGTGCCGGCGACGGTCTGCAACAGTTTGCGCACATGTTTGTAGTGATGCAGCTGCGGCAGTTCAGCCTCGACAAATCTGGCAATGAAGCTGACGTCGTCGATCTCTTCGGCAGGGACGAAGACCAGTTGGCCCATGGGCCGCTCACCCTCTTCACGGGTTTTCAGAACACCGAGTATGGCATCGAGTATCTGAGAGATGTCGAGGGTCGAGGCCTTTCCCGTGAGTTGCCGGGTTTCTTCCTGGATGTGATCATGTATGGCGTGGGTTGCATATTCGCGCAAAAAACTTCCTGATATGCCTGTGTAAAGATCGGCGCTGTTGGCGATATCGTGCGAGAGACGGAGGACGGTATGCGCCAGCCATTTCTCGGTGGGCCCGGTTGAAATAAGGTCGGGATGATGTTCGGTAAACCACATCTGGTAGGGGACGGTGGCCGAGCTGCCGCCGTAGGAGAGCAGGCCGTCGATCTGGAAATCGGCTACCGGCGATATGGAGCTGTAGCAGCTTGATTTACCTGTGTACTCCTGCAGCATCTGGCGGCCGCGATTATCGAAGTAGAAGTTTTTTATCTTCAGTTCGTGATCCCGCAGCAGGCTGTAGGGATCGTAGATGTGCACGTCGGATTGTCCGGGAAGACTGTAGATCACGGCGGCGGTACTCGGCCCGGAAAAATGGCTGAGCCCCTGGCGCAGTCCCTGCAGGGTATCATTGAGGCATGTATGGATAAAGAGTGGATCCATGGGCGTATATCTTTTACGCGCGGAAGCCTGGCCCGTTTCCGGTTATGGCTTGACGGTGATCTCCTTGAAGGTTTTGGTCGATGGGTTCCTGTAGCGGAGAATAAGGCTGATATCCTTGCCGGATACAGGAGCATCGAAGGTAAGGGTGAAGGTATAGCTGCCGTTGCGGCTGTTTTTGATCAGCCATTTGCAGACCCCCCTGGCATTGTATATCTTGTCTGCCGGCGGCGAAGAGCTGATCACTTTCCGCTGGGTGGGATGCATATGCTGGAGTATCAGACTCGACGGAGCCGGAGATCCGACGTCGACCACAAAAACGACGCTGTTTCCGGAAATAGACTGGTAGCTGGCCGCTGCCGCCGGAGCGGCTGCCCTGGCCGTCGTCTGCAGCAGCAACACCATCAGAACGGCGATGACCGGCATCAATGCCGGCGATGTTCGTTTTCGCATAGGTTTCTCTTTGGTATGATGTTGGCGGATTTTCATGGGGTTATTGTTATCAGGTTTTTTTCCTCATCCCAGCTGTAACGAGAGCCGAGCCACATTTTTTCGATGAATTCGATGTTTATGGCAAAATCATCGATATCGCTGTAGTAGTCGAAGACGACCAGGATCTCCTGGTCGCTGATGGAGCCGTCGGCGTCAAGGTCGGCCCAGTGATGCCGGCCGAGTGTGATTTCCTCCTTGCCTCTCACCTGGATTGATTCTTCACTGCGGGCGGTCGATACCGTGCCGCTAAAGGTGGCTGCCGTCGATGGTGGGCCATCTATCCGGGCCAAATAGGAAAATCGTCTGGTTTCCTGCAGCTTGTGAATCCATTTCAACTGGTCGGCGCCTTTTGCCGAGCCGTCGGGAGGGGACAGCTGCAGCACCTCGCAGTCCTCCGGAAGAAATTCTTTGACGATGATCGAAATCGGCGTCGACGAGTTTTGGCGGATTTCGACAACCACGGGAAATGGCGTGCCGGGAATGGTATGCGGCGGCATGATTCTGACGGCGTCGAGGTCAAGGGGCGTGGCGGATCGTTGATAATAGGCCCAGAGCAGAGTAAGCGAGACCACTATGAGCACCACCAGGCCGACAGGGAGCCACCGCCGCCTCGGGGTCCGCCGCAGCGGGGGCCGCTGCCCGGAGGTCTCTTCTTCGAAGTCCGCGCCGGTTTCGTGCGAAGGGGCATCTTCTGTGAGAAGGATGTCGTCGAGCGGAACGCCGAGTGTTTCGGCGAGCTTGGCGCCGTTTTCCTCCTTGATGGTGGGATAGCGTTTGTTTTCCCAGCGCGAGATGGTATCGGTGGTGACGTCGATGGCAGCGGCCATGTACAGCTGGGTCAGGCCCTGGTCCTCCCGCAGTTTTTTGATTTTTTCGCCGTCAATCTTGATCATGTCTCTTCTGTGCTTCTCGTGCCATGGCTAATTCCAGCCGAATCGTACCAGGTTGTCCAAGGGGTCGCTTTTTATGATCTTGACCTTGACCAGTGAACCGGGTTCCGGTCTAGAGCCGCCTGGTGTGGGAAGATCGAAATCGAAGAGGATATCCTTGAGCAGCAGCATCACTCTCTTTGGGCCTGATTCAATCACCAGGGCATCGAGGAACTGGCCTTCCCGGTCCTTGAGGTAGACAAGCAGCCAGTATCTGTGGCGCTGCTGCTTGACACTGTTGGCATTTGACAGGGTCCGGCTGATGATGGAGGTGAAATCCTTGCACATCTCTTCGGTGAATCTGGGTTCCTGGCGGCGTACCAGGGAGTGAAGCTGGTGCTGCATGACCAGATCGAGCAGCCGTCTGATGGGGGAGGTTACCGTCGTGTACTGGTTGACTCCCAGGCCGCTGTGTCTTTTGGCAACCGTCAACAGCTCTCCCCGCGACAGCTGTTTGCGCTGCCGGGTGTTGATGAACAGATCGTTGTCCTCGCCGTGGACCAGGTACTGCTTCGGCGGCTCCTGGGTTCTGAAAAGACCTGGCGCCATGCGGTCGGAGACATATCTGGCGGCTTCCTGGTTTGCCAGTATCATCATCTCGGCAATGAGGGTGCGGGAGGGAGTATCGGTTGCCCCCAGAGAGATATGCACCTTGCCGTGAGAATCGATATGGATGTTGACATCGGGGAAAGGCAGCAGCAGTGCCCCCGCCTCGATGCGCCTGGCCCTGAGCTTTCTGCTGAGCTCGTTGAGGATCGACAGTTCCGGGTCACTGCCTATGAGGTTGTCCGCTTCTTCATAGGTGAGCCTTCTGGCAACCCTGGTGATTGAGGGATGGATGCGCACCCTGAGAATGTCGGTATCTTCGGAGAGCAGTATCATAAAGCTCATGGTCGCCCGGATCTCTCCCTGAATCAGGCTGCATATGCCCTGGGAAAGGTGACGGGGAAGCATGGGGACCTGGCTTTCGGGAAAGTAGATGGATGTGCCCCGGTTCATGGCTTCCTGGAAGAGGGCGTCCCCCGGCTTGACGTAGTTGGCGACGTCGGAGATATGTATGCCCACCAGGTATCCCTCCGGCCTTTTCTCTACGGTCAGGGCATCGTCGAAGTCGAGCGTCGTGATGCCGTCTATGGTCAAAGGGGAGAGTGTCGTCAGATCCACTCGCGCAGGATCTTTGAAGAGTTCTGCCACCGAACTCTGCAGCACCGCCTCGGCCTGCTGGATGGCCGGCAGGGAGAAGCTGGTCGGCAGGCCGCTGCGCAGCAGGGGGATGTTTTCGTTTTCCCGCCAGACTCCGGACTTGAC
>JBEPWT010000225.1:0-4593 GCA_041642275.1 Desulfopila sp. | reverse complement strand
GCTGATGATCCGGCCGTCGGGTACGGAACCGAAGGTCAGGTTCTATGTGGAGTCACGGACGGCCGACGGCACCAAGGGGCTTGTTCGAACCGCGCGGAAGATGCTCGAAGAGGTTGGGGTTATCTAAGCCGGCCGGCATGCCGACGAGCGAAAGAGGGCTGTTGCAACCACCTGGCCCCCTGCGGCGGCCTCGCTGGAGCCGGGATAATATACGTTGATTTTATACGTTGATTTTTGGCGTGGTAGTAGTATTTTCAACAGGTGTTACCTCTCATACATTTTATTTCACTCAGGAGCGATATATGTGGGAATATACAGATAAGGTTCAGGAACATTTCCTCAACCCCAGAAATGTCGGCGAAGTCGACAGCCCCAGCGGCGTTGGCGACGTCGGCTCACTGGCCTGCGGCGATGCGCTTAAGCTGACCATCAAGGTCGATGATACTGACACCATCGTCGATGCCCGGTTCAAGACCTTCGGCTGCGCCAGCGCCATTGCCTCTTCCTCGGCTTTGACCGAGATGATCAAGGGCAAGAAGGTTTCCGAGGCCGAGAAAATCACCAATGAGGATATAGCCAATTTTCTCGGCGGTCTTCCCAAGGAGAAAATGCACTGTTCGGTGATGGGGCGGGAAGCCCTGGAGGCGGCCATTGCCGACTACCGCGGCATGGTTTTACCCATGGCTGAAGGGGAGATCGTCTGTGAGTGTTTCGGGGTGACGGATCTCGAGGTCATCAGGGCGATCAAAGAGTCCAAGCTCAGATCGGTGGAGGAAATCACCAATTTTACCAAGGCCGGCGGCGGCTGTGGCAAATGCGAAGATAAACTGCGGCATCTGCTCAATGAAAACGTTCCCGATCTGCAGGAGTTGAAGAGGATCGATAAAAAGCCGGAACGGATGACCACCCTGCAGAAAATCAAAAAAATCGAAGAAGTACTGGATCGAGAGATAAAGCCTGGTCTGCGGCAGGATGGCGGCGACATCGAACTGATCGATGTCGACGGTGATTTCGTCTTTGTCTCCCTGCGGGGGGCCTGCACCAGCTGCGCCAAATCCCAGACCACCATCAAAGAGGTTGTGGAAAAGAAGCTGCGGGAACTGGTGCTGGATACCTTGATAGTGGAGGAAGCCAAGTAATGAAGACATCTCCAGGTGCTGAAATATATATGGACAACAATGCAACCACCAGGGTTGCCCCTGAGGTTGTCGAGGCAATGATGCCCTATCTCACCGACTATTACGGTAATCCATCGAGTATGCATGTTTTTGGCGGCCAGGTGGCTGGTGCCATGAAAAAGGCTCGAGCACAGGTGGCGCAGCTTCTGGGAGCCGATCCCGAAGAAATTTTCTTTACCAGCTGCGGTACCGAGAGCGATTCTACGGCCGTTCTCTCCGCCCTGCAGACATCCGCCGACAAAAGACACATACTCACCACCAGGGTTGAGCATCCGGCCATCAAGACGCTCTGCGAGAACCTCGAGGCTCTGACCGGCTATAAACGCCGGGTGACGAGGTTGAAGGTCGACGCCGAGGGAATGATCGACATGGATGAGTATGCCAGGGCGCTCACTGAAGACACCGCCATCGTCAGCGTCATGTGGGCCAACAACGAGACCGGCGTTATTTTTCCCGTGGAGGAAATGGCCGGGCTGGCCAAGGAGAGGGGCATACTCTTCCATACCGATGCGGTGCAGGCGGTGGGCAAAATTCCCATAAACCTCAAGGAATCGGCCATCGACTTTCTCGCCCTGTCCGGGCATAAACTGCATGCTCCAAAAGGGGTGGGGGTCCTCTATATCCGGCGGGGCACGCCTTTCGTCCCCTTTCTGGCCGGCGGTCACCAGGAAAAAGGACGTCGGGGAGGCACTGAAAATGTTGCTTCGATTGTCGGTCTTGGGTGCGCCTGTGATCTCGCCGCCGAAAAACTGGAGGAGGAAAACACCAGGGTCAAGGCCCTGCGGGACAAGCTCGAAGAGGGGCTGCTCTCCGGCGTTCCGCGCTCCATGCTCAACGGGCATAAGAGCGAGAGACTCCCCAATACCGCCAATATCAGCTTTGAGTACGTGGAAGGCGAGTCCATTCTTTTGCACATGAATAATATTTGCGCCTCCTCCGGCTCGGCCTGCACCTCGGGATCGCTCGAGCCCTCTCATGTACTGCGGGCCATGGGCGTACCCTTTACCGCCGCTCACGGTTCCATCCGTTTTTCCCTGAGCGTCTACAATACCGAGGACGAGGTGGATTTCGTCCTCGGCAAGATACCCGAGATAATAGCCTCACTGCGTGAGATGTCGCCTTTCTGGCCAGGTGAAGAGGCATGAAAATACTTGCGCCGTCCTACGAAATACAGGATGACCTCGACCGGGAATCGCTGGTTGTGCGCCTGGAGGCATGTGGCCGCATCTGCTATAAAAGCGAGGAACTGATCAGCGAAGACTCGGCCATGCCCTTTGTCAAAAAGGTTGCCGGCCACGGGCATAATTCAGTGCTGGAAATGGCCGTGGTGACCTTGAAGGTCGGGTGTTCCCGGGAGGACATCGCTGATTTTTTCGCCTGTCAGCCAAAATACTTTGTCGTTGATGAATATGGCTCCGGGCTGTTGCTCACCGGCTCCATCAGGGCATTTCGTGAGATGTATCAGCAATTCTCCGTGAACAGGATAGTTGCCGAGACCGTCGGCTTTCTCGGCCGCAGGCACCCCTATCTTTTTGAAGGAATCTGGACGGAGGCCGACAATGAGCCGGCCGGCAGCCTGGAGGTGGAAAAGATCCCCCTGGCCGAGGTCGAGGGCCTGCCGGACAGGCTGCTGCTTCGCCACAGATTCGTCGGCGTCAAATTCTATGTCAACCGGGCCGTGACCCATGAAATCGTCCGTCACCGGCCCTGTTCCTATCTTCAGGAAAGTCAGCGCTACTGCCGATACAGCCGGGACAAGTTCGACAATCAGGTAACCTTCATAAAGCCCATCTTCTATGAAGAGGGCAGCGCTGAGTTTACACTGTGGAAAAAGGCCATGGAGGAAACGGAGGCCACCTACCTCAAACTGCTGGAAACCTCAACGCCGCAGGCCGCCAGAACCGTGCTTCCCAACTCCTGCAAAACCGAAATTATCGTCTATTGCAACCTTGAGGAATGGAAGCATATTTTCACCTTGAGAACCCATAAGACGGCGGAGCCTTCCATGCGCGAGATAATGATTCCGCTGGCGGAGGAACTCACCTCGAGATATATGGTCCTGTCGTAATCCGGTTTTCTGCTGGTGAGAGCAGCGACAAAAAAGAGCCCCGGATCCGCAAGGACCGGGGCTCTTTTTTTCAATCGGTGCGGCTAATGGCGGTGAATTAGAAAACACCCTCCACCTTGCCCGTCTCGACATCGACGTCGACCCGCTTGAAGGCGGGATTCGAGCCGGTGCCGGGCATGAGACTGATGCTTCCGGCAACCGGGACGATGAAACCGGCTCCGCCGTAGGTGAGCACCTCGCGGATGGTCAGACGCCAGCCTTTCGGCACCCCCTTGAGCGCCGGGTTGTCGGAGAGCGACAGGTGGGTCTTGACCATGCACATGCCCATTTTCGCGAGTTCGGGATCTTTCTGGATACGGTCGATGGCGCGATTGGCCTCGTTGGAGTAATCGACGCCGTCGGCCCCGTAGACCTCCTTGGCGATCAGTTCTATGCGTTCCTTGATGGGCATATCGAGTTCATAGAGGAACTTGAATTCCGATTTTTCCTCACAGGCCTCGACAACGGTCTCGGCGAACTCAATGGCGCCTTCGCCGCCTTTCTCCCAGTGGCGGGACAACGCCACCCGCGCACCCTCGGCTTCGCAGAGTTCGCGAACCTTGGCGATTTCGGCATCGGTGTCGGTGTAGAAGGCGTTAATGCAGACCACCGGGCTGATGCCGGCCTTGCGGACATTGCGGATATGATGGATGAGATTGTCGCAGCCCTTGGCCACCCACTCGACATTTTCGGTTTTGTATTCCTCGGGCATCGCTTTGCCGGGCACGGGAACCGGAGCGCCGCCATGACATTTGAGGGCGCGAATGGTGGCGACGACTACGGCACAGTCGGGCTTGAGGCCGGAGAAACGGCACTTGAGATTCCAGAATTTCTCAAAACCGATGTCGGCGCCGAAGCCGGACTCGGTTACATGATAGTCGGCCAGCTTCAAACCGACCCTGTCGGCGATAATGGAACTCTGGCCAATGGCGATATTGGCAAAAGGTCCGGCGTGGACGATTACCGGCTGTCCTTCAAGGGTCTGCATAAGCGAAGGATTGAGGGCATCAACCATCCAGGCGGTCATGGCGCCTGCCACCTGCAGATCTTCGGTGGTCACCGGCTTGCCCTTCTTGGTATAGGCGACAACGATCTTGCCCATTCTCTCACGCATATCCTTGAGGTCGGTGGCCACGGAAAGAATAGCCATAACCTCCGAGGAGACGGCGATGCCGAACTTGGATTTCATCATATAGCCGTCGGCTTTGCCGTTGACGCCGTCGATGCCGATGATGATATTCCGCAGCGCCTGGCAGCAGAAATCCATTATCCAGCCCATCTCGACGTTGGTCGGGTCGATATCGATGC
>JBEPWT010000224.1:0-4639 GCA_041642275.1 Desulfopila sp. | reverse complement strand
CTTCTGCCGCAAGGTAAATACACTGATAGTTTTTGGAAATCTCTGCCACATACTGCCGCAATTCTCGGCGGATCTCCCTTCCCATTCCAAAATCTGGCTCATCGAATAGCAAGACAGGTGCGGCGGCATTGCCCTTTTCTTCGCGCAGCAGCGAATCGATATGGTCACAGACAGCGGGAAACAACCCCTTTTGTGCTGCCTGCCTTTTTTGGCTGGCTACCTGTCGCCGGTCTACGAGATGCAATAGCGGCAACCGCTGCCGGATGAATTTCTTGGCTTGGCTGAAATGATGCTGTCTCTCGACGGCGAAAAGCAGCTGATCGATCTCCTCCTCTTCCTCCCTGCCCTCTTCGGCCAGAATATGCAACCACTGCGCCAGGGCTTCCATCAGGTGATTGGTTATTCTATCCGATCCGCTCAGAGTTCTCAGAGTATCTTGCAGAGCCGTATCGAGCGTTGTCCCGTGTTTTTCGACAAGCGCGCCAATGCAATCTTCAATTTCACTCCACCGTGTCGAACCGGCAATTTCGACGAAATTGACCCAACGGCTGTAGTCAAGGCGTCGGCCCACCTCAACTCGGTCGGCCTCATAGAGATGGGGGGTGAAGGCGGCAAGCTCTTCCACAATTTGCGGCTGGGCAACGAAGATGGCAAAGGAAATGGTCCGGCGATGAGGCCTGACGCGCTTTTGATATTTGCCCTGTCTGGTGATGCGCGGATAGTGCTTGAAAGGCTCCTTTTCCCTGCAGACGTAGGGAGGATTTACCGTCTGCAGGGCCTGCAGAAACCCCCTGCGGTTGAAGCCAAGCGGCAGAGAGAAAAAAGTGGAATTTTTTCCCGTCTCCACCCAGCTCGACTCTATAACGTCCCCCAGGCCACGCACACGGATATTCTGGAGAATCAATGGTGAACTGTTCATACCGTCCTCTGCTGCCTCCTCAACCAGAGTACGCTGAGCAAGGGCCAGGTTTATCAGGAAAAACCGAGAATTTTCCGCACCGTTAGAGCCAAATCGAATTTTGTGATCGGCTTCATCAACACCTCGGCGATACCCAAGTGTTTGGCCCTGTTTTCATCCATGGATTCACTGTATCCCGTTAACAGTATGATGGGGATATCTTCCCGTATTTCTAATATTTTCTCTGAAAAAACATCTCCGGTTATTTCCGGCATGGCCATATCCGTAATCACTAGATCGTACCGGTCGCCGGATTTGCTGAAATGGGCATATGCCTCCCGGCTGGAAAGAAAAACAGTGACACTGTAGCCGAGGCTCTCGAGAATCCTGCTGTTTACCAGGGCCACGGATTCGTCGTCATCAACATAGAGCACACGCTCGTTGCCGCCCGGCAGATTGCCGGTAACTATCTGCTCCTCGGTCTGCGAGACAGTCTGGGCAACCGGCAGAAAGACCTTGAAGGCGGTTCCGGCACCTAGCTGGCTTTCCACGGTAACGGCGCCTTTCAGACTTTTGACCACGCCATGGACCACCGCCAGGCCAAGACCGGTACCCTGCTCTTTCTCTCGGGTGGTGAAGTAGGGTTCAAAAATTCGCTCGATCATATCCTCGGGAATGCCGCTGCCGGTATCCCTGACGGTGAGCTCCATATACTCACCGGCCTGCACTGTCAGTTTGTCTTTTTTGTAAAGATCGCGATCGAGGCGCACAAATCTGAGGCTGATTTCCAGCGCTCCCTCGCCGCTGCCCATGGCCTGGTAGGCGTTGGTGGCCAAATTCATGATCAGCTGGTTAATCTGTCCCGGTTCGGAAATCACGGGTTGCGATTTGGCATCGATATTTTGGCGTATTTCAATATTCGTTGGTATGGAGGCGCGCAACAGCTTGACAGCCTCCTTGACAATGGGGCGGATGTCCAGGGGTCTCAAGCCTTCAGCTTTATCCCGGCTGAAGGCAAGTATCTGATTAACCAGATCACGAGCCCGCAAAGCCCCCTGGTAAATTTGATCAAGGTCCTGGCGAATTCTCTCCGGCCTGTCGATGTTGTCCTTGGCCAGTTCGGCGTTGCCGAGAATGACCATCAGAACATTGTTGAAATCATGAGCGATTCCGGCTGCAAGCGTTCCTATGGCTTCAAGCCTCTGGGCATGGGCAAGCTGTTCGGCCATGCGGCTTCGATCCTTCTCATAGCGCTTCTGCTGGAGAATATCCCAGGTATGATTGAAATATAAAGACAACTGTCTGGCATCGGTTTTGTCATATATACTTTGTTTGTTGAGAACACCGACAACGGCAACAATTTTCGCCCCGTCAAAAATAGGCACGCTGAGTTGACGGGCAACCATTATCCCGCTGCTCCCCTCGATTCCGCCGTAGGCAGTCTGAGCGTTCTTTATTATGCTTTTGCGTTCGTTGATACTCGACTTTCCCAAGCCAAAATCGCTGAGCATCTGCAGGGAAAGATCGTTTTTCCTGCAGAATTGGTCGATATTCTGCGACCAGACGGTAAAAGTTATGCTTTTTTCGTCTTCGGCCAGCATATGCAGATAGCCGATCTCGCTCCTGGTCAGACTGACGGCCTGCTCCAGGGCAAACTGCAGCAATTCGCTTTCCGAGAGTTCCTTGAGATTGTGCACCTCGAGCAGGGAGACCAGTCTCTCCTCGTTTATCTCCAGCAGCTGCTCTCGTCTTTCGATGGCCGAGGCCATATGACGAAAATGGGTGGCGACCTCCTCGAATTCCTCATAGGATTGCCTGGAAATGTCCGCCTGATAATCCCCCTCGGCCACGGCCTGGATATTTTTCTGCAGATCGTTAAGAGGCCTGAGAAGCCTTCGCGACTGCCGAATCGCCAGGATAACGACAAAAAGAACCGAAAAGAAGACGGCAAAAGCGAAACCCCTGGTCATGTTGCGCAGCGGCGCCTTGGCCATGTCCAGCGACTGGACGACGACAACCAGCCACTTGGTTTCGGCTATATTCGCCGTGCTGCCGAGATAGGGCTTGGAATTGACGGCGAATTCGTAGGTTCCAAATTTGCCCATCTGACCCTGCTGGTACGGCGATATATTGGCAAGACTATGCTGCAGTTCGACCATTTCCAGCTGGGGGTTAAAGACCGGATTGCCGTTGTCGTCGAGAATGATGATGGAGGTGTCTTTTCTCTGGGAGCGAGCTGCAACAAAACTGTGAAGATCCTCGATGTTGATGAGACCGATAATGTATTTGCCGCCGTCGACGGCATAGATGAGGGCGATGCTCTTTTCTCCCGAGACAGGTGAAAGAAAAGAGTTGGACCAGAACGGTCCCTGCAGATACTCAATGTTTTTGAGGACGCTCAAACTTGAGATATCCATGCCGAGATAATTGTCGACCACCTCGCTGTACTGCAGATCAAGACCGATATTGACGATACGCTTTTCGGCGTCGATGACGTAGACCGATTCGAGAAAATCCGACTCCCTGGCAATACTGCTGAGAACCCGGTCTATCTCCGGATTGGGAAAAAATAAGCTCTCTGAATCGAACATGATTGCAATCTGCTGGACCACGGTCAAGGGATGACGAAGATAAGAAGACATGTCCGTGGCCACGGTTTCGGCAAGCAGCTCATTGCGCTGATTGGCAAATTCCTCCACCTTGTGGCCAAGATAGCTGTAGCTGATGAAGCCCAGACAGATCAGCGGCACGAAGACGGCGATTATAAAGCCGAGCAGCAGAGTGCGCCTGAATGATTTACTCGTATACATATTCTCCGACAGAAAGTGGTCTACCGTTTCGTATCTCCACCAGGGTGAAATCTTTTTCCTGGTGGTTAACCTGAGTTTCAGGAGGCATCAGAAAAAATGCACCTCAACAGGCTTGCCCGCAGACCTGCTGGCGGCAGAAAGGCAGAAAAAGATACGTCCCGATCACTCAAGGCGTATCGGGACGTCAAGCAAGAACACCATCGGTCTCGTCCAGCGATCAATCGCCAAGGCAGGTCCCGACTCTTCTGGCGCTCAGCAGCCAGGTGTGATCCTGCGGCACGACGGAGCGTTTACCCACCACTTCTTCCAAGGGGACTGCTTCGGTTCCCTGGCCTTTGACGCCGATCATCGCACCGGTCACTCCTTCATCGATATAGCGAATACAGGAGCTGCCAAGTCTCGTCGCCAGAACCCTGTCGGCGGCTGAAGGCGTGCCGCCTCTCTGCAGATGGCCGAGAATGGTCAGGCGAGACTCCAGTCCCGTCATTTCCTCAAGCTCCTGGGAAAGCCTCAGCGTATTGGTGCTGCGCAGTTCGGCGAACTTTTTCAATTCTTCGCCGATATTTTTCTTCCGCTTGACGTCTTTTTCTTCTTTGGCCTTGATCCTTTTTTCCTTAAGGGCGAAATAGGTTTTGTGATCAACCTGGGACAGCGCCCCTTCGGCGACGACGACGATGGAAAAGTTGTTGCCGCGCTGCTGGCGTTTGCGAATGGCCTTGGCCACCTCGATGGTGTCGTAGGGAATCTCGGGTATGAGTATGACATCGGCACCGCTGGCTATTCCGGCACCAAGCGCCAGCCAGCCGGCATTATGCCCCATTACTTCGACGACAATTATACGGTGATGGCTGTGGGCGGTGGAATGCAGCCGGTCTATGGCTTCGGTGGCAATCTCCATGGCCGTGTGAAAACCGAAGGTGACATCGGTCAT
>JBEPWT010000223.1:0-4662 GCA_041642275.1 Desulfopila sp. | reverse complement strand
AAAAAGGAGGAAGAAACATGCCGAAGAAAGCATTTCAAGACTATTATCCCGAATCCTATAGCCATTGCTACGGCTGCGGCAGTAAAAACGATTTCGGCCTGCAGGTCAAAAGCTATTGGGACGGGGAAGAATCGGTTGCCGCCTTCACCCCGGAAAAACATCACCTGGCCTTTCCCGGCTATGTCTACGGCGGTCTTATCGCCTCGATAATCGACTGCCACTCCACGGGTACCGCCGCCGCTGCCAGCTACCGGCGGCAAGGACGAGCCATGGATACCCTGCCGCCCTTCCGCTTTGTCACCGCCTCTCTGCAAGTCGATTATCTGCTGCCGACGCCGCTTGGCCCGCAACTGAATCTGCGATCGAGAGTCGTCGAAATCAAGGAGCGCAAGGTCGTCGTCGAAACCGATCTGGTCGTTGAAGGCAAAACGACGGCCAGGGGCAGGGTGGTCGCCGTCCAGCTGCCCGAACACCTCGTCCTGGAGTAGGTTTTCCCGGGCAGAGGAGACGGTGGAACAACGGCTTTGGCCAACGGCAGGCCGTCAACCGTGGATAGCGCCGTCGCCGAGGCTGAGGGCGGCCTCCCGCAGGGCTTCAGACAGCGTCGGATGGGCATGGCTGATATGCCCCAGATCCTCGCTGCTGGCAGCGAATTCGATGGCGGCGACGGCCTCGGCCAGCAGGTCGCCCGCCTGGGCGGCGATGATATGAACACCGAGGATGCGATCGGTCTGCCGGTGGGCTATGATCTTGACCATGCCATCGGTCTCATCAAGGGCCAGTGCCCGGCCGTTGCCCTTGAAGTAGCTCGTCCCTGTCTTCACCGGTATCTTTTTCTCGGCGCACTCTTCTTCGCTGAGGCCGACGGAGGCGATTTCCGGGTGGGTGTAGACGATGGCCGGAATGGCCTGGTAATTGACGCGGCCATACCCCCTGACCAGACGCTCGACGCAGGCCACGCCCTCATCCGATGCCTTATGGGCGAGCATGGCGCCGCCGATGACGTCACCTATGGCATAGACTCCGGCAAGCGAAGTCTGCCAGGTTGAATCGACGGTGATGAACCCCCGGCTGTCAACCTCCCCGCCCAGTTCGGTAAACCCCAGACCATCAAGACAGGGCCTTCTGCCGGCGGCAAGCAATACCCTGTCGGCCGTCAGCGATTCCTGGCCGGCAATGTCGATTCGACACCGGCCGTTTTCCTCCGATACCGCCTCTATCTTCGTACCGAGATGAAACTTCATCCCCTGTTTTTTGAAAAACCGCAGACCCATCTTGGCAATCTTCTTGTCCAGCGTCGGCAGGATGCGGTCGAAATACTCGACCACGGTCACCTCGGCTCCCAGCCTCCGCCAGACCGAGCCCAGCTCCAGGCCTATCGCTCCGGCGCCGATCACCAGCAGATGTTCGGGTACGGATTCCAGCTCCAGCGCTTCGGTGGAGGAAATGACATATTTTCCGTCTATCTTCACGCCCGGAATCTCCGCCGGCTGACTGCCGGTGGCCACCAGGATGGTTTCGGCCTCCACCACCTGCCTGTCGCCATTTTCGATTTCGACGCGGCCCTCTCCCAGCAGCCTGGCCGTTCCTGTAAGACGGTCGATTGAATTTTTCGCCAAAAGATGTTCGAGCCCCTTGGTCAGCGTGGCGACAATCGAGTTCTTGCGCTCCATCATCGACGAAAGATCGAAGCCGACCTCCCCCAGAGATATACCGTGAACCGCCATCCCCTCTGTGCACTGATGATATTTCCAGGTCGATTCCAGCAGCGCCTTGCTGGGAATGCAGCCGACATTGAGGCAGGTTCCGCCGAGAGCGGAACCTTTGTCGACGCAGGCCGCCTTCAGGCCCAGCTGGGCGGCGCGAATGGCGGCGACATAGCCGCCCGGCCCGGCGCCTATCACCAGCAGATCGTAGTTTTTTGGGTTGTTACCGGCCATGGTCATATCTCCAGAAGAAGTTTCTGCGGTTTTTCTATCCGCTCCTTGATGCTCTTGAGAAAGGTCACCGCCTCCCGGCCGTCGATGATGCGATGGTCGTAGGTCAGCGCCAGGTACATCATCGGCCGGATGGTGATCTCGCCGTCAATGACCACCGGTCTGTCCTGGATGGCATGCAGGCCGAGAATGGCGCTTTGCGGCGGGTTGACGATGGGGGTCGACAGCAGGGAGCCGTAGACGCCGCCGTTGCTGATGGTAAACGAGCCGCCGCTGAGTTCCTCCATTTTCAATTTGTTGGCCTGGGCCCGCTCGGCGAAATCGCCTATCTTCTGCTCAATACCGGCAAAGCCCAACTCCTCGGCCCGCCGCAGTACCGGCACCACCAGTCCCTTGCCGCCGCCGATGGCCACGCCGATGTCACAGCTGCGGCGATAGACGATCTCGTCGCCCTCGATTCTGGCGTTGACAATGGGAAAATCAAGCAGAGCGGCCACCGAGGCCTTGATGAAAAAGGACATGAAGCCAAGACGAATGCCGTGTTTCTCACTGAATTGTTTGCCGAACTCACTGCGGGCCCGCTTCACCTCCGTCATGTCCGCCTCGTTGAAGGTGGTGAGCAGGGCCATATTCTGTTTGGCCTCCAGCAGACGTGAGGCTATGGTGCGGCGAATGGGCGTCATGGCCACCCGCTCTTCCTCGCCCTCTCCGCCTTTCCCTGCTGGCTTGCCTGCAGGCGCCGGCCGCTCTTGTTCTTGTGCCGGTGCCTTTGTCTTTTCCACCGCCTGCAACGCATCTTCCTTGAGCACCCGGCCTCCCGGGCCGGTTCCCTCGACATCGCCGGCATCGATGCCGTGCTGGCCGAGAATACGTGCTGCGGCCGGCATGAGCGTTTTTTCAGCTTCCTGCTCTTTGGGCTCTTCTGCCCCGGTCCTGCCGGTATCCGCCGCCTCTGCGGCGGGCTGCTCCGCCGTCTCCGCTGCGCTTTCTCCACCCTTCTCGGCAACGGCCTCCGCATCGGCCCCGGCTTTTTCGCCCTTCTCGCCGCCGCCGCCGGCTTCCTCCTTTTCCGTCTCCAGACGGCCCACCACCTCGCCGATGGCCGCGGTCTCCCCCTGCTGCTTGACGATTTCAACCAGCTTGCCGGCCTGCGGCGAAGGAATCTCCACCGTCGCCTTATCGGAATCGACGGCCACGAGCTCATCGTCGACGCTTACCCAGTCGCCGACCTCTACCAGCCATTCAGCGATTTCCACTTCGTTAATCGATTCGCCTAAGTCAGGCACCTTGATTTCAACGATCATATGTTCTCCCAGTTGCTAGTCAAACTCTTTGTTCGACAATTGTCGGTAGATACGTATCAATTCACGCTTTTAGAAAATAGCCAGCTAGCCGGCCGCCGCCTAAGCTTGAGAGTCAAAAACTTCGGTGAACAGCAGCGACTGTTCCAGTTTATGGCTTGAAGCCGAACCCGTAGCCGGGGTGGCGGACCTCGGACGTCCCACTTTTCCAAAAGACCAGCTGCCAGCGAGCAGGTCACCGAAGCGCAGGCGCATATAGGAATAGGCTCCCATGTTCAGCGGCTCTTCCTGGACCCAGAGGAGAGGAATATTCTTCGGGTACGGCTCCAGCACCGACGCCAGGGCCTCTTCGGCCAGCGGGTAGAGCTGTTCGATGCGGATGATGGCGACGGTGTGGTCGAGTTTCCGCTCCCGCCTCTCCCTGACCAGCTCATAGTATATTTTGCCGGTGCACAGCAGAATCTTTTCTACATCCTTGCCGCTGACCTCTTCATCGTCGAGAATCTTGCGAAAACGGCCCTCGGTCAGGCGCTGCAGCGGAGATACCGCTTCAGGATGCCTGAGCAGATTCTTGGGAGACATGACAATCAGCGGCTTGCGAATGCGGCGCATGACCTGCCTTCTGAGAAGATGAAAAAACTGCGCCGGCTCCGTCGGATTGACCACCTGGTAGTTATCCGTGGCGGTGTTGGCGAGAAACCGCTCCAGACGCGCCGAAGCATGTTCAGGCCCCGTTCCCTCCAGACCGTGCGGCAGCAGCAGGACAAGACCGGAGAGCAGGTTCCACTTGGTTTCCCCGGAACTGATGAACTGGTCGATATAGACCTGGGCGACGTTGGCAAAATCGCCAAACTGCGCCTCCCACACCGTCAGCGATTCGGGATAGGCGGTGGAGTAGCCGTATTCGAAGCCGAGGACCGCACCTTCGGTCAAGGGCGAGTTGATGATGTCGATTCTGGCCTGCGACTCGCTGATATCGGCCAGGGGCATATAGCTCGAACCGTTTTCAACGTCATGGAGAACGCTGTGCCGGTGACTGAAGGTTCCCCGCTGGCTGTCCTGGCCGCAGATCCGCACCGGCACCTGGTCGCTGACCAGTGTGGCATAGGCAAGCAGCTCGGCGGCGCCCCAGTCGAGGGGCTGCTCGCCGCTGTACATTTTTTCCCGCGTTTTCAGGAGCTTGACAATCTTTCTGTGGGCAGAGAAGGTCTCGGGGACGCTCGCCAGTTTCTCTCCCAGTTTCTGCAGGCGTTGGCGGGAGACGCCGGTCTCCGCCTCCGCCGCCCGGGAGTCCTCGCCGCCGACATAGGGGCCGTGCACCGGAGTGAAAAGACTCGGCGGCGTCGAGCCGTTTTCGCCCGGATCCTCGAGTTTGCCGTACTCCTCCTCATAGTGCTGCTCCCGGGATTTGCGTATGGCATCGG
>JBEPWT010000222.1:0-4710 GCA_041642275.1 Desulfopila sp. | reverse complement strand
GGGTTTTTCCTTCAGCTGCCCTTTCTCCACTTTTTTCAGTGTAACCTCAAGATCTTGCCACATTGAACATTCTCCTCAACATGCCTGTATTTTTCTTTCTGATTACCCCTGCAACTCAGCTTGACCAATGACAAAGAGACAGGGTGCCCTTTTCACCAATCTGCAGCCAGGACGGCTGCAGTTAAGCCCCCAGGGATGGGTTTATGGCGTCCCGGGAAAAGGGCACCCTGTCTCAAAATATGTTGCTGAACATCAGGGGCAACCAGGTTTTTCTTTTCTTAACGGAGCAGACCTACTATACTCAGACAATCCCGCCTGTTCCCGCGGGGATGCCCGAGGGACAAGCACATACGATACTCCAGCAGCCTGTTGTATTGCAATGGTAATTCTCTTTTCAAACCCGCTCCCTTCACCTTTTACCGGCCATGGATAAGCACCATCCCCCACAGGAAAACGAAGCGGCGGTTCTCAGTCCCATGGGGGTGAGGTACTTTCTGCTGGTTTTTCTCATCTCCATTTTCTTCCTCGGCAAAATACTCTGGCCGTTCTGGTCCATTCTCGTCCTGTCGTTTCTGCTCTGCAACCTCTTCCGGCCGATATATCTGCTGTTGAACAGCAAGCTTCTGCCGAGTCTGGCCTCCATATTCACCTGCCTGCTGATTACCGCCATCGTCTTTATTCCCCTGCTGCTGTTTACCCTGGCGCTGACCGACGAAGCGCTGAATCTCTATCACTGGGGCAGGGACAGCCGCGTCGGCATTAAACTACAGGCGTTTATCCAGGAGAGTCCCTTCATCGACAATCTCAGACTCTATCTCGGCGAGCTCGGCTTCGACTTCAAACCCACCCAGGTTACCGACTCGCTCTCCTACCTGGCCAAGATCGGCGGGCTCTTCCTCTACAATCAGGCCAGCAGCTGGGCCGCCAATATCCTCCTGTTCGTCGTTTTCTTCTTCATGATGATCCTGATTATCTTCTTTCTCCTCATCGACCAGCCGAGACTGGTTGAATTCATCATCAAGCTTTCACCGCTGCCCGACGACGAGGACAGACTGCTGCTGGCCAAGTTCGAAGAAATCGCCGGTGCCATCCTCAGGGGCAATGGCATCTGCGGCCTTATCCAGGGGGTGCTCGGCGGGGTGATTTTCTCCATTCTCAGCCTCAATTCCCCTATCCTCTGGGGAGGCGTCATGGCCGTTCTCGCCTTTCTGCCCATTTTCGGCATTGGTCTGGTGATGATTCCCGCAGCGGTGATACTGATGGTCAATGGCAATATCGGTCAGGGCATCTTTCTCATAGTCTTCTATCTGATTCTGTCGCTCTCCATGGAGTACATCTTCAAGCCGAAACTGGTGGGCGACCAGGTGAAGATGCACACCCTGCTGGTCTTCCTCTCCATCATCGGCGGCCTCAATGTCTATGGCGTCCTGGGAATCATTTACGGACCGCTGATCGTCACCGCCTTTCTGACGCTCTCCGAGATCTACCTGAAAAAATACGACGATTATATCCAGAAAAACTGATATCTCCAACGCGCCCGGCGGCAAATGCCGTCGGCTGTCGGAAAATGGGCATTTGCCTTTTACCGCGTACCTGCAGTATACTAGCATATGGTATGAGCCGATATCGGGACGGTGGTTGAAATTGTCCGCCGTCTCCGGGCGGTGTGCTCCGCTGTTCTCAACGCCGCCCGCAGTGATCAGAAAACATATTAAGAAAATTCTGATTACCCCTGAAACTCAGCTTGACCAATGACAAAGAGACAGGGTGCCCTTTTCACCAATCTGCAGCCAGGACGGCTGCAGTTACGCCCCCAGGGATGGGTTTATGGCGTCCCGGGAAAAGGGCACCCTGTCTCAAAATATGTTGCTGAACATTAGGGGTAATCAGGAAGAAAATATACTGGAAAATATACTGGAAAATATACTACCCGGAGGCCGGTTTCGGCCCCCAGGAGGTCAATATGCTTGAACACGATTCCATCTGTTTCGGTTTTACCGATCAGCACTTCCCGCCCGGCACCCATGTCTGCCAGATTTACAGCACCGACGAGGAGCGGCAGGTATCGGTCAACAAATTTTTGCTGGCCGGACTGCGCAACAACGAATGCTCCTCATATTACTCGGAAAAGGCCAACATCGGGGCACTGGAAACGCTGCTTGCGGCGGAAAACATCTCCTTTGCAGAGGCGATCCAGTCCAGGGCCCTCAGCCTCTCGGGCACCAGGGAGGCCTATTTTCCCCAGGGGCGCTTCGACCCGGAAAGAATGCTTGACCAGCTGCGCCAATACCACCTCGACTCCATAGACGCAGGCTTCGCAAACGCCCGGGTCATAGGTGAAATGAGCAACGATATCGAAACCACAGAAGGAGGAGAGAGACTGCTCGAGTACGAATCGAAAATCAGTCTGCTGCTGCGGGAGCATCCGATCACCGCCGTCTGCCAGTATGCCGCCGAGGACTTCAGCGGCGCCTTGATAATGGATATCCTCAAGGTCCACCCCTTTATGATCGTCCGCGGCTCCATCGTCCACAACCCCTTTTTCATTCCACCGGAAGAGTTCCTGGCGCACCACGCCCACTGAAGGCTCCGCCAAACGATGAACCCACGCCTCAAACCCGAAGTTCTCGGGCAGCTGCTGCTCATGCAGTCCGTTATCGGCAGCCTGCCCGACGAAGAGAAGATTTTCGATTTCGCCTGCAAGGGCCTGGTCGATGTGCCGGGCGTACAGTACATCGAGTGGCAGGACGACGACGAGATACGGCCTTCCGAGACCACTGTCAGCCTGCCGATAAAGGTGGGAAACGCTCCTCCGCGACGGCTGCTGCTCCATCTTTCCGACCGCCAGGCCTTCGAACCCTATCTGGAGTACATCCAAAACTTCTGTTTCATGCTCACCGTGCTGCTCGAGGAACGCAACCAGCGGCGCATCAACGAATCGCACCAGGAAAACCTCGAACGCCGGATAGTTGAACGGACCCGCGATCTGGAAAAAGAAATCGCCGAGCGCAAAAAAACCGAAGCCGCGCTTTTGCAAAGCGAAAAGCTCTTTCGCACCTCCTTTGAATATGCGGCAATAGGCGAATGCCTGGCGGCGCCGGACGGCAGCTTCATCAAGGTCAACAGCGCCTTTGCCCGCATGCTCGGATACGAGCCGGCGGCACTGACCGGACGCAATATCACCGAGGTGACGCACGAAGACGATATCGCCCTGAGCCGACTGCACATACAGAGCCTGCTTGACGACACAGTCGAAACCGTTGCTTTTGAAAAACGCTATATCCACGCCTCCGGAACCACGGTCTGGGCCTCCGTCGGCACCTTCCTCTTCCGGAACCTGGACGGAACACCGCAGTTTTTCATATCCCATATCACCGACATTACCGCCCAGAGGGAATCAGAGTCGCAACGGCAGCAGCTGGAAGAACAGCTGCGCCATGCCCAGAAGATGGAGGCCATCGGTACCCTGGCAGGAGGCATAGCCCACGACTTTAACAATATTCTGGGGGCAATCATAGGCTATACCGACCTTGCGGAGGAGGATCTGCCGGCGACAAGCGATGCCCGTCAGTCCCTCGAACAGGTGCAGCTGGCCGCCAATAGAGCCAGGGAACTGGTGCAGCAGATTCTTTTTTTCAGCAGAAAACAGCCGCGAAAACTGACGCCCATCGATGTTCGCGGCGTCATAGCCGAAACCGTCAAACTTCTGCGGGCAAGCATACCGGCAACCATCGACATAGTGACCAATCTTGATTCGCAGGCAGCCACAATCATGGCCGACCGGGCGCAGATCGACCAGATTCTCATGAATCTCTGCACCAACAGCGCCCAGGCGATGGAGGAGACCGGCGGCACTCTCACCGTCGAACAGCATTGTCTCGATCTCAACCGCTACGATCCGCAGATCGACCCTGAACTGCCCGCCGGCAGGTACGCGGTTCTCACCATCACCGATACCGGTACCGGCATCGACGAAGCCATGCTGGAAAAAATCTTCGATCCCTACTTCACCACCAAGGAGTTCGGCAAGGGCTCCGGCATGGGCCTCTCCGTGGTCATGGGGCTGGTGACGAGCCACAACGGCGTCATTCGGGTCAAAAGCCGCAAGGGCGTCGGCACCACGTTCACCATTTACTTTCCCTGCATTGCCGCCGGTGCCGAAAAGCCGGCTTCCCCGCCGCCGTTGCCGTCCGAGGGCACCGAACATATTCTCGTCGTCGATGACGAAAAGACCCTTGTCGAGATCCAGGAGCGGTCGCTGCGAAAACTCGGGTACCGGGTCACCGCAACCAGCAGCAGTCCCCAGGCCCTGGAGCTTTTCCGGGAAAACCCCAAAGACTACGATCTGGTTGTCACCGACCAGAGCATGCCCCGACTCTCCGGGGAAGTTCTTTGCCGGAGTCTCAAGGAAATACGCCCGGATGTACCGATCATCATGTGCACCGGCTATAGCAGCAGAATCGATGCCGACAAGGCCGCGGCCCTGGGGATCAGCCGATTTTTGTTGAAGCCGGTCTCCAGAATCGAACTGGCGGCCGCCATTCGTCAGAGTCTCGACGAGGCCGTCACCTCAGACAAATAATCCCGACATTTGACAGAATTCCCCATCCGCCTTAAAAGCTAATGAAAGGCGGATCGGACTGCCCATTCATCAATACCGAGAAAAGACACCAACGAGCCCATGACAGATCAATTTGAACACAAACTGGA
>JBEPWT010000221.1:0-4782 GCA_041642275.1 Desulfopila sp. | reverse complement strand
CATATTGCTGCCTCTGCTCGCCGGAGTGGTGGCCATCGCCTCCTTTATTACGGGAATGGAAAGCGCCATTGAAAAAATGACCCGATACGACCTCTGGTCCACCGCCTGGCCGGTGGTGACGGGCCTGGCCCTGGCTCTTGTTTACCAGCGGCTTTTCTGTGGCCGCTGGGTCCTGCCCGACTATCATCCCTGGGGCTGGGTGACACGCAGACTGCATCCCCTCTTCGGTATCCTTTTCCGGACCCTGCTCTGGCTGGAGGAGAGGAAAAGCAGGCTGATCAGAGTGTTCTGGCTTGAATATGCGGCCTTGTTCGGCAAGGGAGAGGATTCTCACAGGGTATTCTTATGGCTGGAACAACGCCTCAGGCACTGGCACACAGCCGGGCTGATGTTTGCCGCCTTGCTGACAGTCTTTATTCTTCTGACTCTTTTTACCGGACGATCATGAAGCTCAATTCTTACTGGCTCAGAGCACTGCTGTTTCGCCTCGTCCTCTTCTCCTTCCTCTGGTGGGGGCTGAGCGAGGGCAGCCTTCCCTATCTATTGCCTGCCTGCCTCTTTATTGCCGGGGCGGCCGGTGTCAGCATGTGGTGTGTCCGGCCCGGAATGTGGCGTATCCGTCTGCGGGCGCTGCTGGGGTTTATCGCTTTCTTCCTGGTGCAGAGCTTTTTAGCGGGACTGGATGTCGCCGGCCGGGCATTCCGTCTGAGACTTCCCCTCGAGCTGGGAATTATCTCCTATAGGCTGCGGCTGCGCAAAACATCAGCGAGACTGTTCTTCGTCTGGATCGTCAGTCTGTTGCCGGGGACCGCCAGCGTCTCCCTGGAAGAAAAAGAGGTGCTGATCCACGTCCTGGATACAGAACAGGTCCACCAGGACAGACTCCAGGCCATAGAGGACCGCCTGGGTTCTCTGTTCGGATAGGCCTTAGCCTTTCCGGCTCTGCCGGCCTAATCTCTCATTGCCCTTTCTGCTCACCCTGGCCTGTGCGGCGTGGAAATGTCTGGGCCACGAGAACGAATTCCACGACCCGCTCGAGATCATCGGCGCCCATCCTTCCCTGATAGCTGGGCATCGACACGTCATCCGGCGGGTTCAGGATGAAAGTACGCAGTTCCTTCTGCGACATACGATGCTCGATCCGAGCCAGATCCGGCCCGACCTTGCGGCCATGCGAAGCAAGGGCATGACAGCTATTGCAGCCGTAGCGGGAGAAAAGCAGACGGCCTTTTTCGGCCTTCTCCGATATCACCACCTGCTCGGGAACCGGCGGCGGCCTCGAGTCCGGCCAGCCCGTCCACGGTGACTGGACCCGCAGAGAGGAGAGCCAGAGAAGGGCTATGATGCTGAGTCCCACCGCCGCGACCCAGACCGGCCGCTTACGCGGCCCGCGGTTGCTGCCCCGGTCAAGGATGGGCAAAAGCAGCATGCCGACAAACAGCGCCAGGGGAAAAACCGGATAGAAGATCGGCGCCATGGCGGGAGGCAGCTGGGCAATCAGCGCACTGTACCACCAGAACCACCACTCCTCCTGGGGCATGGAAGAACGGACAAGATTCGCTTCCGGGTAGAGCTGCGGCGGTCCCGCCACCAGCGCTAGAGAGAATGCCAGCAAAAATACCGCCAGAGCCATGGTGCCGATCCTGGCATTGGCCTCGGGGTAGAACCACTCCCCCCTCTCCGGCGATTGGGCCGCCTCCTTGTACGCCTTCTTCTGTTCGCCGGCGGTTTCGATGGCCCGTTTATGCTCGGCCTTGGCGGTAATGCCATGCAGGATAACGAGATAGAGATGAACGGCGACGAGGCCGATGAGCAGCAGCGGTACGATCAAGACATGGACGGAATGGAAACGGGTCAGCGTCAGGGAGCCGATCTGCGGCGCCCCCTGGACGAGAAGCACCAGTTCTTCGCCGATGAGAGGCACCTTGGAAAACATGTTGAGCAATACGTGCGCGGCATAGATTGCGCGCTCATCCCAGCGCAGCACATAGCCGCTGAACGACATGGTCAGCACCAGGAAGAACTGTAACACGCCGACGGTCCAGGTGCCCTCGCGGGGTGGTTTGTAGCCGCCCATGACCAGGTGCCGGAAAAAATGGCCGACCATCACCACCACCATGATGCCGGCCGTCCAGAAGTGGATGGCGCGGACCAGCCAGCCCATGGGCAGGGTGGTGGTGATATACTCGACGCTGTCATAGGCGAAATCAGCGGAATTTGTGTAATAGAGGGTCATGGTGACGCCGGTGATGACCTGCACCAGCAGCAGCGTCGTCAGGGTGGCGCCGTCGCCTTGATACCAGGGCGTCTTCGGCACCCGCCTTTCGAGGATGTTTTCTTTGATGGTTACGGCGCCGAAGCGCTCGGCAATCTTCTTTTTCATCGTCAACTTTCTCCCTCCAGAACACAACCGGCCGGCTCGCCGGTTCCTAGGCCATCGGCGGTACTGAATTGAGATCGATTTCGATCTCGCCGCCCTCGGTGATGCGAGCGGCATAGCGGTACATGGGACGATTGGGCGGCCCGGCCAGACGCTCGCCGTTTTTATCAAAGATGCCGCCGTGACACGGGCAGAAAAAGCACTGGCTGCCCGGATCGAAGGTCAGCGGACAGCCCAGATCGGTGCAGCTGCGCGAGTAGACGATGACCTGCCGCTCCGCCGGCCGCCAGGCATAGACCGCCTTCTGGCGCAGGGCCTCGCCCCATTCTTCATCGGGCAGGGCAACGACGATTTTTCGCATTTCCCCTAGCGGCAAGGAGTCGACCGCCCCCAGAAAACGCCACCGGCTCCTTCTGCTGCGGTGAAGCCAGGAAGGGGAAAAGGCGGCGATCATCGTCGGAATGCCAACCATCGCAGCGGTGACCAGGCCGATGCCCTTGACCAGCCATTTCATCATGGTCCTTCTATTCATTTGAATCTCCGTGGTAGGCGAGGCTGATCCCGCGCTTTTTATGCCTCCTTGCCGCTTATCTTCTCTAACATCCATCTAAATAGGCGAAAACAGGCAGGCTTTCGATAAAGATTATTGCCACGAACAAAGCATTGAGAGGCCAGCCGAAGCTCGACAGATAGCGTTCTCCGTCATCCATTGATTCCGGTTCCCGTCTCTTGTCGCGCCTGGCGTCCATATAGCCGATGATGGTGGCGGCAAGGGCAGGGGCCAATGCCGTCAGACTGGTGATGATCAGCAGCCAGGCGACGCCGCTCAGCCCCGCATAGATGTGCCGGTCGAATCCGCTGACACAGCCGAACTCGCCGATGGCGTAAATACAGAGCAGATGAAAGGTCCAGGCGAGGCCGCCGCCCAAAAAGGCGAACCAGCGCCTCCAGACGGGCAGAGGCGAAATATCTCCTGTATGATCGGCCATTGCAGTTTCTTTTATCCTCTCAGAGAACGTGCGGCGCCAGATGAACCACCAGCAAGACGGCTCCTTCTGTAGCAACCGCAAAATACCAGAACATTTCCGAAACCTGCAGCCACAGCTGCAGTCTCGGTTGGGTGAGCGGTTCGGATTTTCTCAGTCTAATCAGGGTTGCCAGCAGCATCATGGTTGCCGTACCGACAGTCAGCAGGGAAAAACCCTTGAGCGTGAAGAAGATCGAGGCGTAGGCATTGTCGGACGGATTGAAAGGCGCAGTCAACAGGGCATAGAGGCCGGCGCCGACAAAAAGCGTTCCGGCAAGAACGGCACCGCTCATGCCGCCAAGAAGCACCCCTCTTTGCTGCCGCCGCCAGGCCCGGGAGCCGAGGCCCTGCAGCACGGCGCCGGCAGCCAGCACCAGGGCTATCAGCAGCGGCTGGCTCAGGCGCGGCAGGGGCAGTCCGTGCTGCGGCCACTGGTCGGCATAGAGCCACAGGTAGAAATAGGAGAATATCAGGGCGCCTTCTATTGTCAGAAGAATGGCGATCATGCAGATGGCGCCCCACCATCCGGTGGCTCTTGTACCCGCGGCAAACAGCGGCAGTTTGAGGCTGGCTGCCAGTTCAGCCGCCTCCTCCTCCGGCAGCCTCGGCTCGTCGTACAACCACCAGCCGATCAGGACAAGGACCACCGCCGACATGGCAGCGGCGACAAGAAAACTTTTGGCCAGAAAGGCGACTGCCGCCAGCAGAATGGCAACTGCCGCCGCGAAGGGGAGATAGGTCGGACCGGGAAGATACTGCAGGGCCTGCGGCCGGGCATTGGCGACATCGGTCAGCAAGGTGGCGCGCCAGCCCGCCGGCCGGCAGTCGAGGATGTCGGCTGTTTCGAGCAATGACTTTTGCCGGGAATCAGGGGCTGCCGGATTCCACAGCGGATATCTGTCGATGACGACCGGCGGCCGCCGGAATCCGTAGGGCGGCGGAGGCGAGGGAAGCGACCATTCCAGGGTGCCTCCATCCCAGGGATCGCTGCCGGCCTGCTTGCCGCGCAGGGAGCTCCAGACAAGATCGAAGAGAGCGAGGAGAAAGCCGGCCACGAGAATATAGGCGCCGATGGTCGAGAGCAGGTTGAGCGTATCCACACCCAATTCCTCGGGATAGGTATAGACCCGGCGCCGCATGCCCAGGAGGCCGATGACATACATCGGCAGAAAGGTCAGGTTAAAGCCTAAAAAGATCGCCGCACAGCCGGCACCGCCCCATGGTCCCCGGTACATGCGGCCGCTGACCTTGGGAAGCCAGTAGTACATCCCGGCGAAAAAGGGAAAGACGGCGCCGCCGATGAGGACATGGTGGAAATGGGCGACGACGAAATTGGTATCGTGGACCTGCCAGTCAAACGGCATGGTCGCCACCA
>JBEPWT010000220.1:0-4870 GCA_041642275.1 Desulfopila sp. | reverse complement strand
CGTCGCGGGTGATGCCGGCGTTGTTGACGAGAATATCGATCGAGCCGGCCTCGGCAAGTATCGACTTGATGCCTTTTTGAACCTGCTCCCCATCGGCGATGTCGAAGGCGATCACCTCGGCGCTGCCGCCGGCCTCCTCGATGACGGCCCTGGTCTCCTCCGCCGCCTCCGGCCGACTTACATAGTTGATATAGACCTTCGCTCCCATTTGTCCCAGGCGGATGCAGACCGCTCTGCCGATGCCCCGGCTGCCGCCGGTGACCAGCGCTGTTTTTCCTTGTAGACTCATGCTTGGCGATGCTCCTCTATCTTGGTGATGAGCTTGGGTATGACCTCGTTGAGATCACCGACGATTCCGAAATCGGCAACGTTGAAGATCGGGGCGTTGCCGTCGCGGTTGATGGCGACGATGACATCGGCCGACTGCATGCCGGCGACGTGCTGCACGGCTCCGGATATGCCGCAGGCGATGTAGAGTTTGGGGGCCACCGTCTTGCCTGTCTGTCCGACCTGGTGCGGGTAGGGGATCCAGCCGGCATCGACCACCGCACGCGAGGCGGCGACGTCGCCGTTCAAGGCTTTTGCCAGCCTGCGGATCAAGGCGAAACCCTTCTCGTTCTCCAGGCCGCGGCCGCCGCTGACGAGAATGTCGGATTCCTGGATATTGACGGTTTCTTCTCCTGCGGCGACGGTTTCGATCACCCGGATTCTGCTTGCCAGCTCCCCGGAGCCGAGGTCGACCTCTATGACCTCGCCCTGCCTGGAAGAGTCGAACTCCGGCGCCTTCATCACCTTCGGCCGGACGGTTGCCATCTGCGGCCGCGACCGGGGACACTCGATGGTAGCCATGATATTGCCGCCGAAGGCCGGTCTGGTCTGCAGCAGAGCGCCGTCTTCCTCGCGTATTTCAAGACTCGTGCAGTCAGCCGTCAGGCCGGCGTCGAGGATTGTCGCCACTCCCGGGATGAAGGATCTGCCGATGGCGGTGGCGCCGGCGAGGACGATCTCCGGCCGGTGTTCGCCGATCAGCCGGGCGAGAATCCGGCTGTAGCGGTCCTCGGTAAAATGTTCGACATCGGGATGATCGACAGCATAGACCGTATCGGCGCCGTAACCGGTAAGGCTCTCGGCGCATTTGCCGATGCCGCTGCCGATGATGACGGCCGACAGGCTGACGCCTCGCCGGTCGGCAAGCTTTCTGCCAATGCCCAGCAGTTCGAGGGAAACCTGGGCCAACTCGGCGTGGCGGTATTCGCAGAAGACCCAGACACCGGACCAGCTGGCAAGATCTGTCTTGACGGCACCCTGAATATCACTGACCAGCGCCCCCGGCTCGCAAACCTCGACACAGGCGCCGCAGAGGTTGCAGTTTTCGCCGACTTCGGCAACGCCGTCTTTCACCTCTATGGCGGCGAAGGCGCACTGCTCTTCACAGATGCCGCAGCCGATACATAATTCTTTGTCAATTTTTAACATGCGTCTCTCTACATATTCTACAGATAGGGTTTGAGCTTCTCCACCAGCTGGGCGACCTGTTCATCGACGCTACCGGAAAAAACAGCGCTTTCTCCCCGCGGCTCCGGCGGAAAGACCCTTACTACCTGAGTCGGAGAACCGGCAAGACCGATGGATGCCGGGTCGGCCTTTATGGCCTCGGCCGTCAGGGCGGTGATGACAGCCTTCTTGGCCTTCATTTTGCCCTTGAGCGACGGCACCCGCGGCTCGTTGATGTTTTTGACCACCGTCAGCAGCGCCGGCAGGGAGATTTCGACAACGTCAAAGCCGTCATCCATCATCCGCTCGGCCACCAGGGCCTTCTCGCCGACCTCCCTGATCTTCTGGACGCAGGTGAGGTAGGGGATATCCAGGCGCAGGGCCAGACCGGGTCCGACCTGGGCGGTGTCGCCGTCAATGGCCTGCTTGCCGCAGAGGAAAAGGTCGAAATTCCCCAGGGTTTCCACAGCCCGGCCCAGGGTATAGGCGGTGGCCCAGGTATCGGCTCCGGCAAAAGCCCGGTCGGAGACCAGCACTGCATTGTCGGCGCCGCAGGCAATGGCCAGCCTCAGCACTTCCTCGGCCTGGGGCGGACCCATGGTGATCACCGTCACCTCGCCGCCGAACTTCTCCTTGAGCCTGACCGCCTCTTCGAGAGCGTGCTGGTCGTACGGGTTCATAATCGACTCGACACCCTCCCGCGCCAGCGTGTTGGTCGTGGGATCGAGGCGGACGTCCTTGGCATCGGGCACCTGTTTTATGCATACGGCTATCTTCATGAAAATCCTGTAGTCATCTTCCTGTAGTCATCTTCCTGTAGTCTTCTTCCTGTATTCTTCTCCAGACCTGGCCGCCGGATCAGGGCCGCCGGCGAGTATGCGTCTGCTCCTCTGCCTGCCGCATTCCGGGCCGATTCGGGCCGTAATTCGGGCCGTAATTCGGGCCGTAATTCGGGCCGTAATTCGGGCCGTAATTCGGGCCGTAATTCGGGCCTTACTTGCCGTACTCTTTATTCAGTTCCTGGCCGATGACATTGCGCTGGATCTGGTTGGTGCCCTCGTAGATCTGCAGGATCTTGGCATCGCGCATCATCTTTTCCACCGGATATTCACACATATAGCCGTAACCGCCCATGACCTGAACGGCATCGGTGGTCACCTTCATGGCCATGTCCGTCGCAAAAACTTTGCTCATGGAAGAGATTTTGGAGATATTTTTCGGATGGGCGTCGATGTGCCGGGCAGCACTATAGGTCAGAGCACGCGAGGCTTCGATGTTGATTGCCATATCGGCAAGCATGTGCTGTACGGCCTGGAAGGCGATAATCGGCTTGTCGAACTGGACGCGCTGCTTGGCATAGGCAGCCGCCTCGTCGAGAGCCCCCTGCCCCAGACCGACGCCCAAGGCAGCAATGCCCGGACGCGAAGCGTCCAGTGTCTTCATCACCGTTATGAAACCGGTGCCCTGACGGCCGACGAGCCGGTCCTTGGGAATACGGCAGTCCTTGAAGATCAGCTCGGTGGTCGATGAGGCCCTGATACCCATTTTGTTTTCCTTGGGACCGCAGCTGAAGCCGGGATCGCCCTCCTCGACAACGAACATCGACGCCCCACGGGCGCCCTTGCTGCGGTCGGTGATGGCCACCACCGTATAGATCTGCGCCTCGCCGCCGTTGGTGATCCACTGCTTGGTGCCGTTTAAAACCCATTCGTCGCCGTCGAGCACGGCGGTGGTATTGATGCCCGAGGCATCGGAGCCGGCGTTGGCCTCGGTGAGGCCGAAGGCGGCGAATTTCTTGCCGGCGGCGACATCGGGAAGATATTTCTGCTTCTGCTCCTCGGTGCCGGAAAACATCAGCGGATAAATGCCCAGAGAACTGGCGGCAAAAGCGGTGCCGACGCCGATGCAGCCGCGGCCGAACTGTTCGAGGGCAAGAACGATATCGAAACAGCCGCCGCCGAAACCTCCGTATTCTTCGGGAATGGGAACGCCGAAAAGATCCGCCTGGGCGATCTCGTTGAGAATTTCGCGCGGGAACTCATGCTTTTCATCGAGTTCCGCCCTGATCGGCATTATACGCTCATCGGTGATCTGTTTGGCTATGTCAGCAATCATCTGCTGTTCTTCAGACAAAAAATAATCCATCGGTCTCTCTCCTCTCTACCACTTTATCAGGGATGCGCCCCAGGTGAATCCACCGCCAAAGGCACAGAACAGGACCAGATCTTTTTCTCTGATCCTGCCATTCCGGTTCGCCTCATCAAGGGCTATCGGAATGGATGCCGCGGAAGTATTGCCATAGAGTGGCGCATTTATGAATACCTTGTCCTTCGGCAGTTCAAGCCGTTCCACCAGTTTATTGAGGATTCTGACGTTGGCCTGATGCGGCACCACCAGTTTCACAGCCGCCATATCCGTACCGGTTTTCACCAGCAGCCCGCGGACGGCGTCTTCCATGGCCTTGACCGCGTGCTTGTATACCTCTCTTCCTTCCATGACGATATGGGCCCCGCACCAGTCGTCGACCGTGATGTCGGGGTTGCAGCTCTCGGCGGTGTGCATGTAGAGAAGGTTCCAGAGGCTGCCGTCGGAAAAATGGTTCGAGCCGACCATGCCCCTGTCGTCGCTGTCCGAGGCGCCTACCACGACCGCCCCGGCACCGTCGCCGAAGAGAATGCAGGTATTGCGGTCATCCCAGTTGAGCCGGCTGGACAGCGTTTCGGCGCCGATGACCAGTATTTTCTTGCTGCTGTCGGCACGAACATACTGATCGGCCATGTCCAGACCGTAGAGAAAACCGGAGCAGGCGGCGTTGATGTCGTAGGCGAAGGCCCTGTTCGCCCCAATCTCCCGCTGGACAAAGCAAGCCGAAGACGGCATAAGCATGTGAGAGCTGATGGTGGCCACCACCAGCAGATCGATCTCGGAGGCCTTGACTCCCGCCATTTCCAGCGCCTTTTCGGCGGCCCGACTGGCCAGAACATAGGTGTATTCGCCTTTGGTGCTGATGTGGCGCTGCTTTATGCCGGTACGGGTCCGAATCCATTCATCGCTGGTGTCAACGATCTTTTCCAGTTCCTTGTTCGAGACCACTCTCTGGGGAAGCGACGAGCCGGTGCCCAGAATCATGCCCCCCATCACATCTCCACCGAACTGAACTGATTTTTCTCAAGATCCGCGGAGATCTTGTCCTTGACATTGTTTTCAACCATTTTTACAGCTTCCAGTATTGCATTTTTGATAGCCTGAGCATTTGACTTGCCGTGACAGACTATACCGGTTCCGTTGATACCGAGAAGAGGCGCTCCTCCGTATTCCGAATAGTCGACGCGTTTTTTAAAACGTTTGAATGCCGGTTTGGCAAGAAAATATCCCA
>JBEPWT010000219.1:0-4878 GCA_041642275.1 Desulfopila sp. | reverse complement strand
CGACGACAAAGCCGGCGGTGAAGCTTTCCTCGGTACCGAGCCGGTCCTCTTGAATCTGATGGCACATACTGCACGAGACGCCGTCTTTGGCCAGCAGGCCTGCCCGTCCGGCGGCCCGGAACAGGGGTAGATGGGCAAAGACCCGGCCTGTGGCTCCAGCGACCTTGGCCCTGTAGCGGGACATCGGCATGTGACAGGCCGAACACTCATCTTCTATCTGCTTTTTTGCCTGCGGATGGTCCAGGGCTTCCCGACGGACCGAGGCCTGCCAGTAGGGATCCTTGGCCGCATGCGCCATCATCGATGACTGCCAGTTGGCGCCGATGGAAACGTCTTTGCCGGTGGAGGTTATCAGTCCATTGTGGCAGGCCAGGCATTTGTCGGAGAGCACGAACAGGGGTGTTTCGGGCGGGGCGGACTCTGCGGTGAATAGATGTGCAGAGGTCATGGCGACTGTGACAAAGAATATGATATATTTCATGGCAACCTCCTACCAGCCCGCGAAAAATGGTCCGTCAAACCAGTCCCAGAGCAGATAGACCATATAGACCGTTTCACGGGTGTCTGTGTCGTTGAGGGGGATCCGTGCACCGGCGCAGAGCCGGACGTGCTGCCTGTGATTGAGGGTTACCTGGAGCTGAGGGACGACATCCCAGTTGGTGTCGGCCTCCGAGTCCAGTTCCTCGGAGCCGAGTATTTCCACCATCGGCGACCATCGACGCCCATATTCGCCGACGGTGATGGCTTTGCCGAAGGCCCCGCGCCAGAAAACCTCCTCATTAACCTCGTCATCATCCCAGGGCAGCCCGGCCCCGGCCTGAAACTGGGCGAAAAACCCTGCCGGCAGAATCTGGCCGTAGGCTATATAGGGTTCGAAAACCGTGGTTCCCGAGCCGAAGCCTTCGTCTTCATCGCCGGTGGCAAAGAACATTTCGCCGCCGAACGTGAGTATGGAACCTTTTTCCAGGCTGTGATAGACCACTCTCTTGAAACCCAGTCCAATATCTCCGAGGTTTGAGGTCCACTCTGTACCGCCGTTTTCGTCCTTTTCCCGCCAGCCGAAGGGCACCACCAGTTCAAACTGGTTCCGTTCCCCGATGCGCTGTTCGTAGATGATCTCGCTGGTGATAACATCGAGTCCTTCGGTGTTGATCGCAGTGGACAGCACCAGTTCGTCTTCCGGGTAAGCCTTGGTCGTCACCAGCGGTCGGGGCAGGTTCAACTCGCCCCGGGGCCAGTTTTTGTTTCTGCAGAAGGTGCGCATGTAGCCGAGAATCTTTTTTATCTGTTGTCTGCTGAGGGCATCGCCGAAGGCCGGCATGAGGGTGGAAAATCCGCGGGCCGGACCGCCGACGACGGCGACGTACATCCAGTCCTGGTCGGCTTCGCGGCTGGCGAAATTGCAGTCGCTGAAATCCGGCAGCGGTACATCGAAACCCACCTTTTCAGAAGGTGCGCCGGTGCCGTCGGCGCCGTGGCAGGCGGCGCAGGCGTGGCTGTAAAGGGCCTTGCCCGATTGGGGAGGCGGCTTGGCCGATAGGCGGTGCGCCGGGAGAATGCAGGACGCAGACAATACACAGAACAGAAGAAGACTCGGCAGGTGGGGGGGATTCTTCATAGACTGGTTTCTCCTCTCTTCCGGGTGGCAGGTTTGCTGTTTTCCGTGTCCATTGTGCGATCGGGACCGAAGACAACTGGCAGCGCCGCAGGCGGTCAAGACAGATGCCGCCGCCGCGGTCGACGGTGTCTTCGTGCCGGCCGCCTCGATATCGAGGCCAAGGCCAATATCCACGACTGATCTACGACTGCACGACTATAACTTGCAAATAATTTGCAAAAGTTATGCCATTTTTCGGCAGCATTGAGCGGTCCGGTTTCGTTCATTGGAAGAGAAGAAGAATCGGTATGTTGTTATGGGGCTGTTTTGGGGCTTCTCTTCCGGTGATGGTGGAGAGTGTCCTGTAAAACTAGATTTTTAGCCCTAAGATTCCATGAAAAATGGGCCAGTGTTACAGATAGCTCAAGGTGGTCGGGGATGGAGCAGTTTGTACAATGAGAAAACACTGCCAGGTGGGACCATTTTCACCCGTCGGGCGAGTCGAATTGATATGGCCGGCTATCCACCGTCGCTTCCGTGATTGGCGTACTTAAAGAGCCAATCTCAGGTCTTCTCGGCTGGCAGACCATCTCAACTCGTGACATATCCGGCTTAGCGGTTGTTGCGCTGCGAGATTAAAAGAGGCTTTTGCATGCCTGATCGAGATATGCATCGGCCCGCCGCTCGACTCTGTGGTCAGATGCGGATCACAGGAGGACAGCTTCAGCGGGTAATGGGAGCAACGGTGGCGGTTATCAGCCCTGTTGTTGCCGGCAGCCCGTCTCCCGGGTGAAAAACAACAGCACAACGGAGAGGCAGAGCCAGGCCAGCATGAGCGAGAAACTGCTGCGGTAGGAAGCTGCTGTGTATATCGGTATGCCATCTGCCATCGTGCCGGTCCAGAGGCGGTCCAGTACCCAGCCGCTGGCGGGCTGCAGTACCATGGGGCCGGTCATGACTCCCATATTGACCACTCCGGAAACCGTGCCGGCAAGTCGCAGCGGCACGGATTCCTTGGCGAAGGCAAAGCTTATGATCATTGATCCGGAGGCGAAGCCGGTGATGAGCAGGAGGGGCACCAGCAGCGCGGGCGATAGCCCAGGGGCGAATATAATGATCGACCACCCTGCCAGGGCAGCGGCACAGCCGGTGATGTAGAGCTTTTTGCGATTCCTGAGCCTGTCGGAGAGCCAGCCGAAAACGGGGCCGCCCACCGCCCAGGCCACCAGCAGGGTCGAGGTCAGCGCCGCCGCCCGGGCCGGCGATATATTATGGATGGTTGTCAGATAGGGTACCCCCCAGAGGCCGGAAAAAGTGAGGATGCAGCCGACAATGCCCGCCGGAATGAAAAAGAGCAGCAGGGTGTTTCTGTAGCGGAAGACCTGGAGAATATCAACCAGGCGAGTCTTCTGTGATGGCTCGGATTTTTTCCGTAGAGGGGTGAAATCGCGAAAGCCTTTTTCGTGGGGATAATCTCTGACGAAGATCCAGCTGCCGAGCGCTGTTGCCAGGGCGACGACGGCGGAAAAGAGCATGACGCTGCGCCAGCCGACGAGGTCGACCAGCAAACGCAGGGGGGTACCGGCGCAGACGGCGCCGACGACGCCGCAAAATAACGCCAGACCCGATACCATGGCAAAGCGGGAGGGCGTGAACCAGTTTGCCGCCACCTTGAGCAGGCAGACGAAAGCGACGGCGACGGAGCCGCCAATGAGCGTTCTGCCGACGATGGCTGTGCCCATGCCCGGAGCCAGAGCAAAGATGACCGAGCCGACCGCCGCCACCAGAGCACCGATGCTCAGCAGCAGACGCGGACCAAGACGGTCGGCGAGAATTCCGGTGGGAATCTGCATGGCGACGTAGCTGTAAAAATAGACGGCGGAGAGATTGCCGAGAGCGGCTGCACCCAGGGCAAACTCCTGCATCAGTTCGGTGGTTATCACCGCCGGTGCCACCCGGTGGAAAAAACCGAGCAGATAGAGGAGGGCGCCGAAACTCCAGACAAAGAGCCCGGCGGCCATGGTGGGTAAGGTTTCTTTTGAAAATGTCACGGATGAATCTTTCAAAGGATCTCCGTCGTTGTCGAAAAAGTGAGTTGCCGGCCTCTGTCCGTCGGTTCGGCTCATTCGGTAAGGGGCCGTTATGGCGAAACGGCTCCCTATATACCGCAGAAAAGAAAATCTTTACAGGAAAAACGGTCTCTAGAGCGGAATGGCCATGATGCGCTTGAGATTCTTGCTGAGGCGGTAGCGGCGGTTTTTCACATCCTGGCTCAGGGTTGCCAAGCGATTGCCCAGCAGTATTCTGGTGCCGGCATACATCGTGCCGTGGACTTCTATACGGATGTTTTCGATATCGACATCTTTGAGGTAGAGCGGGTCTTCTTCGTCGAGATCGTCGCGCTCCTTGCCGTTGCCGACGCGGGAGAAGAGATCGGTTCCGGGGATGAGGTTGAGCTTGAGCAGTTTCTGCTTGGTCTCCTCGGCCATCTCTTCCATTTTCCGCACCTTCTTGGCCCGGCCGCCGCGGCCGAGCAGCTGCAGGGCCTGGATGATCTCCTCCTGTTGTTCGACAAGCTCTTTCTGCAGCTGTTTGAGAAGAAGATATCTGCCGGGATCGATGCCGGCGCCCAGCGTTGCCGGCTCGCAGTTTTCGGCGCCGACGTTGCCGACGCTGAGGTTGCCGCCGGCCAGCAGGATGCCGCCGAGAATGGTGCAGCTGCGGTGGCAGCGGATATCCGCACCAGCCTCGACACGGCTGTAGTAGCATTGCTTGCGGATGACCACCACTCCCGCCGATTTGAGGGTGCCGCGTTCGATAAAACGCAGGTCGATGTCACCGCCGGCGCTAATGATGGACGAGGTGCCGGTGATGCCTCCCTTTATGACGATATTGGCGCTGCTGGTCACCGTCGCATTGGACACCGCTCCGCCTATTTCGAGATCGCCGCCGGTCTCGACCTTGAATCCCGGCTGGATCGAGCCTTTGATAATGACATTGTTTTCCGAGGCGACGTTGCCGGTGGTATAGTTGACGTCGCCGGTGACGGTCACCTTGGAGGCTACCTTGATGGTGTCTTTGTTGACGACGCTCATGGCGCCGTCGCTTGCGGCAATGACTCTGTTTTCCCCGGCCAAAAATCTGGCTTCACCCTGAACCTTGACCTTGATGTCTTTGCCGCTTTTCGATTCTATGGTTTCGCCGACAACGTTATAGCCCGCTTGGCCGGCAACGGCGGGTATCTTGGTGGCTATATGCTGGCCTTCGCGGACCGCCACCAT
>JBEPWT010000218.1:0-4997 GCA_041642275.1 Desulfopila sp. | reverse complement strand
GCCATACTATTTCTTTTTCAGCTCCTCATCTATCATTTCCTGAAAACCCTGTATGCTTCTGTTCTGCAAAAGCCTGCCGTTGACAAATATGGTCGGCGTACCGGTAACCCCGGCTTCCTTGGCCTGCTGGATGTCGGCGGCTATTCTCTGCCGGGCCTGCTGGGACTGCATATCCTGTTGCCACTTTTCCATATCGAGATTCAAATCCCTGGCGATCTTCTCGATGACCTGGTTGTTGAGTTTTTCCGCGGCGAAGAGAGCGTCATGGAATTCCCAGAATTTTCCCTGCATGCCGGCGGCAACCGCTGCGCGATGGGCCGGGTCGGCAAACTGGTGAAAACTCAACGGCATATTCTTGAAGACGACCTTGACGGTATCACTGTTGTTTTTCTGAGCCTGGGCGATGAGCGGCTCGATTTTCTTACAGTAGGGGCACTCGAAATCGGTGAAAACGGTGATGGTCACCGGGGCATCTTCGGGTCCCAGGGTCGGGGAGCCATTGACGGCAATTTGCCGTATGAAATTGATGGACAGCGCGGTAAAGGTTTTTGCGTCGCTGTCGATCAGGTACAGCATTTCCGCGCGCGGGGCGATATCGATGCCGTTGACCCCCTTGTCAACCGGGATCGAGCCTTCAAGCTTGCCCTGAGCTGTGTACACGAGGACCTTGCTCTCCTGGGTCAGTATGAACACGTATTTTCCATCGAGAGAATGGGCTACATCAAGCGGGCTCTGCGGCAGCTGCCATTGCTGTGCGGTGCTCCACTCGAGGTTGGAGGGGGAGGCGTCGCTTTCGGCAAGCGTTGTGCCGGCGGTGCCGGCGGCAAGAAGGAGCGCTGAAAAAAGATGAACGAGTCGTTTGCAGAACATAATATCCTCTGAATGTATGATGAGTTAGTGTGGTTTTTTATCCGACAGGGTTCAGATAATAGCCGCTATGTATATAATTGGCAAGAGTAGAGCAATTGCAACTTCAGATTCGGATGTGCGCCGTAATAATGATGAAAAAAAGCATTATCCGACAGGCTCCCAGAAAAAATCAGCACGAAGCCGGGGATTGTCGACGCCAAAAAGCCATTCTCTGTTGCCTGGCCAAAAAATATCGGCTGTTGCCGGGGGACAATACCTTGACTGACAAATGGATGTGAATTACATGTGACACACCCGTGATGCCACACTTTTTGCAGCTTTTTACGAGTCCATCATATTTTGATAGTTTCGTAAAAAGTCATCTTTTTTGTCATTCCGGCGAAGGCCGGAATCTATAACTCGCTAAAACGACTGGATTCTGAATCAAGTTCAGAATGACGAAATGGCTGGCTTTGAGGTTTTTACGAGTCCATCATATTTTATTTTCGCAAATATCGAAAAAAGATGTTATGCTGACCTGTTGCATCAGTTAATAACAGCAAATTCAGCATGTTGCGAGGGTGGCGGAACTGGTAGACGCACCAGACTTAGGATCTGGCGCCTTACGGTGTGGGGGTTCGACTCCCCCCTCTCGCACCACGCTCTACTATATGGATTCATAGGGATTTTTCAATGCATACTCACGTATGACCGCTTTTCGGGGCAGGCGATGGTACTATTTTTCTCCGGCCGGCAAAAACGCGGTTATACCGAACACAGTCAATCAAAAGGATGGTAACAGATGGATGTAAAGGTTGAAGAGGTGGGAACTCTCACGAGAAAGATTACGGTTACTCTGCCAGCGAAGGATGTGCAGAAGAGGCTCAAGAAAGAGTATGACAAACTGCAGAAAGAATCGAAAATGAAGGGATTTCGAAGGGGAAAGGTCCCGCGTTCCATCATTGAAAAATCCTACAAGCCGCAGGTGGAGGCAGAAATCGGCGAGAAACTTGTGCAGGAGACCTATTTCGAGGTGATCGAGCAGGAAAACATCGATGCCGTCATCCATCCGCAGATCCTTGATCACTCCTACAATGACGATGGTTCCTTCACCTATGAAGCACAGGTTGACGTGCGGCCCCAGTTTGAGGTCACAGGCTATAAAGACCTTGAGATTGAAAAGCCCCAGACGGATGTCACAGCCGAGGATGTCGACAAGGAAATCGCCACCATGCAGCGGCAGATGGCGCCTTTGAAATCAGTGGAAGACCGGCCGGTGGAGGAGGGTGATATCGTCATCGTCGACTACCAGGGCTACCACAAAGACAATGCCATGAAGCACGTCAAGAGCGAGAACTCCACGGTCGAAGTCGGTTCCGGACAGATGGGCAAGGACTTTGAGAAGAAACTCGTCGGCATGAAGAAGGGCGAGGAGGCCAGCCATGAGGTCGAGTTTCCCGAAAAGCATCCCAACCCCATACTTGCGGGCAAGAAAATTGAATTTAAAGTTACTCTAAAAGACATCAAGGAAAGAATTCTTCCCGAACTCGATGATGAATTCGCCAAGGATGTCGGCAAGGAGTTCAGCACTCTCGATGAGCTCAGGGAGTCCATTCGCGAAAAACTCAGCCGGGAGCGGGAGGAAAGCGCCCAAGGCGAGTTGACCGACAAGATAATGCAGGCCATTATAAAGGAAAATGAATTTGAGGTCCCGCAGCGGCTTGTCGATTTCGAGGTCGAACAGATGATCAAACAGACCGAAGAGCAGCTGGAAAAAAGCGGCATGAATCTCGAGGCCGCCGGTCTGAGCAGGGAGATGCTGGCCAAGAACAACGTGCCGGTGGCCCAGCAGCGTGTTCGCGGAGACTTCATCCTCAAGAAGATCGCCGAGACCGAGGAAATCAAGATCCAGGACGAGGACATGGACCGCGGTTTCAAGCGCATTGGCGATCAGTACAATATGTCCGTGGCCCAGGTGAAGGAATTTTTCAGCAGTCGAGATGATCTGCTTCCCCTGATGAACGAGCTGCTCAACGAAAAGGTGCTCGATTTTCTTCGCAGCGGTGTGCAATACGTTGAGCCCCAGACCGGGCCGGTCGAAGAAAAGACCACCGACGAAGAGAGTTGAGGAATTTCGCTCCGGAAATAATTGTCTCCGGCCGTATAATCCTTATAGTATAGAGTATACGCCGGGCTTGATATTAATCTTCGACTGCAGCAGGTTCGAATACCGCTGCAGTCGTGTCGTTTTAAGGAGAAATGAACATGAACCTGGTACCCATGGTTGTCGAGCAGACCCCACGCGGAGAACGTGCTTTCGATATTTACTCGCGCCTGCTCAAGGAGCGGATAATATTTCTTGGCTCCGTGGTTGACGATAACGTTTCCAACGTCATCATCGCCCAGCTTCTCTTTCTTGAAGCCGACGATCCTGAAAAGGATATCACCTTTTATGTCAATTCCCCCGGCGGCTCGGTTACCGCCGGACTGGCCATCTACGATACCATGCAGTATGTCAAGTGCGATATCGCCACACTCTGCATGGGCCAGGCGGCCTCCATGGGGGCACTGCTGCTGGCTGCCGGCAAGGAGGGCAAAAGATATTCGCTGCCGAACTCGAGAATTCTGATCCATCAGCCGATGGGCGGTTTTCAGGGCCAGGCCTCGGATATCGACATCCATGCCCGGGAGATCCTGCGCATGCGCGAAAGTCTCAACGAAATACTCTCCGGGCACACCAAAAAGCCTCTTGACGTGATAGCAAAAGACACGGAAAGAGATTATTTTATGAGCGCTGAAGAAGCCGTGGATTATGGTATAATAGACAAGGTACTTGTTAAGCGCGAAGAAATAGCAGAGGAAAAAAATGAGTGAGATGGAAACCAACGGGCCTGAATGCAACTGCTCTTTTTGCGGTAAAGGTCAGGACGAAGTCAATAAACTAATCGCCGGTCCGGACGTATATATCTGTGATGAATGCATCAATCTCTGCAACGAGATCGTCCAGGAGGAAGGCGGCGAGACCGGGAAAGACGATGCCGGGAGAACTCTCAAGCCGCGGGAGATAAACGAGCATCTGGACTCTTACGTCATCGGTCAGGAGTATGCCAAGAAGGTTTTATCCGTAGCCGTACACAATCATTACAAACGCATAGATGCCCCGGAGAGCGACGACGAGGTCGAACTGCAGAAGTCGAACATCATCCTCATCGGTCCCACGGGATCCGGCAAGACGCTGGTGGCGCAGACGCTGGCGAGGATACTCAATGTTCCTTTCTCCATGGCCGACGCCACCACCCTGACCGAAGCCGGCTATGTCGGCGACGATGTCGAAAACATTCTCGTCAATCTGCTCCAGGCCGCCGATTATGATATCGAAAAGGCGGAAAGAGGCATCATCTATATCGATGAAATCGACAAGATAGCGAGAAAATCCGACAGCCCGTCGCTCACCAGGGACGTCAGCGGCGAGGGCGTGCAGCAGGCTCTGTTGAAGATTATCGAGGGCACGGTCGCCTCCATTCCTCCCAAGGGCGGCAGAAAGCATCCGCAGCAGGAACTGGTGAAGATAGATACCACCAATATCCTCTTTATCTGCGGCGGCGCCTTCGTCGGTCTCGACAATGTCGTGCGCCGAAGAAAAGGCAAGAAATCCATCGGCTTCGGAAGCAACGTCACCGGAACTTCCATTAAAAAGCTCGGCGAACTGCTGGCCTCGGTCCAGCCCGAGGATCTGTTGAAATTCGGTCTCATACCGGAACTGGTGGGTCGGCTGCCGGTGATAGCGACCATGGAGGAGCTGCACGAAGAGGATCTGGTGCGGATACTCAAGGAACCCAAAAACGCCCTCACCAAGCAGTATACCAAGCTTTTTGAATTCGAAGGCATCAAGCTGAGGTTCACCGAAGGCGCCCTGGTGGCCATTGCCAAAAAGGCGCTGGCCAGAAAATCCGGCGCCCGCGGACTTCGTTCGGTAATGGAAGGAGCCATGCTCGAGGTCATGTATGATCTGCCTTCCAAGGAGAACGTTCAGGAATGCGTCATCAGCGAACAGGTGATAAACAACGGCGATTATCCGGTCATTCTCTATCAGAAACACAATGAAGAAGACGAAGCGGAGACTGCTTGATACCGTCCGGATCCATTTA
>JBEPWT010000217.1:0-5000 GCA_041642275.1 Desulfopila sp. | reverse complement strand
CAGCAAAACCCTCGATGGCGGCAAAGAAGCCGAACTTATCGCACGAACCCAGGAGCTGATGCAACTGCAAATAGCACCCAACGATGAACAGACCCTGGAGAAGCTGCCCCGCCTGGAAATCGACGACTTGCCGACCTCCGTTGACTTTCATGCCGTCGCGCCCACGGAACTGTTCGGCCGCAAGGTTCTGATAAGCGAAATGCTGACCAATCACATAAGCTACATGGACTTCGGCTTCGACTTTTCAGCGGTGCCGGCCAGGCTGCTGCCCTGGCTCGATATCTTCGGCACCATCATCACCGAAATAGGGACGGCCAAGATGGACTACATGCAGTTTGCCAAGGAAATCGCCACCTGCACCGGCAGCTTCACCCACTCCGTCAACACCTACAAGCGAAAAGGGGAGCCGGCGAGCATGCGGCCGGTCTTCTGGCTGCACGCCAAGTGCCTGCCGAACTATATCGAAAGGACGCTGGCGCTGATCAAAGACGTGCTCGTCAATCCCTCGCTCGCCGACCGCAAGAGAATTCGTGAAATTGTCGGACGCGAATTCGCCTGGGCCGAACACTCAGCCCAGAGCGAAGGCTATAATCTGCCGAGTACCCGGGTTTTCGCCCATCTGAGCCTTCCCGGCTATTACAACGAACTTATCAACGGCGTCACCGCCTATCGGGCCCTGAAGCATCTGGCCACACAGTACGGAAGCGAGGAAGAATCCTTTCTCCAGGGACTGCAGGAACTGGCGGATCTGCTTTTTAATCGTCGCAACCTTATCCTGGGCATCGCCGGAGAGGAGTCTGAAATAACGGCGTTTTCCCGCAACGCAGATCGCATCGTCGAAGGCCTGCCGGAAAAACCGACCCAGCCCGCCGACATCGAAATCGCCTCGCTGCCGGCCCATGAAGCCTTCATCACCTCCGCCGAAGTCGTTTTTGCCGTCCAGGGCGGACAGCTGCTGCCGGAGGGCGAAGGCTACAACGGCCACCTGGAAGTGCTCAAGACCTATCTCTCCCGCGACTACCTGTGGAACACCGTCCGGCAGATGGGCGGCGCCTACGGCTGCTTCGTCCAGTTCAGCAACATCACCGGCAACCTGGCCTTTGTCAGCTACCGCGATCCGCAGGTGAAAAAGACCTACGAGGCCTACGGCCGGGTGGCGGAGGTGGTGGCGAACCTCAGCCTTTCCGACAAGGTTCTGCAACAGCTCGTCATCGGCACCTACGGCAATTTCGATCCGCTCCAGAGCCCCTCAACCAGGGCGGCCACCGCCAGGAACGAATATTTCAGCGGCATCACGCCCGACTTCAAGCAGCAGCGGCTCAAGGAAATCACCGCCACCACCCTCGATGACCTGCGCTCTTTCGCCCCGGCATTCGAGCGCATGCTCAACAATTCCTATCGGGCCATCATCGGCAACCGCTCCAAAATCGAAGGCGGCAAGGAACTGTTCAGCGTCATGTCGGAGCTGTAATCATGATGGACTCGTAGAAAGCTCGATCTGCGTCGTTGTAGATCAAACTTTCTCGAAGTCTGCGCTTGTCGCAGAGCCCATCTCGGCGATTTCGACGACTTTTTACGAGATTATCAATCATGGAAAACAACAATTTTGACCACAAGGCACGGGACTGGGATAAAAAAGAAATGCGCCGGGAGATGGCTGCGGCGGTTTCGGCGGCCATAAGCCGGCTGGGGCTCGATCCGGCAATGCGAATCATGGACTTCGGCTGCGGCACGGGCCTTGTCAGCCTGCCTCTGGCCCCTAGAGTTGCCCACATTCTGGCGCTGGACTCGTCGGCGGGCATGATCGAGGTTATCGAAGACAAGCTGGAACAGCAGCAGATCGACAATGTCGAGGCCCGATGTGCCGATATTCTCACCGACGACCTGCCCGCCGATTTCGATCTTATTCTCACCTCCATGGCCCTGCACCACATTGAGAACATCGAGCCGGTCATCGCCGGGTTCCATCGACTGTTGCAAAAAGGCGGCCGGGTGGCCATAGCCGATCTCGATGCCGAAGACGGCTCCTTTCACCGGCACGATTCCGGCGAGAAGCATCACGGCTTTGACCGCCAGGATCTGCGAAGGCGGCTGCGGCGCATCGGCTTCGACAACATCGCCATCGAGACGGTTCACACCATAACCAAAACCATGGCCGACGGTCAGCCAAAGAGCTTCAACGTCTTTCTGGCCACCGCCGTCAAAACTTAGCGGATCGGCGGGGCAAACATAATACCGCCTTCGCTCCAGAGATTGTTGATGCCCCGCTTCAGCTTCAATGGTGAGGATTCTCCGAGATTGCGCTCAAAACATTCACCGTAGTTGCCCACCTGCTTGATGATCCGATAGGACCATTCGCTGGTCAGGCCAAGCCCCTTGTGGCTGTCGCCGCTGAGTCCCATGAAGCGCTGCACGGCCTGCAGAGGGCTGGCGGCCATGGCATCGATGTTTGACGAGGTAAGCTGCAGCTCCTCGGCGTTTATCATGGCATAGACAGTCCACTTGACGATATCGAACCAGAGATCGTCGCCGTGGCGGACCGCCGGACCGAGCGGAATGGTGGCGATGACTTCAGGAAGAAAAAACGTTTCCGCCGGACTGGTCATCTTGCTCCTGATTCCCTGGAGCTGGGCCCGGCCACCGGTGAGGATCTGGCAGCGGCCGGCCTCGAAATCCTTGATTATCTGATCGGGCGTATCGGAGACCACGGCTTTGAATCGGATGCCGCTTTCCTGCAGATACTCGGCCAGCGACTCCTCGTAGGTGGTGCCGCTTTGCAGACAGACATCGAACTCCTCGAGCTCGAGGATGGACTCGATATTCACGCTCTGGGCCGCCAGAAAACCCTGGAGGTCATAAAAGGTTACCGCGGCGAAATTGAGATTGAGCGAGGCGTCCCTGGTGAGATTCCAGACATAATTACGCGAGAGGATGTCTATTTCGCCTGCCAGCAGCGCCGTAGCCCTTTCTTTCGGCAACAGCGGCAGATATTCGACCTTGTCCGCATCCCCGAGAACAGCGGCGGCCACCGCCCGGCAGATATCAACATCGAGGCCGCCCCAGTTGCCCTTGCCGTCGACACTGGAAAAACCGGGAATTCCCGTGGAGACACCGCAGAGCAGATGACCTCTCTCCCTGACCTTGTCCCGGGTGAATGCCTGGGAGGAGGCGGCCATGAAAAAGCAGATTAGCGATAAGACGACACACTGAAGACGTATCATAGAAAAGACGGCCCTGAGCCCTCTGAAAAGTATTGAGTATATGGGTATGCGATCAGCGTAACTGTACCAACATGAAGGAACATTGTCCACCAGAAGAACATTTCGCCGCCTCTTTTGTCCGGCGCCTTCCGGCAGCAGTCACCCGGCACCGGAGTCCGACTCCGGCAGCAACACCGGCGCCTCGGGGTCAAGACGCAAAAGTGCCTTGCCAGCAACGCCGCGATATGGAAAAATGGCGTCTTTCCGCCACAAAGACGATCTGGCGCTTTCTTTTTTTTTTTGCTCACCCCCGGCAGGCGCCATCGCCGCTCCTGGAAAACATAGAGACCGGCTCACTCTGATTTCATCAAGGAATGGATATCCATGAGATATTACAGTGCCAGATATGCGGCCATAGAAACGCTGCAGCAGCTTGGCAGCAAGCAAACACCGCTGCCGGTCATTTTCGAGCAGGTCTGCCGGAGGCAGCATCTCAAAGGACCGGACCGGGCCCTGGCCATGAACCTCATTTATGGAGTGCTGCGCAACTACCAGTATCTGGAGCGGCTGATGTCACTGCTGTGCAGGCAGCCGCTGAAGAAGCTCCATCCCACCGTATACCAGGCCCTGGCCGTCGGTCTTTACCAGATTTTTTTTCTCAGCCGCGTTCCCGCCTCGGCCGCCGTCAATGAGACCGTGGATGCGGCCAGAGCAGCCGGGGTTCCCAAACGACTGGTGGGTTTTGTCAACGGCGTTCTGCGACAGAGCAGCCGCCGGCGGCAGGCGCTGCCGCAGCCGGGCGAGCCCGCAGATGACGGCAGGCCCATTTACAACCATCCCTGGTGGCTGACCCGGCGCTGGCTTGCAAGATTCGGCGACCAGGAGACCGAGGCCATCTGCCGCAGCAATAACGAGCGTCAGCCGCTGACGCTGCGCCTGACGGCACAGGGCCCCAGCCGCATCGAATATGTCGCCCGGCTGGCAGAGATCGGCATCGGCGCCCGATGCGGAGACTACGCTCCGGAGGCCGTGATTGTCGATGACTTCCACGGCACCATCGACATCCTGCCGGGATACCACCACAATCACTTCCAGGTGCAGGGGGAGGCCGCTCAGCTCTGCACCCTTCTGCTGCAACCCTTTGTTCAACAGGGCTTCTGGCTCGATGCCTGCGCCGGGGTCGGCGGCAAAAGCCGCCACCTGCTCGAACTGGTCGGCGCCCTGCAGGGCCGTCTGGTTGCCGTTGAACCGCAGCCCTACCGGCAAAAAACCTTCGAGGAAAACATGAGCTCGACGGACATGGGAGAAGGCTGGATGCTCTACCGGGGCAGTCTCGAACAATACGCGGCCGGCAGCTCTCAAAAATTCGACGGCATCCTTGTCGATGCACCCTGTTCCGGCACCGGCGTCATAGGCCGCCAGCCCGACATACGCTGGCGACGTCGGCCGGAGGACATCTGCCGTTATGCCGCCCGTCAACTTGAGCTTCTTCAGCTGGCAGCCGGACTTCTCCGTCCCCAGGGCGTGCTCGTCTATGCCACCTGCTCTCTGGAAGCCGAGGAGAACACCGGCGTCGTCTCGGCTTTTTTGGAGCAGAACAGCGACTTTCATCTCTCGGATGGCGGCCGCTACCTGCCGCAAACCGCCCTTTCTCTCGTCAGGGACCACTGCTTCCAGCCGCGGCCTTCCGAGGGCATCGACGGCTTTTTCGCCGCCCGGCTTGTCCGCAATATCCCTGATGATTAGTTTTTTAATGACATGTAAACCGGTCCTGTATTACATTCTCGGACCAGACACCAC
>JBEPWT010000216.1:0-5032 GCA_041642275.1 Desulfopila sp. | reverse complement strand
ACCAGCATGGTTTCCCGGGTCTTGCCGGCAACGCCTCCCAGGGTTCCCCCTGAAGGCGAAGGCCTGATAAAGGCCTTTTCGTTGACCGCCAACCGCTCCATGCGGGTCTTGTCGCCGAGGATGGAACCGCCGCTCCTGCTGCTTGAGGGATCGATGGCCAAAACGGCAACCTGCAGACCCATTTCCGTGAGCATGGTGCCGAAACTCTCTATAAACGTGCTTTTTCCCGCTCCGGGAACGCCGGTGATACCCAGCCGCACCGCCTTGCCGGTGCGGTGGAGGACGCTGTCGATAATCTGCCGGGCCAGCTCTTTGTGAGCGGGCAGCGCGCTTTCTATCAAGGTTATGGTCCGGGCCAGTACCAGGCGGTTGCCGGCTTCCACACCATCGATATAATACTGGGCATCTTTACTCTGCAAAACAGGGGCTCCGTATGTTTATGCCCGAACATTTTATAAAAAACGGGCGGAGTGTTACCTAAACGATAACGATAAGTATCAATCTGTTAAAGCCAATCTCAAGGCGATTGTCGATGGAGCATAGTTTGTACACAGAGAAAATACTATCGGCTATGGCCCTTTTCACCCGTCGGGCGAGAAAATGAGCGCGGGGAACCCGAGGAGACCGTTATCGCCAATAGAGGCAAAGGAGGCGGTCGCAGCCTGAAAAATCACTTCCGCCTCCTTATTTTTTCTCTCAGCTGAGATATTTTTTCTCCAGAAGCGACAGGGTTGCATCCGCGGACACCGGCACCGGCGTGCCGGGACCGAAAACCGCCTGTACACCCGCCTCGTAGAGAAACTCATAGTCACCTGGCGGGATAACGCCGCCGGCGATGACGATGATCTCCTCGCCGCCGAGCTTGCCCAACTCTTCGATGAGGGCAGGTATCAGCGATTTATGGCCGGCTGCCAGACTGGAAGCTCCGACCACGTGGACATCGTTTTCAATGGCCATTTTCGCCGCCTCTTCCGGCGTCTGGAACATGGGGCTTATATCGACGTCGAAGCCAAGATCGGCATAGGAGCTGGCGATGACCTTGATACCGCGATCATGGCCGTCCTGGCCCATTTTGGTCACCAGCAGGCGCGGTCTGCGGCCCTGCCGGTTGAGAAAGTCCTCGGTGCGGCTGCGCAGCTTCTCGATGACCTCGGCGCCACCGCCGAATTCAGAGGAATAGGCGCCGGATATGCACCTGGTGGTGGCCACATAGCGACCAAAAACCTTCTCCAGGGCATCGGAAATCTCACCGACGGTGGCCCTGGCCCGCACGGCCGGCAGGGCCATCTCGAGAATATTGCCGCCGCTTTCCGCGGCCCGGGTCAGCTCCGCCAGGGCTTTTTCCACGGCGTCGCTGTCGCGCGACTGCTTTATCTCCTTGAGCCGCGCCACCTGTTCATCGCGCACGGAAGCCGGCACTTCCCGAACCTCGAAGTCGATCTTTTCGTCGGGCAGCCTGTATTTATTGACACCGACGATAACATCGCTGCCCTGGTCGATCCTCGCCTGCTTGCGCGCCGCCGATTCCTCGATGCGCATCTTCGGCATGCCGGATTCGATGGCCTTGGCCATGCCGCCCAGCTGCTCTATCTCGTCGATGATCTTCTGGGCCTCGTCGACGATGGACTTGGTCAGCGATTCGATATAGTACGAACCGCCCAGCGGATCGATGACATGGGTTACCTCGGACTCCTCCTGGATAATAATCTGGGTGTTTCTGGCGATGCGGGCGGAGAAATCCGTGGGCAGGCCGATGGCCTCGTCGAAGGAATTGGTGTGCAGCGACTGGGTGCCGCCCAGCACCGCCGACATGGCCTCGAGGGTGGTCCGGATGACATTGTTGTACGGGTCCTGTTCGGTAAGCGACCAGCCGGAGGTCTGGCAGTGGGTCCGCAGCATGGACGACTTGGGGTTTTTCGGATTGAACTGGCTCATCGACCGGTGCCAGAGAAACCTGGCTGCCCGCAGCATGGCAATATCCATAAAAAAGTTCATGCCGATGCCGAAGAAAAAGGAGAGCCTCGGGGCGAAGGTGTCGACATCCATGCCGGCCTTCAAGGCCGCCTTGACGTACTCGACGCCGTCGGCCAGGGTAAAGGCCGTCTGCAGCACGGAATTCGCCCCCGCCTCCATCATATGATAGCCGGAGATGGAAATGGTGTTGTATCTGGGCATATTCTGCGAACAGAAGGACATGATGTCGGAGATGATCCGCATCGACGGTACCGGCGGATAAATGTAGGTGTTGCGGGTCAGGTACTCCTTGAGAATGTCGTTTTGAATGGTGCCGGTGAGCTGCTCATGACTCACCCCCTGCTCCTCGGCGGCGACGATATAGCCCGCCAGTATCGGGACGACGGCGCCGTTCATGGTCATGGACACCGACATCTGGTCGAGGGGTATGCCGTCGAAGAGAATCTTCATGTCTTCGACCGAATCTATGGCCACCCCTGCTTTGCCGATATCGCCGGCGACCCGGGGATGATCGGAATCATAGCCGCGGTGGGTGGCGAGATCGAAGGCCACCGACAGCCCCTTCTGCCCGGCCTCCAGCGCCCTGCGGTAGAAGGCGTTGGACTCTTTGGCCGTGGAAAAGCCGGCGTACTGGCGAATGGTCCAGGGCCTGCCGGTATACATGGTCGCCATGGGACCGCGTACATACGGGGCCATTCCCGGCAGGGTATTGACCGTCTCCATGCCTTCGAGATCTTCTGCCGTATACAAAGGTTTGACCCGGATCCCTTCCGGTGTCTGCCATTCCAATGCCTCCACTTGCTTGCCTTTCATCTGCTTGCTTGCAAGTTCCTTCCATTTCCCTAAATCCGGATGTTCAGTCATACGCTGCTCCTCGTCATATGCCGTGGGTGCTGGTGCTGTGTAGGATGCTCGACTCGTCCTGCTGTCTCAACAGTCATTTATGACCGCTCACATAATTCAACCAGTATGCCGCCGGTCGCCTTGGGGTGGAGAAAGGCGATCTTGGCGCCACCGGCGCCGATCCGCGGCTTTTCATCGATCAGCTGAATGTTCTTGGCCTTCAGTTCAGCCAGCGCCTCTTCGATATTCTCGACGCGGAAAGCGACATGCTGGAAGCCCTGGCCCCGTTTCTCGATGAATTTGGCGACCGGCCCGTCAGGGGAGGTGGATTCGAGAAGTTCGACCTCACTTTCACCGACGGGAAAAAAGGCGGTGGTCACCTTCTGCTCCTCAACGGTCTCGGCGCCCTCGAACTCAAGGCCAAGCACATCGGACCAGAAATTCTTGCCGTCATCGATGCTGGCTACGGCAATTCCCAGATGATCAATTTTTAGAATCTTCATGATGTCCCTCCACATTGCTTCAGGATTAATAATATTCTACCATTTGCAGTCACTGTAAAAGACAGATCGCCAATTAGTTCTGATCGGGCGGCGGCGTCATGCCCTGCCATACCATTTCGAAGAGATCATTGGCCTGCCCGGCGAGACTGCCCTTCTTGCCTCTTTGTATCCACATGAAAAAACTGCGCTGGACGAAGCCCATCATCAGATCGAGCAGGACCCCGGCCCGCACTCTGCTGTTGAGTATACCCTTCTCCTGGCCGTCGCGCAGAACGCTTATCAAAAGATCCATCATCCGCCGCTGCTCAAAGTTCCTGTCGTCCATCCAGGTCTTCATCGGCAGCGTCATGAAAACAATGCGTCCGAGACCTTCCTGGCGCTCGTAGTAATCGAGCTGCAGCCAGAATACCTTGCGCAGTTTTTCCTTGAGATCCTCGATGCCATGGAGATGATCGACGATTCTGTCGGTGAGGTTGCCCATCCAGATATCGACAAAGGCGAAAACCAGCCGCTCCTTGCTGCCGTAATGCTTGTAAATAGTGGTAAAACTAACTCCGGCCTTGAGAGCGACATCTCGAATCGAGGCCCTGTGGAAGTCGGAGTGGGAAAAAACCTCCAGTACCGCCTTTTCCAGCCGCTGCTGTACTTCCGGATTCAGCTCTTCATGCATTGCTTCATATTTCCCGTTTTTTCGCCATTTGTTCAAACGGATGATGCTAACCGCCAAACATCGACAGCATCACACCAGCAGATACGGCCGAACCAATGACACCGGCAACATTCGGTCCCATGGCATGCATCAGCAGAAAGTTGCTCGGCTCTTCTTTCTGCCCCACCACCTGGGAAACCCGGGCAGCCATAGGCACGGCCGAGACGCCTGCTGAGCCGATGAGCGGATTGATCTCGATCTTCATCGTTTTGTTCATGAGCTTGGCCAGCAGTACCCCCGATGCCGTACCGATGGCAAAAGCAACCATGCCCAGGGCCAGGATCACCAGAGTCTCGACCTTGAGGAACTGTTCGGCCGTGGCCGTAGCCCCCACGGTTACGCCGAGAAAGATGGTGATGATATTGATCAGGGAATTTTTGGCCGTATCTTCAAGACGGCCGACCACGCCGCATTCGCGGAAGAGATTTCCGAGCATCAGCATCCCCACCAGAGTGGCGGCCGGGGGAACGATAAGGGAGACGATGACGGTGACGATGATCGGAAAGAGGATTTTTTCTTTTCTCGACACCTCCCGCAGCTGTGCCATCTTGATGACGCGCTCTTTTTTGGTGGTGAGAAGCCGCATGATCGGCGGCTGAATGATGGGCACCAGAGCCATATAGGAATAGGCGGCGATGGCAATGGCTCCGAGCAGGTGAGGCGCAAGCTTCGAGGAGAGAAAAATGGCCGTCGGTCCGTCGGCGCCGCCGATGATGCCGATGGAGGCTGCCTCCTGGGCGGTGAAAAGCCCCGAGGCGATGGCGCCCATGAAGGTCAGAAATATGCCGAACTGCGCCGCAGCGCCGAGCAGCAGCGATTTGGGGTTGGCAATGAGCGGTCCGAAATCGGTCATCGCCCCCACCCCCATGAAAATGAGCGGCGGGAAAATACCCAGGTGATCACCCTGGAAAAGGTAGTAGAGCAGACCACCCGGTTCGACGGTGTGGAAAACTTTTTCCGTGATCTCAAGCACCGGCGGTGCCATCAGTCCGGCGAAAGGCAG
>JBEPWT010000215.1:0-5043 GCA_041642275.1 Desulfopila sp. | reverse complement strand
CAATGTCCGGGCTTGCCTGGGAGTCCTAGCCGAAGCTTTGCAGCAGGGATCCAACCACCAGACCCCAGCCGTCGATGAGGACGAAAAGCAGCAGTTTGAAAGGCATGGAAATGATGATCGGCGGCAGCATCATCATGCCCATGGACATCAGAACCGAGGCGACGATCATGTCTATCACCAGAAAGGGGACATACACCATAAACCCCATCTGGAAGGCTCTTTTCAGTTCCGAGAGCATAAAGGCGGGAATAAGCGTCAAGGTGGGAATGTCGTCTTTATTCACCGGTTCGTTTTCGAGAGTGAGGTCGCTGAGCAGTTCGAGTTCTTCCTCCATCACGTGGCTGAACATGAACTCCCGGAGCGGGACAATGGCGCTTTGCAAGGCGTCCTGCTGGGACATCTCCTCGTCGAGGTAGGGCTGCAGGGCCTGCTCGTTGATGTCGTTGATCACCGGCGACATGATGAAGAAGGTAAGGAACAGGGAAAGACCGATGATTATCTGGGTGGGGGGCATGTTCTGCGTGCCCATGGCCTGCCGGACGAAGCCGAGAACTATGATGATGCGGGTAAAACTGGTCATCATCAGCAGAATGGCCGGGGCGACCGAGAGAATGGTCAGGAGAAAGAGGACCTGCAGGCCGGCGGAGACCTGGGCCGGATTTTCGGCGTCCTCGACGCCGAAAGAGATTGTCGGCAGCCCGACAGCATGGGCGGCCAGGGGCAGTCCCAGCAATAAGACAGAGAAAATGAGGGCAGAGAACAAAGTGACCGGCGACCGCTTCATGACTTCAGTTTTTCTTCCGTGGTTTCAAGGATGGTGGAGAATGATCCTCCGCTCTGGAGGGGAACTACGGTGGTTATCGCATCTCCGCCCGCTCCGACCAGATATTCTTTGCCGCGCACTTCAACGAGCATCAAGGATTTTTTTGGGTGTATGTGTTTGATTTCAAGAATATTTATAATGCCTTTGCCCTGCTGTTGGAAGGCGGAAACCCGCTTGCGCAGCAGGTAATAGGCGGCAAACATTATAGCCAGAACGACGAGCAGACCCCAGAGGGCGCGCAGGCCGGAACTGACGGGATCGAATTCGGCGGCTGCCAGTGCCGGACCGGTTTCAAAAACAGCCAAAAGAGCGAGGATCAGGAAGCGTCGTATTACCATGGTTCAGCCCAGTTTTTCGACCCTGTCGCTTTTGCTGATAACATCGGTGAGCCTGATGCCGAATTTATCGCCGACCAGCACTGCTTCCCCATGGGCTATAAGCCTGTCGTTGACATAGAGATCAAGCGGCTCGCCGGCGAGTTTTTCAAGCTCGATGACATAGCCCTCCGACATGGAGAGCAGCTCTTTGAGCAGAATTCTCGTCCGCCCCACCTCAACCGACACCTGCAGGGGGATGTCATAGAGAAAATCCAGTCCCCGGGATGCGTTGGAACCTTTGGCTGCGTAGGTTGCGGCGGTGTTCGATTCTTCTTTTTCCAGCAGTTCCTTGAGTTCCTCAGGGTCGGGGCGCGCTGATCTGTCTTTTGACTTTGGTGTCTCCATAATTAAGCTCCTTTTTCGTGGACACCGGTAATATTTATAGCTTTTTTGCCATTATGAGTCCCGGGTATCGCGTAAAATTTATGTTTGTTCTCCACCAGTATTTTCAATGGTGAGTTGGGGTTGTAGTCGAGGAAAATGGTGTCTCCCTTCTTCATGGCCAGAACCTCATTTACCGACATGGAAATGACCCCGGACTGGGCGACCAGTTCGGTTACCAGGTGATAGGCCTCGCTTTCCAGAGCCTTGGTCCACAGCCCCTGTTTGGCTTTGTTGACGCTGAGCAGATCCTGGAGATTGTCTCGCAGCGGATCGATGGTGGAGAGCGGGAAAACCATTTTCATCACACCGGTCTGGTCGCCGACCCGGATATCGAAATTGCCGATGAGTATTTCGGCATCGGGCTCGGTGATGGATACCAGGCGGCTGTTGCTTTCCACCTTGAGCAGGGAGGAGCGGAGATCAACCAGGGGGGCGAAGGCCCGGTTGAGGTCGTCGCACCCCTTGGCCATGATTGAATGAATTATCCGCAGTTCAAGCTGGGTCAGTTTTCTGTCGGGGTGGAGAAGCTCTATATCCGTCGAGGCTCCCAGCATTATTTCGACCATGGAGAAGCACATACGCGCATCGACGAGGAGCAGCGCCCCGTGCTTGAGGGGCGAGACATCAATGACGGCGATGGCGCCGACATCTTTATTTTCGAGGAGAAAATCAAGAAAGTGAGATGAGTCTATCTGCGAGCGGGTTATGGAAAATGTCCGCTGCAGATCGTTGGTAAGGGTAATGGCCAGATTCTGGGCGAAAGTGTCGAGAACAAGGTCGAAATTGGGCAGCCGGCTTAATTCGTCGCTGAGGGCATTGACCTGAAAAAGGTTGACAGGTGTCGATTCCTTGGCGAGCTGCTTCTGGTCATCGCCGTCCAGATGAAGGGAGACCTTGCCCTTTTTGATGGCATCGAGCAGGTCGGCAATTTCTTTTTTGTTGAGAAGAGGTTCCACTTCAGTCCCCGTACCGCATGCTATTGTTTATTGAACGACGAATTGGGTGAAATAAATTGATTTGACCCTGCCGGTGACCAGAAACGCGTTGATCTTGCTGGTGAGTTCGGCCTTGAGCTGTTTTTTTCCCTGCAGATCCTGCAGTTCATCGTAGGTTTTGTTGCCGAGCAGCAGAAGGATGGAATCTCGAATTTGCGGCATTCGCCTTTCCACTTCCTCCCGTACCACATCATTGTTGAGTTCGAGGGTAAAGGAGGCTTTGACGTAATGGCTGCTTTCGGCACTGATAATATTGACGATGAATTCATCGATATTGACCATCGGGCCGATGCTGGAGCTTTTGTCGAGATCCGGCACCGGGACCTCCAGGCGCGATTGCTTTTTGTCCTCCTCGGTGTCCCCGGAGAGTACAAAGAACAGGGTCGCGGCTCCTGCGGCAAGAAGAAGCAAAACGGCGGCCGCCACGGCGATAATAATGATTTTCTTCTTTTTTCCGCTGCCCTGCGGGTCTTCCGGGGGCTTTTGAGAGCCTTTTTTCTCAGCCATGATTGTTGTTTTCCTCTCTATGGGTATTCCGCTCAAGACGTCGGAGGGGTTGGGCTGCTATTTTTCGCCGCCACTGCTCTTTGCCAGGAAAAACAGTGGCGGGCTCTGGAGAATGGGAAAGTTCATATTTAAAATGGTATTTCATTTGTGGAGTTTTTCGATGCGTTGACGTCCGCGGGCGTGTTGGCCCGTAAGACGAAGTCGACCCTTCGGTTTTTGGCTCTTTCTTCCTCCGTTTCGTTGCTGGCGACTGGTTGCGAGGCGCCGTAGCCCACGGCCGCCATGCGGTCGAGCGGCAGAAACTCACCCTTGCTGTAAAAGCGCATTACGGAAACGGATCGTGCCATGGAAATATCCCATCTGCTCATTTCGATCTGGGTTTCGGTGACGGCGTCGGTATGACCTTCTATCCTCAGCAGCAGGGGCATGGGTCGTATAGTATCGGCAATGTAGCGCAGCAGCGGGTAGGATTCAGGCGAAATCCTGGTTTCCCCGGGTTCGAAGAGGATGGTGTCTTTGACTCTGAGTACAAGGGTGTCGTCATCCTTTTCGACAATCTCGATATCCTGTGAAAGTTTTTCCATGCGGATCTGATTCTTGAGGCGTTGAAATACCTTCATCGTCATTTCGCTGGTGATAGGGGAGTATTCCGTTAACGGCGGCGACGGTAAAACGGGAACCTTGAATTCAACCTGATCGGGCAGGGCGTGCATACCGAAGGCGTCGCGCAGGGAACTCGAAGCCTGGGTAAAGCGGACCGGGTCGAGGCTTGCCATGGAGAGCAGGAGGACAAAGAAAGTCAGCAGCAGGGTAACCAGATCGGAATAGGTCACCATCCACATCGGTGCGCCCCGGGGTGCCTCCTTCTTCTTTTTCGGTGTGTCGGGCTGCTTGTGCTCTTCGGCCATAGGATTGTTCTATTTCTTGAAGGTGGACTCGCGTAACTTCGGTGCAATGAATGCATGCAGCTTCTGTTCCATTATGCGGGGATTCTCACCGGAAAGGATCGATTGCATGCCCTCGATTATCAGCGTCTTGGTGAGCAGTTCCGATTCGGAACGCATTTTCAGTTTTCCCGCCATGGGCAAAAATATGACATTGGCGGTTACCGCTCCGTAGAAAGTGGTGAGCAGGGCTATTGCCATTGCCGGACCGATGGTTGAAGGATCATCCATGGTCTGCAGCATCTGCACAAGTCCGATAAGGGTGCCGACCATGCCCATGGCCGGGGCGTAGGTGCCTATGGCAAGGAAAATATTGGCGCCCTTTTCATGACGCTGCTGAATATACTCGATCTCCGTGGTCAGCATGGAGCGCAGAGTTTCCGGTTCCTGACCGTCGACGGCCATTTGCATTGCCTTGATGAGAAATTCGTCGTTGATATCCTCCATGGCGCCCTGGAGGGCGAGAATGCCTTCCTTGCGCGCCTTGTTGGCAAATTCCATCAGCTGGACAATAAGGCCGTTTATCGACTGCTCCTTGTAGAGGATGGTTTTTTTGGCGACATTGAAGGCATCGAAAACATCGCTGAAAGGGTAGTGGACCAGGGTATTGCCGGCAGTGCCGCCGAAAACGATCATCAAGGCGGGGACATTTATAAAAATGGAGAGGGGGCCGCCCTGCAGTATGGCCATGAGCATCAGGCCGAAGGCGGCACCGATTCCTAAAATGGTTGAGAGATCCAAAAATCAATCCTCCAAAACGTAAGTTGCCTGCAAGGTTTCCTGGTTGCCGGCCGGGCTGTTTGCACCCTGCCGATTACGATGATTATCGTTTGAGATTGCCGAATAATCATAGAACGTTGAATCTGAAAACACAAGTTTGCAATATGTATTCCAGAAGAAAAAGAGTTCTGCGGGCAGGGAATCGGCCTGCTTTGAACCTAGGACCCGGGAAGTGGTGAATGGCAGGAGTAATGAGCAGAAAACAAAAATCGCCGGTGAAATTGACTTTCACC
>JBEPWT010000214.1:0-5147 GCA_041642275.1 Desulfopila sp. | reverse complement strand
TCATCTCCCAGGCCGATCACGCCCACTTCTATCCGCAGTCCGAGCTCCTCTACATCTCCCTTATCGCCGACCGCCGCAGCCGCAAGATCCTCGGCATCGAAGCCGCCGGCAAACATGGCGAGGCGGTTAAGGCCCGCGTCGATACCGTCGCCGTCCTCTTGCGGCACGGCGTCACCGTCGACGAGATCTGCGAGATCGAAGCCGGCTATGCTCCGCCCTATGCATCGGCCATGGATGCCGTCAATAATGCCGGCAACGCCCTCGACAACATTCTCGCCGGTCTCAATATGCCCATCGATGCCCATGACTTTCTCAACCGTTTCAGTCTCGGCACCGCAAAGGTACTCGACACCAGGGGAGCAAAAGAGGCCGCACCCTTCATTGCCAAATACGGGGACCGCTGGCTCAACATTCCCCAGGAGGAGCTCCGCCGGAGGATCGAGGAGATCCCGCGGGACGAGGAACTCTATCTGATGTGCGACACCGGGCCGCGCTCCTACGAGGCCCAGGTGGTACTGACGGCCCAGGGAATAACCAACACCCGCAATATACAGGGCGGCTTTGCCATGGTCCGCATGACCGATCGCGCATTCATCTGATCGTCCCGGCCGCCTGCCACCTGCCGGTCATTGCTGCCGCGGTCATTGCTGCCATTATGCTCATTAGCCTCGAAAAACGTTATCGCCGCCGGAATCTGTTCCCGCCTCGCCGGCGGCGTCTGAAGCATTTTCTCTTTGCCACTTTTCTGCTTGCATTACGCCCGCCGCATTTATATGCTGCTGTCGTTAAAAAGCTTTGCTCACCTTTACTGTTACTTGGGACCACGCCGTGACCTGGCTCAGAAAAAACAAAGACTGGCTCATAACACTTGCCGTTTTTCTCTTTTTCGCCTTCGTTCTGGTGCTCTACAGCATTTTTTTCCGAGGCGCCAGCCAGGAGCAGATACCGGTCAAACCGGAAAAGGACCTCACCTTCGAGCTGCCGGCAGACAAGCAATCAATGGAAGGCGAGGATCAGCAGACGGGCAAACCCTCTGCCGCCACCTCCTTTTACCTCAGCCCGAGCCCTTCGGAACTCTTCGAAAAACTGGAAAACCTCAGCCGCCTGGAATTCAAGCAGCACACCAAAGACCTGCCCGGCCTGAAAGTCATGTGGCCTGCCTATTTTTTCAGTGTGCGCGGCGTCGAGGACCAGCAGGCGGAAATCCTGCTCGACGCCTCTGAAAACGGTTTCGGCGTAACGCTTGTAACCACCATCGATTCCACGCGCTATCCAGAAATTCTCACACTGGAAAGAGGGAAAAAGATCTGGCTGGCCGCTGAAATCACCGGCGTCGATCCCCAGGGGACCGGCCAGTTCCTGCTGGACACCGAATACGTCCGTTTTGAGGATTATCAGCCGCCGGTCCCTTCGACCCCTGCAGAGCAGACAGAACAATAATATCGGGCCGGTTTTTTTCACTCCCGCCACCTAACAGGAGAACGAAAATCACCCGTCGTACCACGCTACTTGGAGAAAAACTCGTATCGATTACCCGAGAAAAGCCATGCTTATCATCAGCCAATCGCTGTCTCTTGCCGACAACGAGATAGAAATACACCAGATTCGAGCCCAGGGTCCCGGAGGTCAAAATGTCAACAAAGTGGCTTCCGCCGTCCAGCTCCGCTTTGATATAGGCAAATCCAGTCTGCCGGACTTACTGAAAAAGAAGCTGCTTGCCACAAGCGACTCACGCATCACCAAGGAGGGCGTGATCGTCATTTCCGCCCAAAACCACAGATCCTTCATCAAGAACAGAGAAGAAGCCCTGCAGCGGCTGGCCGCTCTTGTTCGCAACGCTGCCCGCACCCGCAAAAAACGCAAGCCTACCAGACCCAGCAAAACCGCCCAGAGAAAACGGCTCGACCAGAAGACCAGCCGCGGCCGCTTAAAACAACAGCGAAAGAAAATCAGCGAATAAATCTTTTGACTTTTAGAAACAATTCTATAATGTAGGGTGTCTGCCGGCGACCTTCGGTTTTGGCTGTGAGGCGGGAGCCGGCTGCAGATGAAGAGTACGGCGCCGCCTTGGCGGATGAAGGGTTTCGTTGTACCTGATTTTCAGACGGCCGGCCCGTTCAGGAGAATAAAGAGCATGATTTTGCAGGGAACACTGGTCAATATAGCCGCGGTGATCGGCGGCTGCGCCATTGGCCACTTTGCCGGACGCTACATATCGGCGCCATTGCGCCGTACCATGATGGCAGGCCTCGGACTCGCCGTTCTTTTAATAGGCCTTCAGCTGGCGCTGCAGGGGACGCATATCCTCATCATCATCGCCAGCCTTATCACCGGCGGCATCATCGGAGAGCTGGTGGGGATAGAGAGGCACCTGCGCCGTTTTTCCGAGAGGCTGCAGGAAAGATTCGCCTCCCACGGCAGCATTGCCGAAGGGTTCGTCACAGCCAGCCTGCTCTATTGTGTCGGCGCCATGGCCATCATGGGCGCCCTTCAGGACGGCGTCGGCGAGACGCCGACGATTCTCTACGCCAAGGCGGCACTGGACGGCATCGCCTCCATCGCCCTGACAGCGACGCTTGGCGTCGGGGTCATATTCTCCGTCTTTCCCCTGCTCCTCTATCAGGGCGGCATCACCCTGCTGGCCGGCTGGGCCAGCAGCATCATGACCGAAACCGCCATCGCCGAGATGAACAGTGTCGGCGGCCTTCTCATAGTAGCCATTGCTCTCGACCTCCTCGACATCAAGAGGCTGCCCATCGGCAACCTGCTGCCGGCGGTCTTTATCGCCTTGTTTCTTGTCCACGTCATTCTCTAGGATTTCACTCTTGTCTCTTTTCATGCCATGCTCGAGCACACCTTCTGTCACATAAACGGCATTGGCCTGAAAACCGAAAGCCGTCTCTGGCAAAACGGCATCACCAGCTGGCGGGAATGGCGCGAGGAACCGGCAGTGAAACTGCCGAAACGTTCCCGCATGGAAATTCCGCAGATATTCGATCTCTCCCTCGACGCCCTTGACGGCAACGATGCCAATTTTTTCTGCAGCCGTCTGGCGAGCAGTGAACAGTGGCGCATATTCAAGGCCTTCCGGGAAGCGACCGCCTATATAGATATCGAGACGACGGGTCTGGGAGACGAGGCGGCAATCACCACCATCGCCCTTTACGACGGCCGGCAGGTCAGGGTGTATATACATGGCAGGAACCTGCAGAACTTTGTGGAAGATATACAGCCCTACAAGGTGCTGGTAAGTTACAACGGCAAGGGTTTCGACGTGCCGTTCATCGAACGCTTCTTCCGCATACGGCTGCACCAGGCACACATTGATCTTCGCTTTGTCCTTGCCAGACTTGGCTTTAGAGGAGGATTGAAGGGCTGCGAAAGGCAGCTGGGAATACACAGGGGGGCGCTCGACGGCGTCGACGGTCTTTTCGCCGTCTATCTCTGGCAGCGCTACCAGCGCTATAACGACGAAAAGGCCTTGGAGACCCTGCTCGCCTACAACATTGAAGACACCGTCAATCTGGAAAATCTGCTGGTGGAGGCCTGGAACAGAAATGTGGAAACCACCCCATTCTGCGACACCCTGCAGCTGCCCCGGCCTGCACCGCCGCAGCTGCTCTACCAGCCCGACCTGGAGTGCGTGGATTCTATCAAGAAACAGTTTTACCGGGGCCGATTCTGATCAAGGCTCAAGTAGCCCGTGAAATATCCGGGCTAGAGTTCGACCTCCGAGCGCTCCCGGGCAAAAAACACCTCCATGCCCCTGTCGCCGCCGGGTCGGCTATACCGCTTGGCCATTTCATCGATCTGGGCGTCGGTGCGGTCGGGATCGTGGTGGAAAAGGGCCAGGCGTTTGACGCCGGCTCGACCGGCGGCTTCTATGGCATACTCGATAGGGGTATGGCCCCAGCCGATGCGGTTGGCGATGAACTCCTCCTCGGTATACTGGGCATCATAGACCAGCAGGTCGGCCCCTTCGAAAAATCGCTCAAGAACCAGATTCTGCTCTTCGGCCACCTCCTGCCCCTCGATGGCCATGGCCTCGTCATAGTCGGGATGGTCCGGGTCGGTGATGAAAAGGTTGCGAAAAGGTTCGGTGTCATAGCAGGTGCAGAAGACCTTGCCGTCGAATTCGAAGCGATAGCCCAGGGTGGTAATGGGATGGTTGAGGAATTTGGTTGAGAGCTTGAGCCCGCCTCCCAGATCGATACTGGGATTCTCCTGCAGCCGGATATACTCGATATTGGAGCTGAGCTCGCCAAAGTTCACCGGGAAATACCGGTATTTCATCTGACCGCCGACGACCTCCTCGAGCGGGTCCTCCTCGAAGGTCTCCGGACCGTAGACGCGTATCTGCGTGCCCGGAATATATATGGGCGTAAAATAGGGGAACCCCATGATGTGATCCCAGTGGGTATGCGAGAGGAAGAGATCGGCCGAAACAGGACCGTTGGGCAGATCATTCTTGAGCAGATATGTACCCAGCTCCCTGATGCCGGAGCCGGCATCGATGATGACGATTCTCCCCTTCTTGCCGACGCGCAATTCTATGCAGGCGCCGTTGCCGCCATATTTCGCCGTCTGCGGTCCCGGACAGGGGATGGACCCCCTGACCCCCCAAAATTTGACTTTCATCATACTCTATCTCAGATCTGCAGGAAAATTTGTGCCCGTTCAATTTCGTTTTCAACATCTTCGCGGACGCCTGCATATTCACGCCAGCTCAGACCGCCCATCTCCAGCAGCGGAGCGATGGTTTCTTCACGGGGGAAAGAGTCGCCTGCATAGCCGATATCGAAGATGTTTATATAGATATTCGCCAGGGAAACCAGGGCGATTTGCTGCCGGTGATCTTCAGCTGTCTCTTCGGTCTGGTGATGGTTGGCTATGCAGTCTCGAATCACCGGATTGAGCTTCCATTTTTCGGCTATCATCAAACCGACTTGCTGGTGGTCTATCCCTAAAAGGTGGCGCTCAACCTCAACCAGGGAGGCCCGTTCTTTCCTGGCGACCTCGAGGACCTCGGAATATTCGTCGCCGAAGGGCACCTTGCCCAGATCATGCAGCAGGCCGGCGACAAAATATTCCTCGCGCTCCATAACGGGTACCTCTTTGGTCACGGCGAGGAGCTTGGCACAGGCACC
>JBEPWT010000213.1:0-5245 GCA_041642275.1 Desulfopila sp. | reverse complement strand
TAGCCGACGAGCCCCGCCACGAAACCTATGATTCCGGCCTCGACGCAAAAGATGGTAAATACCTGGTGTTTGGCGTAACCGAGCGATCTCAGGATGCCGATATCCTTCCTGCGCTCATTGACTGCCGAGAGCATCGAAAGCGCCACCATGGTCGCCGCCGTTATGAGGATGACTATGCTGATGAACAGGGCCAGATTCTGCACGAAATGAATCGACTCCATTCGCTGATTGACGATGTTCTGCAATGCTTTGATTTCAGCACCGGGCAGGTTGACTTGTATCTGGCCGACGATGTCTTCGATCGGACAGCCGGCACAGAGTGCGGCAACTTCGACGAAGCTGACGCCATCGGCCTTGTCCAGTATGTTCTGCAGCATTCCCAGCTCCATAAAGACCACCTGGTCGTCATCACCGCCGGTCTCCTGGATAATTCCGGAGACCTCATAGCTGTTGCCCGAAACCGTGAGGTGGCTTGCCGCGGAGGCGGAAAGAGCCCTGGCGACGGCGGCCCCAAGCAGTATCTGGTTGTCCCGCTGCGGAATCGTGCCCTCTATCGCCCAGTAGCTCTTTATGCCCAGTTCCTGCTGCCAGCGAACGCCAACCACCGCTACCGGCATACCGTCAATCTCGACGGTGCCGACCAGTTTGGGGGCGACGACGCTTATCCGCTCGGTGAGATCGATAGTCCGGATGGCGCGCACCGTTGCCTCCTCTTTCAAATCGTCGACATCATAGAGCATATCGCCCATATGGAAACCGCCGTAGCTGACGCTGAGCGATTCGGTGCGGGGCGATACGATAATGTTTGCCCCATATGCGTTCAATTTCTTTTCCAGGCTTTCACCGACGACAAGCGAAATCTGGTGCAGGGTGACAATGGCCATCACCCCAAGAGCAAAAACCAGTACCAGCAGGGCGGTCTTGGTCATCTTTTTCTTTATATTGGCCAACGGGATCGTCAGGATATTCATTGTTTCACTCCTTTTCTACCAGCCCGAACATTTCATGAAAAATGGCTGCATGTTGCATCCAAGGTTAAATATCCGGGCTAGAAATACCTGGCGCCGGTTAGAATATCACGGACCTTGAGAACCAAGTGATCTCCCCGCTCGACTCGCTGCAGAGGCGCCGGGTTGCAGCCGCCCTCGATGATATTGATCCTGTTGGAGTGAAACTTTCGGCCGCAGTTGTTGCACACCATGAATTCGCCCTCCTGCGAGTACCCCTTTTTCGAATGAAAACAGACGTCGCAGGCGTCAAAAGCCGCTCGGATAACACCGTCCCGGCTTCTGACCACGAAGAATTTCACCTCTCTGCCGTCATCCTTGTAGACGAAATGGTGTGCCGATCCGTCACCTATTTCTTCGAGGGGAAGCCGGACGACGCCGTCCTCCGCCTCCACCTTTTTATGCTTGGAGAGAAAAAAGCCAAAGGTTTGCGGAACGAAAAGAGCAAACAGAAAGAGTACGGCAATACTGAGAGAAACCGGTTTTTTCATGATTGGATACCTCGATGATACGTTAACAAAGTTCTGTGACAGGCGAGACGAGGTCCTGCCGCTGTCAAAAGTTGTGATCTGGCAGAAGGGAGCGGCCGATGAGAACGTGCCGCGGCATCTCAAATGAGAAAAACGCAGTGCAGTATATAGAGGGAGGTGAGGCGTTCAGGGGAAAGAAAAAAAGGATCTGGAGAAATGTCGGCAGCCGGGATGCTGTAACCATATGATATCCCGGGGCTGTCGGCTGGAACACCATTATCGGCCGGCGCCGATGTGAGGATTGCGACAGGCTCGCCCTTTTCCTGTCGGCACAAGCCGCTGTGAGCGCAGTCGCCGCCCTCGACCGGGGTTTCGCGGCCGACGACATCACCAATGGCATGGGCGTCCGTGCCTCCGCAACACTCCGGCAGCATAACCTGGCTGGACGTACAGGATATACAGTCTTTCAGTGTAGCTTTCACTGCATGGTGCCCGGCAAATGCGGAGGAAGGCAGCAGCAGAAAAAACAGAGCAACAGCTATGTATCGGGCAATTCTGTTCATATATTTCAGGTTTCGCGGCACAGTTTTCTTTTTTGTACCACGATGTGGCATCAAAGGTCAAGAAAGAGTGATGAAGAGATTGCTGATTTTCAGGCGATTCGCCGAAGGCGAAATACCACACGAAGAATTTATCAGAATGAGGGAAATTCTCTTGCGCTCATGATTGATATCATTCCTGAAACCGCAAGATAACGCCGGCGTGCAGTCAAAAGGCGAAACCTGTGCTTGACTTCGCCCACCCCTTCATATAGGGTATACCTCTATACCCTATACCAGAGGAGGAGAACATGGCATTGTGTGGCACTGATCAAGACAAGGCGCGTTTGATTAAGCGGTTGAACCGCATAGAGGGACAGATCAGGGGACTTTCCGGGATGATAGACAACGACCGGGACTGCATCGAGGTGCTGCGGCAGGTTGTTTCCGTATCGGGTGCAATCCGTGGTGTCTGGACGCAGATCGTCGGTGATCATTTGCGCGGATGCATCCATAATGCCACTATCCATGACGGCAATACGGATCATCTCATTGATGAACTGATCGAACATTTAGGAAAAATACGATAGCAGGAAAACATGACATGAGCGGCAATCAAGCGGAATGTAAACTCCATGAAGGCGTTATCCGGCGGACCCGTCACGAACATCAATTCGACGGCGTTAATCATGAGAATGAAAAGAGAACGCTGAGAGTGATCATTCTCACAGGGGTGACGATGGTCGTCGAAATAGTTGCCGGTACGCTCACCGGTTCGATGGCGCTGCTGGCGGACGGCTGGCATATGGGGACCCATGCCTTCGCCCTGGGCATCACTTACGCGGCCTATGTGATGGCTCGCAGATTTGCCGGCTCTCCAAGATTTGGCTTCGGCACCGGCAAGTTCGGCGTCCTGTCAGGATACACCAGTGCCCTGTTTCTGGGAGCCACCGCCATATATATGATCGTCGAGTCCGTGACTCGCTTCATCAATCCGGTAACCATTGCCTTCAACGAGGCGATTATCGTCGCGGTAGGCGGTCTGGTAGTCAACGTCGTATCCATCTGGATGCTTCACGCCGGCGACACGCATCATGGCGATCATGGCCACCACCACGATCACCATTCCAGTCACGACCACCAGAAACATGATCATAATATGCGGGCAGCGTATCTGCACGTCGTCGCCGATGCCCTGACTTCGATCCTGGCCATTGTCGCCCTCATCGCCGGCAAATTTCTGGGCTGGGCGGTTCTCGACCCGGTTATGGGCATCGTCGGAGCTCTGCTGATTGCAAAATGGGCCTGGGGGCTGCTCCGCAGCAGTGCCCTTATTCTGCTGGACGGCAATGACGACCGGAGTATCAGTACCGCCATTGTCGACGCCATCGAATCAGACAGCGACAGTATTGTTGGCGACCTGCATGTCTGGCCACTCAACTCAACAGACCTGGCAGCGGCTATCACGGTGGTCGCCAAGGAAAACAGAAGCCCGATGGAATATTGTTCGCGGCTTTCCGATCTAGCGAGATTGAAGCACACTACCATCGAAGTTCATCTCTGCGATGATCACCTCTGCTCCTGTGCTCGGCGATGACAGCACCATTGGAGAAATTAATGCCCGGGGAGTCGGTCCTCTCCATGTCCGGTGATGCGGATGAAGTTTAAGCAAGGCGACAGATCATTATTGCCGGTTCCCAGCTCATTCAGAAGCCATATCCGGCTCCGGATTTTGCCGGAGAATGAGCGACATACCTGGCACTTGAAAGATATTTATTGATATTATGCTATTCAAGAATAATGTGTAAGTTCGTTTATCCCTCAAAACCGATCGACAGGGCAAAATGAAACAAGAAGATTTCGACGTAGTCATAACAGAAGAAATCATACACGATTGGCAGGAGATCGTTGACCTGCTGGCGGAGTTATGTGATATTCCCGCGGCCTTGATCATGAGGCATCAAGAACCCGACATAGAGGTTCTTGTTTCCAGCCACAGTGATGGCAACCCATATCAGCCCGGGGATAAGGAACATTTTGCCGACTCCGGGCTCTACTGCGAGACGGTGATAAAGTCGCGGGAAAAACTTCTGGTAGCCGATGCGCTCTCGGACCCGGTGTGGCAAAACAACCCCGATATACAGCTCAATATGATTTCATATCTTGGTTTTCCACTGCTGCTGCCGAACCGGAAGCCTTTTGGGACCCTGTGCATCCTGGATGAAAAAACCAACGCCTATAACGAAACGATTGAGCGCCTCATGCTCAAATTCAAGCAGCTGCTCGAAACCCAGCTTGAGTATATTTATGTGAATCAGGTCCTCGGTGAAAAGAACAAGCGCCTCACGGACTATTTACCCGAACTCCAGGCCCTTCGGGGTACCATCTCCATCTGTTCCCACTGTAAAGACCTCAAGGACGAAAAGGGAAACTGGTACCGCATCGAAAAGCTGCTGGTCAACCATCCAGACGCCCAATTCAGCCACAGCATCTGCCCTCGATGCTTTGAAAAGTTCTATCCTGATTGTCAATGACAAACCTGTCGAAGCCTTCTTGCCTGCCCTGCAGGAAAGCGGAGATCCTTCCTGAATAACCGCCAAGAAAGAAAATCGCTTGTAAGGGAATATGAAAAAAGATAACCTGCAGGTTGATCAACACATCGATGGTAAAGAATCTCTGGAAAACTAAGGACGTGTAAACAAGATCCCGCGCCGAATCGGTGCAGGCGAGGTTTATGAGACAGATACCCAAACCGAGTTGCGGCCAGGCGGACAACCACCCAAGCCGGCATGGGGCCAGCCGCTGGAATCTCCGCTTTGTCCTGTTCTTCCTGCTGCTCGGCCTGATGCCGGGAGCAGCTCCAACCACAGCCTTATCTTCTGCGCCGCTCAGAATAGCGGTATCCCAGACCCCGCTGTCGCTGCCGTTCTTTGTCGCGGAAAAAAACGGCTATTTCCGTGAATCCGGCGTACCGCTGGAGATCACCAAGGTGATCGGCGGTCATCGGGCCATGCAGGCGGTTCTGGAGGGCAAAGCAGACCTGGGCACTTCCTCCGAGTCGGTCGTTATGTTCTCCAGTTTTACAACGGAAGATTTTGCCGTTCTTGCAACCTTTGTCACCAGCATTGACGACGTCAAAATCATCACCCGGCCGGGGCTGGACGCAGACAACCCGAAAGAGCTGGCGGGCAGACGGGTCGGAACGGTGATCGGCGCCGCAAGCCATTAT
>JBEPWT010000212.1:0-5321 GCA_041642275.1 Desulfopila sp. | reverse complement strand
TCTTCAAGGCTGCCGGAGTCCGATTCCACATATCTGTTTTCCACTTCGATGAGGATTTCACCGCCATGGGGCATGGCTTCGGCGGCGTTGGTGACCAGGTTCATAATCGATTTGGAAAGGTGGTGGGAGGAGCCCTTGATGTTCATGATATCCGCCTGGCAGCGGTGGATGATGTCGATGCCTGGATAGGTGCTGAGAAGGTTTTTGCATTCGAGGCTGTTAAGATAGTCGTCGAGTATATCGGCGATATTGATAACCTCGCTGATGACCACGCCCCTTCTGGTCAGGGTCAAGAGATCCTGGACGATGGCCGCCGCCTTGACGCCGGATTGCTGAACAATCTGCAGTGGTTGATACAAAGAGCTTCGGTCGTCGAGGTCCTGCAGGAGCAGTTCGGGATAGCTGACGATACCGCTGAGTATGTTGTTGAGGTCGTGAGCGACGCCGCCGGCGAGGGTGCCCAGCATTTTCATCTGCTCGCCTCTGTTGATCTTCTGCCGCAGTGACTCCTGCTCGCTTTCCATCTGTTTGCGCCGGGTAATGTCGAGGGCGTGGATGAGCACGGCCGATTCACCCTGGTAGGGGATGGGAGAGGCCAGAACTTCGAGCCATTTATCGCCGCCGTCGGGCATGCGGCAGCAGAGTTCGAAATGCTCTCTGTGGCTGTTGCCGCTGATCAGCGTTTCGATCCGTTGTCTGAGAATTTGCGCCTGGTCGTCGTCGAAGAAAAAAGAGATTTCCGCTTCGTAGAGATTTTCCACCTGTCTTTGGAAAAAGGCGCCGGCGGTTCTGTTGGCATAGCGGAAGCGATTACGGGTGGCGACCAAAACCAGGGCCAGGGAGTTCTCCGAGAGAATACGATATTTTTCTTCCGAGTCACTTAATTCCTTGAGTATGCTGTCGATCTTCTTCTTGTCGTCTTCAAGCTTGCTGATCATCTCATCGAAGGCCACCGCGACCTGCTCAATTTCGCTGCTTCCCTGGAGGTTGACCCTGTCGAAAGTACCGCGGCGTACGTTTCTGGTGGTGGAGATGATTTTTTTCAAGGGGAGGTTGATGCTGAGCATGAACAGCAGTATCAGGGAGACCGCCACAGCCAAAAGAGTACCGAAATTGCCGAAGAAAACGATACGCTTCGCCATGATAATGGGTTCGAGATAGTCATCTTCGGGAATGAAGCTGACGATATGCCATCGCCAGAAGGGAAAATAGCCGTGGGCAAGAAAGACGCGGCGGCCGAAAATTTCCGTGGCATATAGGTTGCGAACGGGCTGCATCTTCTCCAGACTCTGCAGGAGCTTTTCGGGAATATAGGCCGGTATCGGCAATGAGGCGCCATGGATGAGGCCGTTCTCGTCAAAGACCATCATGCGTATATGCGGAAAGATGCCGGCGACCTGCTTGATCTCTTCGATGGCCTCTTTGCGGGCGGCAGTGTTCATCTCCTCGTTTTCCTCCATGCGCAGATCGAGCATATCGTTGAGCCGTTCCTCGCAGATCTTCATGGCCATGGACACCGTGTGATCGATGGTTTTGTCGATCCTTTTCTCCAGGGAGGAAACCAGTGGAGGCACAAGGTAGAGGCCAAGGACAAGAGAAAAGAGGGTTCCAAAAATGATGACAGGCAACAGCAGGCGCCAGATGAGGCTGTGGAAGAAACTGGATCTCATCGTTGCGGCGGTGGCTGGTGATTGAATCTGGCAGGAGCGGTTCGCATTTTCGTCGGATAGACAATTTCCTTGTTGCCGTCCTGCCATTGGACGAGAATGGGGTTGTGGCCTATCTGTTTGCCGTGGAAATCGACCTTGAAACGCCCCATGATGGTGACCGTATCGAGGTTGGCGACAAAGCTGCGGATCTTGTCATGGTTGATCTCACCGGCCTGCTGCACCGCCCGCTGGAGTATCTGGCAGGCCGAGTAGGAGGAGCAGGCATGATAGGATGGGATTTTGCCGGTTTTGGCGATGAAACTTTCGATGAAGGAGTTGGTGCCGGGGAAGGGCAGCCGTTCATCGGCCTCCCATTGCGAAGGACTGAAGATGTTTTCGGCGTAGGGGCCGACGGTATCGTAGAATTCGGGAAGGGCGGGAACAATGGTCAAGGCAAGACCCGGAAAAGAGAGCTCATCTCTTTTGAGCAACTCGATGAAGGCATAGCCCTGAGGCGGATAGCCGCAGAATATGAGTCCGTCGATGTTCTTATTCCGCAGCTGGGCGACGATCGCCGGCAGGTCTTGCAGATGGTTTTCGTATTGCGCCGTGTAGACCACCTGGAGACCGAAAAGCGAGGCCCATTTTTTCGATCCCTGCATTGCCGAGATATTGAAAGTGGAGTTGTGGTAGACAATGGCGACGGTTTTTAGCTGCTCTCTGGCCAGCAGGTCGAGGAAACCGAGAAAGTAGCGGTCGGCCGTGGAATATATCCCGAAGACACCGCTGAATCCCTGTTGCCAGAGCTCCGTCGAAGAGGCCGAGGAAGCAAGCAGGGTATAGTTGTATTTCTCGGTGATTTCAGCGGCGGCCATGGTCAATGTTGAGCCGTAGGGAGAGAGAACCATGTCGACCTGGTCTTCTGTGATGAGCTTTTCATAAAGCTCGAGAACCCGGTCTCTGCTGCTTTTGTCATCGTAGAAGATCAATTCGATTTTTCTGCCGAGTAGCCCGCCGCTGCGGTTGATTTCCTCGGCCCATAACTGATAGCCGTTGCGGACCATATAGGAGAGAATCTGGAATTTTCCTGAGAGGGAAACGGTGGCCCCGACGCGTATGGGCGCTTTTTCAGCAGCCTGAAGAAATGAAGGCTGGCATAGACCAAGGAGCAGTGTGCAGCACAAGAGGATGAATCGCAGAGGTGTTGCGGCCATGGCGGCAGCTCCCGGCTGAGGGCAAGTAAAAGTGCGGCGATTACACCCAATTTTACAGAATTGCTGATTGAAAAACAAGGGCGGGTGTCAATACGGCAGCAACAGTGAAGGACGGGCTGGTGTCCCGACTGAAAAAATGGACTGAGCGGAGTCAGCCCCGGCTGCCTTGCCGGGGGCGATAGAGGGGCAATAGCTGCACCGCCAGAATGCCGGCGAAGATCAGACCGGCGCCGCTGAGCTGGAGAAGGCTCAGCCTTTCACCGAGAAAGATATAGCCGGCCAGGGCGGCGAACACGGTCTCCGAACTGAGGAGAACGGCGGCGTCCGGCGCCGTGCTGTAGCGCTGGGCCACGACCTGGAGGGTAAAGGCCGTGCCCACGGAGAGTATGCCGCCGTAGAAAATGCCGAAATAGGCGCCTTCGAAGTCGGCCAGCGAGGGCTGCTCGATGATGATGGCAGCTATCAGGCCCGCTGCCGCGCAGACAAAAAACTGCACGGCGGCCACAACCAGCGGCGCCTGCGTTCTCATGGCCATGGCCCCCACCAGCAGCACATGGACGGCCCAGAAAAGGGCGCTGGAGATCACCCAGATATCGCCTGGGCTGAGATTGACGGACTGGGCGCCGGTCATGACATAGGTGCCGATGAGGCAACCAATGGACGAGGGCCATACCGACCAGTGGACCGAAGTCTTGAGGAGGAGAAAGGCGATCAACGGTACCAGAGGAACGTAGAGGGCGGTGAGGAATCCGGCGTTGGAGACAGTGGTATGAAAGATGCCCACCTGCTGGAGAATGGCTGCGGTGCAGAGCGCCAGGCCGGTGGCTATCATGCCCAGCCAGTCTCTGCCGGTAACCCTGTAGGGCGTTTTCTGTTTTCGTTTAAACTGGATCCAGGCTATGGGCAGGACCACCAGTCCCCCCATGAAAAAGCGGCAGGAAGTATACATTATTGCTCCCAGCCCACCGGTGGCTACCTGCTGGACGACAAAGGTGGATCCCCAGAGCATGGCGGTGAGAAGAAGCAGAAAATTTGCCTGGATTCTGGTCATCGACGTCCTCGCCTGCATGAGGCATGAAAAACATCGACAGGAATGCAATCGCTTTTCATGAAATGTTCGGGGTAGTGAGAATGTGCCGTGGGGGCGGATTGGCCGCGGGCTCATTTGCGTTCTTCGCAGCCTTTCAAGCCGAAGACTGCATAATCATTTCGGTTCCTTGGCAATGGTGGCCGGAAACAGTCCGGTGAATATACCTCGTCGGCTTGGCGGTGCAAGGAAAATATTGCAAAAAGCCGCCGGGGTTCATTGGCAGAGAAGGCTCTTTTGCGATAAAAGAACCTGATTACCCGTAAAGCTCAGCTTCTTGTTCATTGCCCTGGAGGCGCTTGTCTCACGGGACGCCATAAACCCATCCCTGGGGGCTTCGCTGCAGCCATCCAGGCTGCAGAGACCCGTGAGGCAAGCACCCCCAGGCCACCAATATATGCCGTCAAAGAGTCGGGCGAGAGGCCTTATAGACGAAGGATTCGAGATCGGAGTAGGGTCTGGCGCCGGTGAGTGAGCTGTCATTGATGATGAAGGTGGGGACGGCTGTTACGCCTTTTTCTCTGGAGCGCCGCCAGTCGGCATCGACGGCCTGGCGGTAGGAACGTCTATCGAGGATGACAGCTGCCTCGGCGGGTTCGAGACCTGCCCTGGCGGCGAGATCAAGGAGTACCGGCCGCTGCGCCAGATTCCTGCCTTCGGCGAAATAGGCATGAAAAGCGGCCATGTGGAAGGCCTGGCCCCTGCCCTGCGCTTCGGCCCACAGACCGAGTTCCTGGGCCAGCCGGCTGTTGTAGGTCATGGTTCGATCACCGAAGGGCAGGCCGAGGGAGTCGGCTACCTGGTGGAGATGGAGGAGCATCTGGGCGACATCAATGGTGGTGCCGGCAAAAAGCTCGGCAAGACTCTTTCCTTCTGCAGGCGTTTCCGGATGAAGGGGAAAAGCACGCCAGCGGACGTCCAGCTTGTGCTCCTGCTGCAGTTTTTCAATACTCCCGGTAATGAAATAGCACCAGGGTCAGATATAATCCGAAAAAATCTCTAGAGTTAGCATAGGTTTGTCGCGGCGGCAGGCGGCTTGCGGAAAACGCCGGTGTGATGGCCGGCAGAGCAGCATGCACCTGTGATCCGGCGCTGTGCAACTGCGGCCATCTCAACATCTCTGTCAGTTTTTCAACTCGATATAGCTAAGAGTCGTAGACTGGCAACGGCTGGTGTTACCAGCGTTCGGTGCCGATCAGCTGGCTGACATCCATGCACTTGGATCTCTCTTCTTCGCTCAGCTCTTCCTTGGTTTTGATCTTTCCTTTCAGGTCTTTGGCATAGCAGGCATATTCCTTGCCGTCCTTGTCGCGAATCCATACCATCGATTCATAGCCACCGCTTCTTTCGGGATCAGACATAGTTTCCTCC
>JBEPWT010000211.1:0-5407 GCA_041642275.1 Desulfopila sp. | reverse complement strand
TTCCCGAATACCTGCGGGAATGCCGGCGCAAAAAGATATATCATGTCCGTATAATCCACGGTAAGGGCAGCGGCAGTCTGCGCCGGGGGGTCCACAGTGTTCTTGAGAAAAGTTCCCTGGTGAAAAAATATGCCCTGGCCGATGAAAAAGGCGGCAGCTGGGGGGCTACCCTGGTAGAGCTGAAGCGCTAACCCGAATCCGGGTTAGACCCATCCGCTGCGAAATCTCCTATCCCAACGCCTGAAACATTCTGGTTACAGGCCGCCGTCGACAAGACGCGGCGGCAGAGTATTCTTGACGTCAAAAATGATATGGCTGGGCTTGCACAGGGAGCGCAGGTCTTCAAGTGTCATGGCAACGAACTCCCTGTGAGCCACCGCCAGAATGATACCGTCGTAGCTGTGTTCCGCCAAAGTCTGTGCCATGCGTACGCCATACTCCCGGGTTGCCTCCTCTTTGCTGACCCAGGGATCATAGACAACGACATCAATGCCGTAATCATTGAGCTCGTTGACAATATCGATAACCTTGGTATTGCGCAGATCGGGGCAGTTCTCCTTGAAGGTGATCCCCATCACCAGAACCCTGGCCTTTGAGACATCGATTTTTTTATTGACCATCAGTTTGATGACGGAAGAGGCGATGTACTGTCCCATGCTATCGTTAAGGCGTCTGCCTGCGAGAATCATATTGGGGTGATAACCGACCTGCTGTGCTTTATGTGTAAGATAGTAGGGATCTACGCCAATACAGTGACCTCCGACAAGGCCTGGATAAAAGGGCAGAAAATTCCATTTTGTTCCAGCCGCCTCCAGGACCTCGGCGGTGTTTATCGAAAGCTTGTTGAAAATCAGCGACAGTTCATTGACCAGGGCGATATTGACATCTCGTTGCGTATTTTCGATAACTTTGGCCGCTTCCGCCACCTTTATCGAACTGGCCTTGAAGGTTCCAGCCGTAATGATGCTCCTGTAGAGAAGGTCGATGAACTCAGCTGCCTCGGGAGTTGAGCCGGAGGTGACTTTGACGATATCCGGCAGTCTGTGCTCGCGGTCGCCTGGATTTATGCGCTCCGGTGAGTAGCCGCAAAAGAAATCATCGTTGAGTCTGAGACCAGACTCCTTTTCGAGTATGGGGATGCATACTTCCTCTGTGGCGCCGGGATAGACAGTGGATTCGTAGATCACGTAATCACCGCCCTTGAGCAAGGCGCCGACGGTTTCCGAGGCACTTTCGAGATAGCCGAGATCCGGTCTTTTGGCATTATCAATGGGGGTGGGAACGGCGATGATATAGACATTACAGTCGCCGAGGTCCTCCGCCCTGCTGGTGTAGCTCAGGTGGTGCGCCAACCTGAGCTCTTCAGCCTCTACCTCGAGGGTGGAATCAACGCTGTTGTGCAGCTCGGCCACACGCTCCGTCTTGAGGTCGAAGCCCTTTGTCGGATATTTTCTGCCGAACTCGACGGCCAGTGGAAGTCCGACATATCCAAGTCCTATGACTGCTATTCGTGTTTGGGCTAAAGATATCATTGGCAAGTGGTACCTCTTGCATTAGGTGTTTGATGGTTTCCGCTCTGCAGTCGCTTGCCGGTGGTCACCGCATTTCTCGTGCTTTTAAGCGTCATGGGGCCGGCGATCAGCCTGGCGCAACTGCAGCCCGGCTGAGTGTATGCACTAACGGGTTTTAACCTCGACACTGTCCGCTCTCTCCCGGAAACGAGCGCCCTCTGTTTGCGGCGCGGTCAGTCGAGCTTGGTGCCGTAGTAGGTCAGACCCGAGGTGTCGGTTTCCTTGACCGTCACACTGTAGAGGAAGTGACGGTCGGTTTTGAGAGGCCGTTCAAGGTTGTCGAACAAAAACATTGCTATGTGTTCCGATGAGGGGTTGAGCGCCGAAAATTCTTCCATGGTATTGAGATCACGATGGTCGATACGGTCGACGACCTCCTTGACATGTTTTTTAAGCACCTTGAAATCTATACCCATACCGATTTCATCAAGCTCTCTGGCCCGAACGGTGACGGTAATTTTCCAGTTATGGCCATGGGGCATCTCGCAGTCGCCGGGATAATCCCGGAGATGATGGGCTCCGGCGAAATGGGTCTTAATAAAAATATCAAACATTTTCGTTTTTTGCTCCAGTTTAAAGTATACTGCTTCGTTGATGTAGTCATACCGGTTGCATTCGCGCGCAAAAAGAGAAAGCCGAAGTGATCGGCATGCCCGGTTACCTTGCCAGGTTTTTTCACTCTCATAAGTACGCAGCGTCGAATGTACTTTATCGTTTCGTAAAGTACATCATTTTCCTCATCTTGAGAACCGGGAAAGAAAAGATTGCCATTGCCGGACGGCAGGTACCTGAAAAAAACTTGTCAGCGGCCTCTTCACGCCTTTTCAGGGGATGGGAAGCAAAAAGCTGTTGACCGCCTAACTGCATTTTTGATAGGTTTTGATTGCAGTTTGAAAGTAGACATTATGAACGATTCTCGATCCCTGACCAAAGACTCGTTATTCGATGGAGACCTTGTCTGCTATCAGCGCCAATACGGATACAGGTTCTCCATAGACGCCGTTCTGCTGGCTCACTTCTGTCTCAACTGGCAGGAAGCGACCGTGCTCGATCTCGGTTGCGGCTGCGGCATTCTCTCGCTGATACTGCTCTACCGCCGACAGGGTACTCTCAGGAAGATAGAAGGGCTTGAATATCAGCAGGGTCTGGCCGATGCGGCAAGGCTCAACGCCAGAGCCAACAGCTATGAACATATCTTCAAAATCACCCAGGGCGACCTCAGGGAGGCAGGGCGTCTGTATCAGGCCGAAACCTTTACCCACGTAATCTGCAACCCGCCGTTTTACAGAGCGGGCAGCGGCAGGATCAGCCGGGAGGAAGAGAAATATCTGGCCAGACACCAGGCGGCCGCCAGCCTTGATGACATCGTCGCCTCTGCCTTTTACCTTCTCGGCAACAGGGGCGTTTTTGCCCTCATTTTTCCTGCGGACTCACTGCCATCCCTGTGCCACCATCTTCTCAATCGGAGGATGCAGCCCAAACGCCTGCGGCTGGTCTACAGCTACCCCGAGGCGTCGTCGGCATCGCTGGTGATGGTGGAAAGCGTTAAAAACGGCGGCGAGGGGTGCAGGATTCTGCCGCCACTTTCTGTGTACACCTGCAAAAATGGTCAGTATACGCAGGAAGTGGAAAAAATGTATAAAGCCAGCTCAAGTTGAAGGCAAGCTCCTATGTTATCGAAAGTAAACAGCTGCATCGTAATCGGCGTCGACGGCGTCTCCTTGGAGATAGAGATCGACATCGCCCCAGGCCTGCCGGTGTTTTCCACCGTCGGCCTGGCCGACGGGGCTGTCAGGGAAAGCAAGGACAGAGTCAAGGCAGCCATCAGAAACTGCGGGTATGAATTTCCCAACAGACGCATCACCGTCAATCTCGCTCCAGCCGACGTCAGGAAAGAAGGCACCGGTTACGACCTGCCGATAGCCCTGGGGATACTGTGCGCCAGCGGGCTTATAAACTCCAGCGCCCTGCGGGACTATTCAATCGTAGGTGAGCTTTCTCTTGACGGTGCCGTCAGAGGAGTGCGCGGAGTCCTGCCGGTGGTACTCAATGCCCGTGAACGCGGCATGAAAAGAGTGCTGGTGCCCAGGGATAATGCCCCGGAAGCAGGCGTGGTCGACGGCATAGCAATACTGCCGGTGTCCTACCTCTACGAAGCAGTTGAACATCTCACCGGCAACGGCGACATTGCACCTTACAGCTCAAATCCTGCAGCCTTGCTGGGCAGAGCGAATGAAGGCCTGGAAGATTTTGCCGATGTCAAGGGACAGGAACATGCCAAGAGAGCGCTGGAAATTGCGGCCAGCGGCAACCATAACGTCCTGCTCAAGGGGCCGCCGGGAGCGGGAAAGACCATGCTTGCCCGACGGATAATATCCATTCTTCCCGACCTCGGTTTTGATGAAGCCCTGGAAACCACAAAAATACATTCCATAGCGGGAATGCTTAGCGGCGGCACCGCCCTGGTAGGCTGCAGACCGTTTCGAGCGCCTCACCACACCATATCCGATGCAGGTCTTATCGGCGGCGGCAGCTACCCCAGGCCGGGCGAGGTCTCGCTGGCCCATAACGGCGTACTCTTTCTCGACGAGGTCACCGAATTTCGAAAACGGGTCCTGGAGATGCTGAGGCAGCCGCTCGAAGACAGGCAGGTGAGTATAGCCAGGGCCCATATGTCGCTGACGTTTCCCGCTGATTTTCTGCTGGTGGCCGCATATAATCCGTGTCCCTGCGGCTTTTACGGCGACAGGCGCAACCGCTGCTGCTGTACGCCCGAACAGATCCGTAAATACACGTCGAGACTGTCCGGCCCGCTTCTCGACAGGATGGATATGCACCTGGAGATCGGCGCTTTGCCCTATGCAGAAATGAACGATTGGACCGAAACCGAAAATTCAGCGGTGATACGGGATCGGGTCAACCGCTGCCGGCGGATCCAGGAGATGCGTTTCCGTGATTTTGAGTCCGTACGCGCCAATGGGGACATGCCGGCAAAACTGGTGGAAAGGTATTGTCGAATAGAGCAACAGGGGAAAAAACTTCTGGAGAAAAGTGTCGAGCGTCTCGGCCTTTCTGCCAGGGCATACCACAGAATACTGAAAATTGCCCGAACCATTGCCGATCTTGACGGCAAGGATTCCATAGATAATCATCATCTTGCCGAGGCGGTAGGGTATCGCCGATTCGGCTGAAAACACAAAGCACCTAAAGTCCGAGATGAAGCGTTTTCTTGTCATAGTTCTTTTCCTTGCCGCCGGCGCCGCGGTTTTTTTCGCGGCGACAGCCGGCAGGCGTCCGCCGGCAGATCCAGTACTGTTTCTGCCGGAGCAGGTTTTGCTGTACCTCACTCACGACAATCTGGCGGCAATGGTCGAAGAAATGAAAAACCAGCCCCTTGGCCAGGCAGTGGGCGGCATCGATCTCGTCAGGCTGGCTCTGGATGTCGATATTGCTCTTGAAAAGGTGGAACTTCTTCGCCGGCTGCGGGATTTTATCTCATCTCCGCAGGCAGCCCGGCTGTTTGAGGAGATGTGCAGCAAAAAGATCGCCCTTGCCCTGTTGGAGGGTACCGGCGCCGACGATTTTACATCGCATATTCATGACAATCTCATTTTCTTCGCCGAACCGAAGCACAACCCAGCCCTGCTTGAAGCCATGGCCGGAATTTCCACCGACACCGGCCTCACCTCGGTGCAGTATGGCAGCCATATCATATACCGGGTTCCCGTTGCCGACGATCTCAGCCTGTCTTTCACCGTCCATGAAAAACTGGTCGTTGGCGCCATGCAGGAACGAACTCTGCGTCGCGCCCTCGACAGAAAGGACGAACAGCAGGT
>JBEPWT010000210.1:0-5407 GCA_041642275.1 Desulfopila sp. | reverse complement strand
GCTCTTCTCCCCCCTGACCGGCGCCAGAATGGAAGCGGCGGCGGCCGAAGCGGCAGAACCCTCCACCACGCACTGGGGAATGCCCTTGGGCCCGGAAAAGGCGCCGCAGGCAAAAATGCCCTCCTTGGACGTCGATACCGGCGAGAAATCGGAGGTGGAGGCAAAATTGGACGCCGACAGCTGGATGCCGGCTATTTCGGCCAGCTCGCGGACATGGTTCGGCGTTCGCAGACCGACGGAGAGGACTACCATGTCGAAGAGTTCCTCCACCTGTCGTCCCTCTTCATTGATGTAATGCAGACGCAGATCGCCGTTGTCGGAATAGGGCTCCACCCCATGCACCCGGCAGCGGATGAAACGGACGCCGTCTTCGGTTTTGGCCTTCTCCATGTAGGAATCGAATTCCTTGCCGTGGGTGCGCATGTCCATATAATATATGGCGGCAGAGAGGTTGGGCACGTGCTGCCTGGCGATGACCGCCTCCTTTATGGCATACATGCAGCATACCGATGAACAGTAGCCGTTGCTGCATCTGTTTTCATCCCTGGAGCCGACGCACTGGAGGAAGGCGATCTTGCGTACCGGCTTACCGTCGGAGGGGCGCAGCAGCCTGCCTTCGGTGGGACCGGTGGCCGAGAGATAGCGCTCGAGCTGGAGGGAGGTGATGACGTTGGGAAACTTGCCGTATCCCCAGACTCCGGCCTCGGTGGGATCGAAGGGTTCGAATCCCGGCGCCAGAATGAGGGCGCCCACCGATAATTCATGAACCTTGCCGCTGTCATCGAACCTGATGGCTTCGGCAAAACAGACCTCTTCGCAGATGCCGCAGCTGCCGGGCTTTTTCATCCGGAGGCAGGCGTTGGCATCGATCTGGTATTTATTGGGCACTGCCTGCGGATACTTGATGAATATGGCCTTGCGCCTGCCGGCAAGGGCATCGTATTCATTATCGACCGACTTTGGGCACTTTTCCGTGCACAGGCCGCAGGCCACGCAGCGCTCGGTATCGACAAAGCGCGGATCCTCCCTGACGGTAACTTTGAAGTCGCCGGCGATGCCGGTGATCCTGGTTACCTGACTCAATGTCAATATCTTGATGTTGAGATGCCTGCCGCACTCGACCATTTTCGGGGCGAGGATGCACATCGAACAGTCATTGGTGGGAAAGGTTTTGTCCAGCTGGGCCATGGCCCCGCCGATGGAACCTGTCTTTTCGACGAGATAGACGAAATACCCGGCATCGGCCAGATCGAGCGCCGCCTGCATGCCCGTTACCCCACCGCCGACTATCAGCACCGAACCAACTTTAACGGCCTCATTCAGCATGGCCTGTCTCCTCTTTGTTCAAACTCCCGGCCGGAGCCGGACACGATAGGGCAATATGGTTTGCGCATATCCCTCATTTGCCTGGACCTCCGGGCAGTATCAGAGAATCGGCCACCAGTTCCCAGAGATATTTGACCTCGATATCCAGGCTGTATTCCTGTACCAGCGACTTTTTCAGCTGGTCCCGGCAGCCGTGACAGGCGGCAATTACCAGCTCGGCGCCCGACTCGCTTATCTGCCGCGCCTTCATGCGGCCGTAATAGATTCTCTCGGCCGCAAAGGGCATGGCCCAGGCTCCGCCGCCGGCGCCGCAGCAGTAGTTGGTCTCCCGATTGGGCTCCATCTCGACGACATCGGTACAGCAGGCGCCAACGATCTGCCGGCCTTCCTCGTAGTAGGCCTTGCCGAAGGATTTAAGCGATTTGCGTCCGTAATTGCAGGGATCGTGATAGACGGTTTTCTGCGGGTGCCTGCTCTTGTCCAGTTGAATGCGGCCGTCGGCGATGTATCCCAGCAGGAGATCGAACAAGGTGCATATCTTGAACTCCTTGAGGGCATCGGGATACCAGCGATTAAGGCCGTAACGGGTGGCGTAGTAGGCATGCCCCGACTCCGGCAGCAGCAGAACCTCGCAGTTGAGCCGCCGCATATTGTCGACAATACGGCCGACCACCGTCTTCATCGACTCGTTATCGCCGGAGAAAAGTCCCCAGTTGAGTCCTTCCCAGTTTTCCGAAGATATGGTCCAGGATTCGCCGGCGGCGTGATAGATTTTCCACCACCATTTCAGATCATCGGGTTCGGCGAAAGGTTCCTTGGAATTAATCTGCACAAGAACCCTGGCGCCATGCGCATCGATGGGCGTGACAAAACCGGGGCAGGCATCCTCGGCCAGCTCCTGGCCCAGGCCTTCGAGCAGGGCGATGAAATCCTCCTTGGGGATGCCGAGATTGTTGCCGCGCTCAAGACAGGTAATAACCCCTCTGTGGATCGGGCCGGGAACAAGTTCCCGCGGCCGCAGCGAACGGATTTTGCGCATCAGTTCGACAATTTCGATATTGGCGGGACAGACATTTTCGCACTTGGCGCACATGGTGCATTTCCAGGGCCAGTCGGAGTCGATGAGATCCTGTTCCATGCCCAGAAAGGCCATGCGGACGATCTTCCGCGGGTCGAGATTGTCGACGCCGGCTATGGGGCAGGCGCTGGCACAGGTACCGCAAGTCAGGCAGACATCGGCCCAGCGGGGGTCCTCGTAGAATTTTTTCACCGGCACGCCCAGTTCAATGACCGGCAACTCCGAGTTCTTTTCCTCCAGTGACTTGACGGTTTCGAGATCGACGTGGCTGTTCGGCCGTATATGAGGTTTACGTCCGAACTTCTCACACAGCTCCTGGTAATCCTCGAACTTCATCAGATACTTTCTTCCCGGACCCTCCTTGGCCGCCAGGGTGCCGGCATTGATCCAGTTGCGTATGGTATTGCGGTGCACCCCAAATTCTTCCGCCATTTCACTGACTTTAAATTCGTACATCATGGGGGAGTAACCTCTTTATCGATTATTGGCAGAAAGCATCTGCGCCAGGGTTTCGCAGGCGCGGACCACCGCCCCCTGCATGCTCGGCGAAAGTTCCTGCCTCACTTCCTCGGGCAGGCATTCCACCTGGGCGGCGATGATGGCGACATCTATGCCGGTGTGTTCTTCGATCTCGGAGAGCAAATTGACGCTGGGAAACTGGTGCAGCGAGAAATCATGCACCTTCTTTGCAGGAATCATCCGCGGGCGGATAAAAAAGACCTCTCCTGGCTCTCTGTCTTCGAAATCAACGGCGTCAAGCAGTATAATGGAACACGGACGGTCCTCGGGGGAGAGGAGATAGTCGAAAAGATATTCACGTACCGCCGTGCCGGCATCGACGGCCATGACCGAATCGGGCAGCCTGTAACGGCTGGAGAGCATGTCGATAACAGCGGGTCCGAAACCGTCGTCGCCCATTATCCGGTTGCCGCAACCGAATATCATTGTTGACTTCTCTTTTTGTGCCATTGTGCAAACTATGCCCCAGATTTCTTTAATCTAGAGTGGTATCACAGGATGCCCTTTTATTCAAGCACAATTCGCACACAGCGCCATATTTTCTCACACAAATACAGCATGTAACATCGGCCGCGGCGTTCTCTGGCGAGGCCACTCGGCGGGCCGGCAGCGCCGCTGGGCCAGGCAGGGATCAGGACCGCTGCTGAAGATGGCTGACTCCCGGGATCGACGGCGGGGCGGATACCGGCTGCAACACAGGAAAACGTCAGGACTCAGCGTAGCCGTCGGGGTTGTTCCTCTGCCATTTCCAGGTGGAAGCGCACATTTCCTCCATTCCCCTTTCGGCTTTCCAGCCCAGCTCCTCCCAGGCCTTGCCGGCATCGGCGTAACAGGTGGCGATATCCCCCGCTCGCCTCGCCGTTATTCTGTAGGGGATGGTCCGGCCGCTGGCCTTCTCGAAGGCTTTGACCACTTCGAGCACGCTGTAGCCGCGGCCGGTGCCGAGGTTGTAGATATTGACACCGCCTCCGCCGCCGATTTTCTGCAGCGCCTTGACATGCCCCCGGGCCAGGTCGACGACATGGATGTAATCACGAACGCCGGTGCCGTCGACGGTCGGATAGTCGCTGCCGAAGACCGCAAGTCTCTCGAGTTTACCGACGGCAACCTGGGAGACATAGGGCATCAGGTTGTTTGGTGTTCCGCCCGGATCTTCGCCGATGCGGCCGCTTTCGTGGGCCCCCACCGGGTTGAAGTAGCGCAGCAGAATGACATCCCAGTCGGCGCGGGCGCAGCTGATATCGGTCAAGATTTCCTCGCTCATGAGCTTGGTCCGGCCATAGGGATTTGTGCAGGACAGCGGGAAATCTTCTTTGATGGGGACCGTGGCCGGATCACCGTAAACCGTCGCCGAGGAACTGAAGATTATGGCGGTGACGCCGTGGCGAACCATGGCCTCGCAGAGATTGAGCGTTGCCTTGATATTATTGTTGTAGTACAAGAGCGGCTGGTCCACGGACTCGCCCACGGCCTTGAGGCCGGCGAAATGAATAACGCCGTCGATGGCGGGAGCGGATCGGAACACTTCGTCGAGGCCAGCCTCATCCACAAGGTCCACCTGATGAAACACAAGACTTCTGCCCGTCAATTCCTCCACCCGGACCAGGGACTCCCGGCTGGCATTGGACAGATTGTCGACGACTATGACCTGGTGGCCTGCGTTAAGCAGTTCAAGGCAGGTATGGCTGCCGATATAGCCGGCACCGCCTGTAACAAGAATATTCATGGATTCTTCACGTGACACAGAGTATGTTGTCGCTGCCTGCGGCTGGCCGCAGGCAGTCTCAATAGTCGAGCGCATAAAAAACCTCTATCCGCCGCAGTGAAAGAGCGATTTTTCAAGACGGCCTCGACAAAATAGCCATTTTGCCTTTATTATTCAAGAACAATAGAAACGGGGCTCGCCGCCTTCGGGCCTCAGCCATCATCAACCATCATTCCAGGAGGTGAACCATGCCCTACGTCAACATTCGCGTCGCCGGCCAGTTGAGCCGCGAGCAAAAAGAGAAAATCAGCAAGGGAGTTACTGAAGTCATCGCCGATGCAGCCGGCAAGCCACCTGAATCGATACTTATCTTTATCGACGAGGTTGTCAGGGAAAACATTGCCAAGGCCGGCAGGCTTCTCGACGAACAGTAGAGGGATGACGCCCGAAGCCCGGCTCGCCGAACTGAAAAAGCTCCTCGGCGAGCATGCCTACAACTACCACGTTCTCGACAGGCCAACCATATCGGACGGCGAGTACGACGCCCTGTTCAACGAACTGCTGGAGATAGAAGCCCGCCATCCCGAACTTGTCGCCGGCGACTCTCCCAGCCAGCGGGTGGGCGGTCTGCCCCTGGACAAGTTTTCCCAGGTGCCCCACCGCCTGCCCATGCTCAGTCTGGAAAACGCCTTTGACCAGCAGGATATCATCGAATTTGAAAAAAGGCTGAAGCGCTATCTCAATACCGAAGCATCTCCGGACTACGTCTGTGAGCCAAA
>JBEPWT010000209.1:0-5407 GCA_041642275.1 Desulfopila sp. | reverse complement strand
GATCGAGCGCTGCGTCAACCGGGTTGGCGTCGAGGTCAACAGCGCCAGCGTCGAGCTGCTCAGCTATGTCGCCGGACTGGGACCGGCCCTGGCGGCGAACATCGTCGCCCACCGCCAGGCCAGGGGGCCCTTTGCCCGGCGCCGGGATCTGCTCGAGGTCAAAAGACTCGGCGCCAAAGCCTTCGAACAGTGTGCCGGCTTCCTGCGCATCCGCAACTCGCCGGAGCCGCTTGACAACAGCGGCGTCCATCCGGAAAGATACGCGTTGGTCCAGTCCATGGCGGCTGACCTCGGTGTAGGTCTTGCGGATCTACAGGGCTCCGGGCAGCTGCGCCGTCGCATTGATCTTGACAGGTATCTCAGCGAAGACGTGGGCATGGAGACGCTGGTGGATATTCTCGAGGAGCTGGCGCGGCCGGGCAGAGATCCGAGAAAGACGTTCAGCCACTTCCAATTCGATGATACGGTGCACAGCCTCGATGATCTGCGCGAGGGCATGGTGCTGCCGGCGATAATCACCAATGTCACCACCTTCGGCGCCTTTGCCGACATAGGCATCAAGCAGGACGGGCTTATCCACATAAGCCAGATGGCCGACCGCTTTGTCAAAGACCCGGCCGAGGTGGTCAGTGTCCGCCAGCAGGTCAGGGTGCGGATAGTCGGAGTCGACACGCAGAGAAAACGCATAGCACTGTCGCTCATCCTCTGATTTGTCCACCGGCGTCGGCTGCGGCGGAAAAAGGTTGGCAATCGGACAGGCTGAGAATCAGGAGATCTCACAGAAAGACGAGAGAGCACTGCGGCAACGCCCGGCCGGCACCGGTGCGGAGAAAAAAGGAGGAGACACGGCAATGGCAGGCGACACCACCCCGGCAGTGGAACTGCACGACGGGCTGATCATCAGCTCGGGCCGCGAACGGATCTGCTTCCGTCATCCGGAAAGTGATGCGTATATTATCAAGATCGAGCGGCGAAAAGGGATTAGGCGGGGCAGTATGAACCAGGAGGAGTTAAAGGGCTATCGCCAGCTGCAGAAGGATACGGCGGATCTCTCCTTTATCAGCCACTGTCACGGCTTCGTCGATACCAGTCGTGGCCGGGGACTGCTCTGCGACTGCATCCGCGATCATGACAATGCGGTGTCGAAGACAATCTGGGATATTATCGTTCACGAGGAGAACTGCGATATCGATGCCGTTTTGGACGCGGCGGCAAAATTCTGCGATTTCCTGATTACCGGCCGTATCTGGCTTTTTGACCTCAATCTCAAGAACATCGCCCTCAAGCGGCTTGCGGATGGAAGTTTCAAACCCTACGTGATTGATCTCAAAGGGCGTTCGGAAAATATGGAGCTCATACCTCTGTCCCGCTATATCGACTACTTTTCCCTGAAAAAACTCCAGCGGAGAAGCAGGCAGCTGCTGGCAAGAATCGAAGAATACCACCAGCGAAGAGAGGAGTTGAGAAAACTCGACCTCTGAGGCCTTCCTGCCAAAAGCAAAATGTCCCTCAGGGCTGCGCTTCTATTGCCGCCAGTCCGTCTGCCAGATCCCGGCAAGCTGCTCCTCGAGCTTCTTCTCCATCCATTGTTCATGGAGTTCGTAGTCGCAGAAGGTGCAGGCGTAGACCATCTTTTCACATTCAATATCGCGCCCCCGGTAATGGACGATGACGTTTTTGCTCTTCAGTTTCATCGGCCCATGGGCAAAGTTGTTACGGCATTCTCTCACGGTTGTCTCACCTGGCAGAGTTGATGGAGTTCGGGCATCTGTTGCCAGGAATATACAAAAGTTTTCCTATCGCCGCCATCCCTTGTTCGGTGCCCGGCAAATTCTGCCGTCGTCCGCCTTCGGCGGACTGATCCCGTGATGGAGGAGAATACGGCCGGGTTCCGCTGGAGCCGTTTCTGAAACACCCTTGCCAAAGCGCCTCTCCGGTGGCACCCTGGATAACCTCCCCAAAGCGGCACAATTTCGAGGGTAACAGGGCATATATCTTGCATCAACCAAACCGGGAGCTGTCTGCGCCGGCAGGGTGGTCCGCCGGCTCGAAGCCTGTTCTTCCCCTGCCGGTAAGCCGGATTTTCGCGGAGAACGCCGGTAGCATGGATAAAACCAGGCACTATGCGGGGTAACCTCAAAGAGAATCTGTTTATCAAATCTTCAAAATGAAGGCTGATTACCAATGAAACTCAGCTACGTCTCCTGAGGGACAGGATTGCTCATTTCACGGGACGCCATAAACCCATCCATGGGGGCTTGGCTGCAGCCGTCCAGGCTGCAGACACCCGCGAAACGAGCAACCCGGCCCCGTGCTAGAGGCCAGGCTGAGTTTCATACCTAATCAGTAAACGAAGAGTAGCTGGAATGGTTGTCCACAATAACGATATATCCCGAATATTTAATGATGTCGCTGATTTTCTTGAAATCGAAGACGCCAACGAGTTCCGTGTCCGGGCCTACAGAACGGCGGCCCGGGCTCTTTCCGGACTTTCCGGAAGCGTTGGCGAAATGATCGAGAGGGGTGAGGATCTCACCGAGATTCCCGGCATCGGCGACGACCTGGCCGACAAAATCAAGACCATCGTCACCACCGGCGATCTTCCCCAGCTGAAGGAGTTGAAAAAGCAGCTGCCCTCCGGTCTGCAGGAGGTCATGGCACTTCCCGGGCTCGGACCCAAGAAGGCGGCCGCGCTCTACAAAGAGTTGGGTATCGGCGACCTCGAGGACCTGCGTATTGCCGCCGAGTCCAAGAAAATCCGCGCCTTGGACGGGTTTGGCCCAAAAACCGAGAAAAATGTTCTCGAAGAACTGGGCCGCGGCGACGACAACGGTGATGAACGCACCCTGCTGATGGAGGCCGAGGACTATGCTCTGCCGCTGTGCGATTACCTGAAGGACCTGGAGGGGGTCAAAAAAGTCATGGTGGCGGGCAGCTATCGCCGCCGCCGGGAAACGGTGGGCGATCTCGACATTCTGGTGACCTGCAAAAGAGGCGCCGAGGTCATGGATGCCTTCAGCCGTTTCGAGGATGTCGACAGGGTGGTGTCCCAGGGCCGCACCCGCTCCACCGTCATTCTCCACTCAGGTCTGCAGGTGGATTTGCGCTCGGTTGCCGAGGTCAGTTACGGCGCCGCCCTCCACTATTTCACCGGCTCCAAGGCGCATAATATCGCCATTCGCAGAATTGCCGGCGGCAAGGGATACAAGATAAATGAATACGGGGTTTTCGAAGATGACGAACGCATAGCCGGCGGCAGTGAGAAAGAGGTGTACGAGGCGGTGGGGCTGAGCTATATCGAACCGGAATTGCGGGAGGACCGGGGCGAGATCGAGGCCGCGGGCAAAGAGGAGCTGCCCCGGCTGATCGAACTCGGCGACCTGCAGGGCGATCTCCATGTCCATACCAAGGAAACCGACGGGCACGACAGTCTCGAGGATATGGCAAAGGCCGCCCTGAATTACGGCTATGAGTACATAGCTATCACCGATCACTCGCAGCGGGTAAGCGTGGCCAAAGGACTGGACGAAAACCGGCTGCTCGAGCAGATTGAGGCCATAGATGATCTCAATGACCGTCTCGACTCCCTGACGCTGCTCAAAGGGATCGAGGTCGATATCCTCGAGGACGGCTCTCTCGATCTCGACGATGAAGTCCTTGGCCGCCTCGATATCCGCATATGTTCCGTCCACTCCTCTTTTGAGCTCTCAAGCGAAAAGCAGACCGAACGCATTCTTCGGGCCATGGATAACCCTCACTTCAATATTCTCTGTCATCCCAGCGGTCGCCTCATCCATAAGCGCGATCCCTACGAGGTGGACATGGAACGGATCATGGAAGGAGCCAGGGAGCGCGGCTGCTTTCTCGAACTTAACGCCCAGCCGGAACGGCTTGACCTCATTGACACCCATCTTCTGCGGGCCCGGGAAATTGGCCTGAAAATCGCTGTTTCCACCGACGCGCACTGGGCCCGGCATTTGGACTGGATCCGCTTCGGCATCTACCAGGCCAGGCGCGGCTGGCTGGAGGCGGGCGATGTCATCAATACCCGGAGCCTCGCTGATCTGCAAAAACTGTTGAAAAGGTAGAGCATGAGTAAAAAAGACAAGCACATTCCCAAAGTGGACAAAGACCGGATCGAATCGCGGCAGGATGCTGGCGAAGCGGTGGAGAAGCTGCGCCAGGCCGTGCGCTATCATGACTATCGCTACTACGTCCAGGATGATCCCCTGATCTCCGATAAGGAGTATGACCAACTCTTCCAGACGCTCCAGGAACTGGAACAGGAGTGGGATCTGGCCAGTGCCGATTCCCCCACCCAGAAGGTGGCGGGAAAGCCCCTCGACAAACTGGGAACGGTGTCGCACTCCACACCCATGCTGAGCCTCCAGGCAGTTTACCGGGAAAAAAAGGTACGTGAGTTCGCCGACACCTGCCGCCGAAAACTGGGTAAAGAGGAAGTCGAATATGTGGTCGAGCCCAAGTACGACGGGCTTTCCATCGAACTGGTCTATGAGTCCGCCTCTTTTACCCTGGCGGCGACCAGGGGTGACGGCGACACGGGCGAGGATGTTAGCGCCAACGTCAAGACCATAGGCGAGGTGCCGCTGTCCCTGCTTAGCCTGGAAGAGGAAAAGATGCCGGACCGGTTGGTGGTGCGGGGTGAGATCTACATGCGCATCAAGGAATTCAACGACCTCAATGGCCGGCGTCAAAAAAACAATAAGGCCCCCTTTGCCAATCCCCGCAATGCCGCCGCCGGGTCGGTGCGGCAGCTCGATCCGAAAATAACCAAAAGCAGGCCGCTGCACCTGTTTGTCTATGAGATCGCCGAATGCGAGGGCAGGGAGTTTTCCAGCCACTGGCAGGTCCTTGATGCCCTGCAGAGCTGGGGCCTGCCGGTTAATCGCAAGATGCAGCACCTGTCGGAAAATATCGATGCGGCCCTCTCCCATTACGGCGAGCTGGTGCAAAAACGTGATGATCTGCCCTTCGAGATCGACGGCATGGTTATCAAGGTCAATGACCTCGAAGACCGCAAAACGCTGGGCCTGCGATCCCGGGATCCGCGCTGGGCGATAGCCTACAAGTTCGAACCCCGCCGGGATACCGCCCGGGTGGAGGATATCATCGTCAATGTCGGTCGAACCGGTGCCCTGACGCCGGTGGCGCTGCTGGAGCCGGTGCGCATCGGCGGCGTCGAGGTCTCCCGGGCCTCGCTGCACAATCTCAGCCAGGTGGAGGAAAAAGACATTCGCATCGGCGACCAGGTGGTGGTCGAACGGGCCGGCGATGTTATTCCCTATGTGGTTAAATCCCTGGAAAAAAGACGCGACGGCTCGGAGAAGAAATTTTCCATGCCGGACAGCTGTCCTTCCTGCGGGGGAGAGGTTTTCGTCTCCGATGA
>JBEPWT010000208.1:0-5415 GCA_041642275.1 Desulfopila sp. | reverse complement strand
GCAGAAGAGCTGCCCGCAGATGACGTGCTGCTGGCAGGCCGCCTGCAAAGCGGAAATGGCGGAGAGCTGAACTCCGGCCTATCTGTTTTCCGGCACGCCCAGGCTCTTGAGGATGTAGGCCATCGGGCAGAATTTAGTGATGCCGTACTGGAACAGATTGAGGCCGACGAAGGCTGTCAGCAGCAGCCAGTACTTGCTGAGGAAGACGGGACTTATCGGCAGGCCCAGGGCGAGGCTGACGAGGATGAAAGTGCCGGCGATGGTATGTATCCAGTCTGTAACCGTCATGAGGAGGACCTCTTTTCGTAGTGCTATTCGTAAGGCTATTTCTCGAAATCGGGACAGAACAGCTTCTGCATGTTCAGGATCAAATCGAGAATACGTTTGTCGGTTATGCGGTTGTAGATGAAGTTGGCTTCTTTTCGGTAGTCGATAATTCCCTGGTTGCGCAGGATGTTGAGGTGCTGTGAAACATTGGCGTTGGTGGTTTCCACTTCCTTGCGGATGTCGCCCACCGACAGTTCGCGATCCTGGAGCAGACACAGAATCTTCAGCCGGATAGGATGAGACATGGACTTGAGGATTTTGGCCACCGCATCTATTTGTTCGTCTTTCATGTTGCACCTTCATAAATTTATTTTAGCAATTAGTTTAATACTCGGGAAGTTTTTGTAAAGGCTTTTTTCAAGCAATGCGGCTGACAGGGACAGGCCGGCTGCTGTCGACGAAACCCGCTTTTCCGGAATTCCCGGGCCCCTGTGTTTTTCACCCGTCTGCTGCTTCCTGCCCTCTTATTCGCGGCGCAGCGGCCCCAACCCATATCCGGCTGTCAATATGCTCAGGAAAAAAGATGACAAAGCAGTAAAGCCGAAGCTTGACCGCAGCGCCCATGCCGTCGCTCCGGAAGTCGTTCTGGCCTTTCTGAAAAAGGTGATGCCCTTCAATGCCTTGAGCGACCAGGAGTTGCAGGAGGTAGCCGGCCATTGCCGCATAGATTTTTTTCCCAAGGGATCGCGGCTGATGACCGTCGACGAAACGGAAATACATCATCTTTACCTTATCCAGCGCGGCGGCGTCAAAGCCTTTCTCATCGACGAAAAGGGTGGGGAAATACTCAAGGATTACAGGGGGGAGGGGGCCTATGTCGGCGCTCTGGGCATCATCCGCGGCACCCGGGCCAATCTCAATATAGAAACCATCGAAGACACCTTCTGCTTTCTCCTGCCCCGGGATATATTTCTCGAACTTGTCAAAAACACCCCGTCCATCTCCCATTTTTTCCTCAAGAGCTTTTCCGACAAGGTAGTGAGCACGGCCTACGTGGAACTCAGACAGCAGAAAGCGGGGTTGCGGTCTTCGGAGAACCTCTATCTGTTTTCCATGAACGCCGGTGATCTGGCCAAGGAAGTGCAGAAGATGTCGGTGAAGAGTTCCATCCAGGAGGTGGCCGGCACCATGGCCAGGCTGCGCATCGGCTCGATGCTGCTCCATGATCCCGACGACGAGCAAGATGTTATAGGCATCATCACCGACACCGATCTGCGGGTCAAGGTGGTGGCCACCGCCCGGGACTACTCCGAGCCGGTGGAAAACATCATGACCAAGCCGGTGCACACCGTGCTTGCCGAAGAGATCTGCTTCGACGCCCTGCTGAAAATGATGGCCACCGGCATCAGGCATCTGGCCGTGGAGGAGGGGGGGCGTATTACAGGCATGCTCACCTCCCACGATATCATGGTGCTGCAGGGCAATTCGCCTTTCTATCTCTATAAGGAAATTATCAAGCAGCGCAGCATCGAAGGCATCTACCCCCTCGTCTCCAAGGTTCCGGAACTGATCCGCCATCTGATCAACGAAGGCGGCAAGGCCGGCAATATCTCGAGGATGATCTCCATTCTCAACGATCAGATCGTCCGGCAGATATTGATGCTTATGGAAAAGGAGATGGGCCCGCCGCCGGTCAATTACTGCTGGCTGCTGATGGGCAGCGAAGGACGGCGTGAGCAGACATTCCTCACCGACCAGGACAACGGCATCGTCTATGCCGACCCTTACTGCGATGAGGAAAGAGGAAAGGCCGAGGCCTATTTCGGCGAACTGGCCGAGAGGACCATCCGGCATCTGCTCAAATGCGGCTATCCTCCCTGCCCCGGCAATGTCATGGCCACCAATCCCGACTGGTGCCGGCCCTTTTCCACCTGGGTCAAATACTTCAACGGCTGGACCGGTGAGCCGCAAGCGCAGGAATTGCTCGATGCCTCCATATTCTTTGACTTCAGAGCCGGATATGGTGATGAAAAGCTGGCGGTGAGTCTGAGGAATCATCTCATCGACATCACTCCCCGCCGCCGGAAGTTTCTCACCCTCATGGCAAGGCAGTGCCAGTCCATCCGCGTGCCGCTCTCGTTTTTCAAGAATTCCATCGTCGAGCGCGACGGCGAACACAAAAACAGGCTCGACATCAAGCTGCGCGGGCTGCAGCCGATAATCGGCTTTGCCAGGGTGCTGGCCCTCAAATACGGGCTGAAGGAGACCAACACCATCTCCAGGCTGCAGGCCCTGCAGAGCGAGGGGTATCTCCCTGTTGATATAGGCAACGGTGCCATCAAGGCCTATGAGCTGCAGATGCAGTTTCGCATATTCCACCAGCTTGAACAGATCGAGGAAAACCGTGTCCCCGATAATTATATTGAACCCAGGAAACTGACGGAAATGGAGAGAACCATGCTCAAGGACGCCTTCGAAGTGATTGAAAAGCTGCAGAATACCCTGGAAAAACTCTTTGCTGCCGTCTGATTTCGGCGCCTGGGTGTAAAGGTGTTTTACTGGCTGCGAAAGCAATCGGCGCTGATCGCTGAGAACAGAAGGTATTTCAGGAAGTTTGACCAGAGCAGGCCGCTGCGCGACTATTCCTTTGTCGTTTTCGATACCGAACTCACCGGTCTGGACAAGAGAAGCAGCGAGATAATCTCCATCGGCGCCGTCAGGATCGAAAATATGCAGATCGATCTCGGCCAGCTCTTTTCCTCCTATATCCGGCCGCATAAAACCAGACACACCGAGGCGACGCTGATCCATCGCATCACTCCCGAGGAGTTGAAAACGGCTCCGAAGATGGAAGAAGTCGTTCCCCGGTTTGTAGAATTTCTCGGCCACTCACTGATAGTCGGCCACTGCATCGCCATCGATATGGACTTTGTCGACAAGGCCTGCCGCAGGCTCTACGGCGGCACCCTCAAAAATCCGTTGATCGATACCATGCGCCTGTCCCGCAGCTATTACGGCGAACTCTACGGACTCTACCAGGGTCACGGCAGCAGGAAGAAGAGCTTTAATCTGCACGAACTGAGCAAAAATTTCCAGCTGCCGTTGTTTGCCCAGCACAGCGCTCTGGGCGATGCCATGCAGACCGCCTATCTTTTCATCTACCTGGTAAAAAAATTCCACTCCGGCGGCCTGGAGACTCTCAACGACCTCTACCGCGCCAGCAGAACCGGCACCTGGATCGACTATGTCTGAAGGCTGAGCCGGTGACAATCATTTTTTCCTGCCAGGCGACGAGAGTCTTGATTCGCCGTCGAGAAAAGGGTTTACTGGAGTGTTAATCTGGTGTTCAATCGCAGAAGCATGATGAGGGAGTTTTTGCGGGAGGGTGAACATACAACACAGGGGAGAAGACAATGAGCACATACCGACTGCTGAAGCCCGCCGACTGCTGTCTGCATATAATTGATCCTCAGGAAAGCCTGATGCGGCAGATACACCAGGTGGAGCGGGTCACCAGGGTCATCGGCCTGATGATGGAGTGCGCCGCCATCCTGGGAATACCGATACTTGCCAATACCCAGTACAAAAAGGGTCTGGGTCCCTATGTCGAAGAGCTTGAACGGCGGATGGAAGACATCCCCCGACCGGACAAGCTCGAGTTCAGCGCCTATGAGAATAAACAGACCTGTGCTGTTCTCGACTCCTTTCCAGGCGACATCCGCACGGTAATCATGGTCGGCGTCGAAACGCATATCTGCATCTATCAGAGCGCCGTCGGCGTTCTTGGGAAAGGACTGACCCCCTGGATTGTGGCCGACGGCGTTTCCTCAAGAGATCCTGCCAATCATCAATACGGACTCGACCGGCTGCGCCAGCTCGGCGCCGTGATCGGTCCGGCGGAGATGATCATCTACGAGCTGCTCGGCCGGGCCGGGACCGATGAATTCAAGCAGGTTCTGCCTCATATCATTGCCTTTACCAAGGAAAACGGCTGAGGCTGCCTGGAGATACTGGAAGGGGCACTTAACTCCAATAACCGAGAAAACACTACATTACAAAGCATATGACTGGAAACGAGATCCGCAGCAAATTCCTGGAGTATTTTCAGAAACACGGACATACCGTCGTCGACAGCTCTTCTTTGGTTCCAGCCGACGATCCGACTCTGCTGTTCACCAACGCCGGCATGGTCCAGTTCAAAAAGGTCTTCATGGGGGAGGAAAAACGGGACTACCTGCGAGCTGTCACCAGCCAGCGCTGCGTCCGGGCCGGCGGCAAGCACAACGACCTGGAAAATGTCGGCTACACTGCCAGGCACCACACCTTTTTTGAAATGCTTGGCAATTTCAGTTTCGGCGACTATTTCAAGGAGGACGCCATCCGCTACGCCTGGGAATTTCTCACCGAAGAGATTGGCCTGCCCAGTGAGCAGCTGTGGGTGTCCATCTTCGAAGACGATGACGAGGCGCAGGAGCTGTGGGAGAAGATCGAAGGTCTGCCGCCGGGAAGGATAGTACGCATGGGCGAGGAAGATAATTTCTGGGCCATGGGCGACACCGGCCCCTGCGGTCCCTGTTCCGAGATACATATCGACCAGGGCGAGGAGGCGGGCTGCGGCAGGCCGGAGTGCCGGCTCGGCTGTGACTGCGACCGCTTCCTCGAACTGTGGAATCTGGTGTTCATGCAGTTCAACCGTTCGGCCGACGGTACGATGAGCCGCCTGCCCAAGCCGAGCATCGACACCGGTATGGGCCTTGAGCGGGTGGCTGCCGTGCTCCAGGGCAAGTTCAATAATTTCGACACCGACCTCTTCGCTCCCATCATGGAAAAGCTTGAGGCCCTTTCCGGCATGAAGTACGGCGACAGCGATGCGGTCAACGTCGCCATGCGGGTCATAGCCGACCATGCACGGGCCACCGCCTTCCTCGTCGCCGACGGCGTTCTGCCGGCCAATGAAGGCCGGGGCTACGTGCTTAGACGGATCATGCGCCGGGCCGTTCGTTTCGGCAAGAATCTCGGGTTGAGCGGGCCTTTTCTCGATGAGGTCACAGCAGTTGTCTCCGGGTCGATGGAGCATGCCTATCCGCACCTCAAGGATGCCAGGGAACTGTTGAAAAAGGTGGTCAACAAGGAAGAGGAGCGGTTCCT
>JBEPWT010000207.1:0-5450 GCA_041642275.1 Desulfopila sp. | reverse complement strand
ATTGTGCTATGATATTCAGATTTTTGATATGTCGGCACGATCAGCTTTTCCCCCACCTTTTTGCTAGGAGGTCCAGTTTGAAAATGAAATTTTTCACCCTCTTCTTCCTGGCGGCATCCATCTGCACGACGGGGCCGGCATTGGCAAATTCATACGGCTTGAGCGCCAGCGGCGGCTACAGTCCCGACGATGACCTCTCCTTTTTCCGAGGCGCCGTTAAAATCTCGCCCGAATGGAAATGGTTTGCAGAGAAAGACTGGTATCTCGGCCTCCATTTCGACCTCGGCCTGATTTTCCTCAACAGCAATTCCGACGTGGTGAACGTCACCGGCGCCGCCGATTCCCTCGAGGCTGTTTCCCTGACGCCGGTCTTCCGCATCCAGCGCGCCCCTTACAACAACACACTCTCGCCCTTCTTTCAGGGAGCTGTGGGCGCTTCGTTTTTCTCAGAAGACACCCTCCAGAACAGCGAGCCAAATGGAGTCGACTTCGGCGGCGCCTTCCAGTTCGAAGACATACTCTCGGCGGGCATACAGTTCGGCCGGCAGCAGCAGTTCGAATTCGCCGTCAACTATTTCCATTACTCCAACCTCGGCTTCTACGACCACAACGACGGCATAGACATATTCAGCGCCACCTTCGCCTACTGGTTCTGATGACCATTCTCTGACAGGAACCGGTCGATGTCACCAGTGAACAGGAAGCTGAGCTTTATGGATAATCAAGAAAAAAAATGCCTGTGCCCTTGAGGAGAGGAGGGGCACAGGCGGATGCCAGAAGGAAAAATCTGTTAATTGGGTTTTAGTATATCACGAGAGGGAAAATCACGTCAATATAAAATAAACCATTCCCTGTCACTTATTCAGCCACTTAGAAGCAATCGTCTCTATTTTCGAGAAAGATAATGAGATTTTTTCTCATTTCTATGCAATTGGTTGGACCAATTTTTCCCCGCGCTTTTCCCTTCCCCTCGGTTCGGAAGTACCGGATCCTCCACACTCAAAGCAGGCAGGTGGTTTTCCAGACAAAAATATTTTTGACAATCTCTGGGTCGAGGGCCAATTCGGTATTTTCATACTTGACGCAGAAGGCGGGAGAGGTGCGATGGACGGTGACGATAACACCCGGGTTGAGTCCGAAGGAAAGCAGCTGATGCAGGTTCGAATGGCTTCCGGGCTTGATATATGTGATGCGTCCCTGCTCGCCCGGGACCAGTTCGAAGAGGCTGGTCACCGTGTTGACAACCTGCTTGGAATCCTTGCGGCAGCAGCTGCCCGGAGGAATAGGTTTGCCGTCCGGGCATATCTCCGGGTGCCCCAGAAGCGTGCAGATGGACTCCTCGACCTCTTCCTGCAGCGAATGTTCGACCTCGCAGGCGATTTCATCCATTTTGCTCTGTTTCACTTTGAGTATCGAGGTGACCAGCACCTCAGCCAGACGATGTCTGCGGATGATCACCTCAGCCTTCTTCTCCCCTGCCGGGGTGAAAAAAATATCATTTCCTTTTTGGACAATCAGTCGACTTTCGCTGAGATCATCGAGTTCCTGCCGGGTAAAATCGATGGTGCAGTTGTCCTGAATGGAACTGTCCGAGGTTTTGTTCTTTTCCCCGGCGACCCAGATGGCTTCCAGAATCTCTTCGTGGCGTTCATTGAGCATCATTCAACCTCCTCTAGGGCTCCTAGGAAAATGTCACTCCTAAATAGAGAAATAGATGATGGGCCAGACTGCCCATCACAATGGCATAGGCGAAAACGGCGACATTGATCGCCAGCCCCGCCTTGAGGCCGCGTTCCTTGAAAAGGACGATAAACGCATTTATGCATGGCGCCAGAAATGTCATCACCAGCAGATTGACCACCAGCTGCAGATTGCTGTAGATGGGACGCAAATGCTCAAGCTCGGCGGCACCGCTTTCTCTGCGTATCATCGTCTTGATGAAGACCTGCACGCTTTTCTCCGGCAGCCCCATGACTTCATGAATGACGGGTCCCAGCGTTCGCTCGAGAAGAGCAAGCCCGCCGGCACGCTGGAAGAGAAAGACCACCAGGGAAGCCAGAATAAAGACCGGCAGCGCTTCAACCATAAAAAAATAGGTCTTGGCCGCCGCCATTTTCAATACCGCCAGCGGTTTCGGCAAGCGCATGGGCGGTATCTCCAGGAAAAGCGGAGTGCGGGCGCCGGGGAGTATTGTATTGGCTAAATAGCCGGCCACCAGAACCTGGGAAGCGATGATGCCAAAAACGGCAACGGTCGCGGAAATGGGCAGGGGTTCGAGGATAATGAGCATTACGGCGAGCAGCGGCGCACAGGGCATACAGAGATAGAGGAGAAAGGAAACGATGTTCTTTTCTTTTTCCGTGTTGAGGACCCTGGTGGTCAGCAGGGCCATGGTGACGCAGGAAAATCCCATGACCAGGGGGATGACGCCTTTGCCGTTAAGGCCCATTTTCTGAAAAACTTTGTCCAGGAGAATTGAGATCCTGGGAAGATAACCGGAATCTTCAAGGATCCCGAAAGCAATATAAAAACAGAATATGACCGGCAGCACCAGGCCCAGCGCCAGAAAAACCCCAGTCGGCAGGATGCCGAAATCGGGGTCCATTATCATGTCGCGTAAAAACGGACTGGCAAGTCCGTCGGTAAACCGGGAGACCAGCGGAAAAAGCATGCCGGTGAAAACTTTCTCGTTAAGCATGTCCACCAGAAAAGTGGCGCCGAATTCACCGATGAAAAGATACATGACCGCCAGCACGGCAAAGGCTATGGGGATGCCGGTGGAAACGGCGGTGCACATATCGCCCGCCTTGGTCAGCAGCGTACTCTTCGACGGAGGCTCCACGGTCATTACCCGGTCGGCGATTCTACCGGCCAGCACCGTATAAAATTCAGGCAGGGTGTAGCGGGCAAAATTGGGCTCGTCCTCATAGAACCTGTTCACCCGCTGCAAACACCTCTCCGCCGCCTCCAGGCCGAAATTCTCCCTGACATAGCTCAGGGCGCCGGCGTCCCGGTGGAGCAGCAGCAGGGCGACGCCTCTGGCCCCAATCCTGCCGTGACCGATGATATCTGCGATATCACGGGCGAAGCGGTCCACCAGCGGGGGAAGCGAAAAAGTAAACCCCAGCGGCCGCAGACCGGCGAGATGAGCCGTCAGATCCCTGATGCCCATTCCTTCGGGAGCGATGGTGGTGGTAACCTCGATACCCAGCAGCTGCGAGAGCCTGGCGGTGTCTATTTCGATGCCGCGAGATACCGCCTCATCCATCATGTTGATGTTGAAAAGCATCGGCAGTCCGAACTCGGCATACTGGAGGGCGATGGCTATGGAGCGTTTGAGATTCTTGGCGTCGGCAACCAGGATAACGCCATCGACGGCGCTGCCGATTTTTTCGGAGAGGACGATCTCGCGGGCGGCCCGCTCGTCTTCGTTCTCGGAAAAAATGGACACCAGACCGGGCGTATCGTAGACCCGTCCCCTGCCGCCCTTCAGCGCGGCGCTGTGGACGACAACGCTGGAACCGGGCACGTTGACCGAACGTGTTTTCTTGCCGGTGATCCTCGAAAAAATCGCCGTCTTGCCGACGTTCATATTGCCGATGAGGGCATAAACCCGCTCTTCGGCCTTTTTTTCGTCGCTATTCCGCTCTTTCACCATATTCTTACGGCATGCCTTCCCGTTGCTCTCAGCAAGAACACTTCATCTTCTGCAAACATATACAGCTTACCGCCGTATATCCGCCGCCAGCCCGAGAGTGCATCCACGGGGGGCTCTCTTTTCGCACTTCGCCCAGGATTTACCGGCACCTCCAGGCTGAAAGTTTTCTCGGAGCCCAACCGCAAAAAGGGCGCCGTCGTTTCGCAGAGAGCAACTCATAGCACAATCGAGCAAAAATTGAAATTGCCTATCCCGGATATTCGCCACTTCTCAGAGGTTTCCCTGCGAGATCAGGCCGGCGCCGATGAAATAGTCCATGGCAAACGCATGATAACGCAACCATTGATACCGCCATGATCGCAGCCAGAAAACAGCGGCCCGCCGTCGGTACATTACGTCGGTACATTATTTTGCCCTGTAAAAATACCTTCTACTGTTTGACGTAGATAAGTTCTTCGGTATTGAAACCCAGGCGGGAGACTTCATTTTCAAAACGACGAAGCTTGGCGGCACTCACTGTCGGGGTGCGAGAGAGATACCACAGGTAGGAGGTAGTCGAACTGGTTATCCAGGCCTGCTCATAGTCGAGATGAAAGATAACATAGGAGGCGTAAAAGGGACCGAAAAAAGAGACCTTGAGATAGCCGCGATCAGCATCTTCGACGAAAGAGGCTCGGCCCTCGGCCTGCCGCCACTTTTTTTCCTGCATGTCATAACCGCTGTTGACCACGCGGATGCCGCCGTCCCGGCGCAGGCTATACTCAGCGCTCACCTGCTGCAGCCCCCTTTCGAAGGGATGATCCAGCCTGGCAATCTCATACCAGGTCCCCAGGTAGCGATCGAGATCAAAATTATCGACGGGCTCGATGTTGTGCGGATAGCCGAGGCAGCCGCCGGAAAGCAACGCCGCAAAGGCAAGCGCTACCAACCGGGGCAAATTTTTCCATCCACCGGAATTGCTCATCTTTCAATGCTCCCCCACAGTGTAATGCCTGTTTATTCAACCCGGATATCAAGGAGGGGGCAGCCGGCACCTCTCATCCTCTCCGGCCCGGGTTCTGCCGACCAGGCGGCTATCGTGCAAATTTGCCCCCGACGTCGTCCGGGGGCCATGGGCTCAGGCGTCGTCCGCCAGCCTGACAGCCTCCTTGAAGGCTTTTTCCATATCCGGCAATTTGGTGACTTCGGGCACAACCTGTATATAGCGGATAACGCCCTGGCGATCGACGAGAACCACCGACCGCGCCAGCAGCATCGGACCCTCCATCAACAATCCCATGTGACGGCCGAAGGTTCCTTCCTTGTAATCGGAGAAGTAATGAATATCCTCAAGGTCGGCCTCTTCGGCGAAACGCATATGGGCAAAGGGCGTATCCCTGCTGATGGTAATGCGCCTGACGGATTCGGGCAGGCGGTCCCCCTCTTCGCCGAGATAGTGCGTCTGCTCCTCGCAGACCTTGGTGTCCACCGACGGAACGATGCTCAGAAAGAGTACATCCCCCCGGTAATCGTTGAGATTGACGGCCTTCATGGTCGATGAATCGACCAGGGTCGTATCCGGTAAAATGTCGCCCACCTTCACGCCCTCGCCAAGGAGATTCTTCTTCTCTCCTCTCATATTCACCGTCTTGCCAGGCTCGGCGCTGTCGGACACCATCTCTATATGCTGCTGTCTGCCGGCGCAGGCGACAACAAGAACTGAAATACCAAGCGCTATCAAGCCGTTGAGTAGTCTGCTTATCATTTTCCACCTCCGTGCTGTCTATTTCATCCGTGTTTACCGCAAAAAGCC
>JBEPWT010000206.1:0-5451 GCA_041642275.1 Desulfopila sp. | reverse complement strand
CTCACCGGTGAAGTCGAGGTGTTCGATTTTTTGCTGGGGGACCAGGGCGATGCCGCGCTGGGGAAACTGCTGCTCGAACATCTCCCGCAGTCTGATCCCCGGCACGGAGGGGGGCATGGTCGGTATCTCGAAAATCCGGCGGCCGGTAAGCTGTTCCAGGTCCTCGAGGATGCGGTCCGGCCGGTGGATGCCGAGTATGGCCGGCAGGCCGATGTAGTCGGAAGGACCGGCGCCGGTATCGATCATCCGGGCCAGAAGCTTGCGGTTGGCCGGCACTTCCAGGGAGCGGGCCGCCACTTCGGCGTAGAGCTCGCCCTGCAGATGGCCGGGGAAGTGTATCTGCCGGGCCTCGATTCCCGGCCAGCCGCTCTGGAGATTGGCGGCTATCTGATTGGCGCTGAAGCCCTTGAGACCGTGGAATCCGAAGATGGTGCAGGCCGCTTTTCGCCCGATGGCCTCGACGCCCTTGGACATGGTGGCCGGCAGGCAGAGTGTCGGCTTGAGAGTGCCGGCCGGCGTCAGGGCCCTGAGATTTTCAGATCCCGGCTGGGAGTAGCGTATGCCGTTGTCGCCGATAAAGGCGATGAATTCGGCGAAGGCCCTGGCAACGTCGGCCGGGGAGATGCCGGCCAGGGGATGGTTCGGCGCTGTCTGCTGCAGTTCGGCCACGGCTTTCCAGGGATCGTCGACAAAACGGCCGCCGGCAAAACCCAAAAGGTCGAAGTAGCCGGTGGTGTAGGCCAGAGCGCCGGTATTGCCGGCTATGGCGCAGGCAATGCCGCGGTTGCTGGCGAAAACCGCGGCGGCGGTACCGGCCAGACCGGTGCCGATGATCGCCAGGTCGGCGGTGATTGTACGGCTAGGTGTGTGCATGCTGTGCCCCTTTCATTGCCTTAAGATGTCGCCTGGTCACATGGTTCCCGAGACGTTCCGGGCCGATATCGATCTGCAGAACGGTCATGCCGATCCATTTACAGCAAATATTCCGGCTGCATCAGGACGTGGTCGCCTCCAGATTTTCCAGGCCGAGAAGACCGCAGTGCAGAGCCTCCGCCAACTCCATCTGAGCCATCTGTCGTCCCCAGATCACCGAGCGCATACCTTTGAAGCGTTCGCTGAAAAAGTCGCGCATATGGTAGAGCCCGGTGGTGTCGGTGTAGTGTTTTTTGTCGTAGAGATGGGAAGCAATGCGTATGCCGCAGAAAGATCCCTGGCATGGACCCTTGCCGGCCCGGGTTCGCAGGGCGATGCCTTCGAGGTTTATTTTCTCCTGGGCTCCCGGGGCATGGCGAATGACTTCGTCGATGGCGGACTGGGGCACCATTTCGCATTCGCAGAGGATCATATCTTCAGGGTTTTTGGCGCTGTACCAGTAGCGCGGCGAGGCGCCGGGCGTCGTCCATTTGCAGCTTGCCGCATCGGGCAGCGGCGTGGTGTGGGTGGTGCAGGGTCTGGTGTTGCCCAGTCTGGCGGCGACCAGGTCGGCGGTTTTCTCGGCCATGAGGCGGTAGGTGGTCAGTTTGCCGCCGGTGATGGTGCAGAAATTGTCGACACAGTCGCCGTGCTCGAAGAGGGAGAAGCTGCGGGCGACGTTGCGGTCATCGCCGGTGGCTGCCGTCTGTACCAGAGGCCGCACCCGGGAAAAGGCGCGAATGTAGCGGACCTCTTCCAGGCAGGGGATCATCGCCTTGGCCTCGGCAATGTTGGTGTTGACCTCGGCGACGGTGGGGCGCAGATTGTCGATGGCCTCGACCCGTATCGACGTGGTGCCGAGGACGGAGACGGTTCCGCCGGGTACCAGAATGTCGCCGTCGCCCGGCGGACGCAGGCGGTTGACAACATGGTCGGTGATGCGGTCGTGGCTGATGAGCAGCGTGCCCTTCGACCAGAGCAGATGAACATCCGTGCAGCCGGCCAGAGAGGCGATGTTCATGGCCCAGGCGCCGCCGGCGTTGACAAACTGCTCAGCCTCGATACGAAAGACTTCGCCGCTGCGCATGTCCTCGCAGACGGCGGCCTGCAATCTTTTGCCGGCGGCGTCGAAGCGGAGGATGCGGCAGTAGGGCAGGTACCGGCTGGCGCTGGCGTCCGCGGCCTGGGCGACGTTTTCCAGCGCCAGGTGGAAGGGATCGATGGTGGCATCGGCGACGCGGAAGACGCTGACCAGCTTCTCGGAGAGAGCGGGTTCCATCCGGCGGGCAGCGGCCGGGGGAATTTCCTCGCAGTCTATCCCGGCCTTGCTGCAGAAGGAGGGGAAGGTCGCGGCGAAAGCCTCGTCGTCGCCTTGGACGCCGACGAACAGCCCGCCGGTTTCCTCGATGCAGTGCGGGGCGATGGTCTTGAGGATTGCTCCTTCCGCCCGGCATTCAACGGCGGACTGGAGATCGTTGGATACATAGCGGGCTCCCGAGTGCAGCAGGCCGTGATTGCCGCCGGAGGCTCCGGCGCAGAGGTCTTTTTTTTCGATAAGTATGCAGTTGATGCCGCGCAGGGAGAGATCCCGCATGATTCCTGCGCCGGTGACGCCGCCGCCTATGATGAGCACCTGCGTTTCTATGGTTGCCATGAGCTACCCTGGGGAAAAGGATGTGAGTGGTGCTGAAATCCTCCATGGAGATATCTTTCCGCTCCATTATTCTTTCTATAATCTTTAAATCTTAATTTCAAGTGAAAATGTATATCGATTCAAGCGAAAGTGTAAAATGGTATATTCGAGCGCGAAAAGCTGCAAAGAAGAGCGGATAGGGACGGCGCTCCCGGCGGCGGCACGGCGAATCCGATGCCGAGGGATTTTTCTCAACACCACCGGCGGATGAAAAGGCCATGTTTACCACGGTTCCCGGGCCGGCGGCACCGGAAATTAGCTCTTTCCTTAATGGCGTGGATATTGTATTTAGACAATGGAGCAAGCAGGCGGCTGCAGCTCTCGGGGGAGAGAATACAAGGATTTTAATGCTCACCGGGGGACGCGAGGATCATGACGACGATCCCTTTCAATTTTCTCAATAGATGACAGAGCACCATACATGAAGAACCCGTCCCCAGCACGTCTTGCCGGTGCGGATACGACGTCGAAATATCTGAAATCCGACAATGAAATTCTCAGAAGAGCGGTGGAGAAAGTCACCCTCACCGTGCATGCTTCGGCCAATCAGGCCATGATGGCCATTGAGAAAAACAGGGAACAGATTTCCGATGCCACCGATCATCTCGACGGTATTTTCGTCTCGACCCTGAAGATCTCGCAGGCGGCGGAGATCGTCGAAATATCGAAAATCGGCGAAGAGCTCAGTTCCTATTTCGATAAGGCCGTCCATCAGCGTGCCTTCAAGAATTTCAGCGACGAGCTGCGCCGGCAGGTCAAGGAGCTGGAAGACAGGGAAAAGGACCTCAAAAGAAAAGAAGAGCGTCTCGAAAAGACCATAGCCTCCCGTCTGGCGGCGGCCGAAGCCAAGATAATCAAGGAGAGCACCAGTTCCCGCGGCCTGCTGGAGAGCGCCCTGCAAAAGGCGGAGAAGGTCTTCGACCAGAATAAGATTACCCGGTTCGCCTATTCGACCATATCGCGCTTCCAGAACGAATTCGAAAGGGTGCACGATATACGAGACGTGGAATACATCACCAAGCTTTTTCAGGAAACCATCGAGCCTTTCCAGAAAACCAAAATGGTGACCGACAAGGACGGCAAACTTATAAAGATTATCATCAACTCCTTCTCCGAGTCCTGCTACCAGGATCTTTTCTTCTTTTTTTACAAATACTACAATGAACTGCTGGAAATATACGAGGAGGAAAAGGAAATCCCTTCCACGGCCGAAGAGCTGGCCCGTATTTTCAAAAGCAAACAGAAGGATGCCGAAGACATTATCGCCAATATGCGCAAGAGAAAATAAGCGGAGGCGCGGTGAAGCCGGAAGTGAGAAAGCGCAAAGACCGTGAGGAGTACTGGTTTGAAGAAGGCTGCTGGATTACCGAGGTTGCCAACGACACAGGCGACGACCGCCTGTCCGTGGCCATCGCCCGGGTCGAGCCCGGCTCTTCAACCAAATGGCATATGCTCGAAGGGGTGGCTGAGCGCTATATCATCGCCTCGGGAACAGGCCGGGTGGAAATAGGCGAAATGAAGCAGCAGGTGGAGAGTGGCGATGTCGTCCGCATTCCCGCGAACACCCGCCAGAGAATCACCAACACCGGCGAGGCGGACCTGCTCTTCTATGTCGTCTGTACTCCGCCCTTCACCAGAGCCTGCTATATCTCTCTCTGAGGAGAACCACATGGTAGAGTCACATCGCTGGCAAAGAGGCGTGCTGCTCTCTTTGCTGCTGCTGTTTGCCCTCTCGGCCTGCGCCCGCCCTCCGCAGAAGCCTGATCCGCATGGGAGCCTGGTCTACGAAACCCCGGGCGACAGCCTGCTTCTCGAACGTTTCGCCCCGGTCTTTGTCGTCGACAACGGCAAAGAGGCCTACAACCGCATAGGCAGGCCCTACGCTTTCTTGTCTGGTGCCGGCGAGCAGATAGCCGTCGATCCGGAGACAGCGGTACTCTATGCCGGGCTGCGCAGCTTCACCACCCCCACGGCCGCCTATACCAATCTGCTCTACCGTGTTCATTTCACCGAGGTTCCCTTCAGTCTCCTGCCCTTTCACCTCACCGCCGGCAAAAATGTGGGTCTGCTGGTCGTCGTCACCCTCGATGCCGGCCAGAGCCCCGTACTCTATTCCCTGGTCCATACCTGCGGCTGCTATCTGGCCTTCGTCGCCACCTCTGACCTTCCCCGCCGGAAGTGGAAAGAAGGCTGGAGCGAGGGCCGGCAAGTGGTCTACGGTGAAAATCTGCCCATGCTCCTGGATTTGAAGGGTGAGGAGTCGGGACGAATTGCCGTTCACATCGGCGCCGCGACCCATCGCATCAAAAACATCTGGCATCTCGACCAGGGGGAGCTTGGGCCATACAGCCGCCTGCAGGCGCGGATCCAGCCGCTTGCCGCCCTCGAATATCTTCAGCTGGACGACGATGGCTCCACCACCTCGTTTTACGAGGAAAGCGGGCCCCGCCGAGGCTATGTCAAAGGCAGCCACAAGGTCTGGGAACGCTTGCTGATGGGCTGGTGGGCGCTGGACTGGCGGGTGGGCGAGGACAAGAAACTCGGCCGTGACCGCAGCGACGGCACCGTTTTCTACACAAGCCTCAAGCCCTGGGCCAGAGAAGAATCGGATATGCGCGACTTTGCCGGGTTCCTGCGCTATTGGGGCTGGAACCTGTAGTTTCTTGATGCCGAATCCGCCCGGTAGCCTTGCAGACCTGCTCTATCATCGAGTCGATGTCATCCATTGCTTGGACCAGCTAATCAAAAAGTAACGATCGCCCCACAATTTCCTAATATTCGTTGACTACACTGCAAAACCTTGGCCGCCGACCCGTGTATCTGCGGGCGCAGGTTTTGCCGAGGCA
>JBEPWT010000205.1:0-5464 GCA_041642275.1 Desulfopila sp. | reverse complement strand
CGCTGATTTCGGTTTTATGGGCGGCGACCATGATGGCGCCGGCGCAAAAAAACAGGGTAATCTTGCCGAAGGCATGCATGGCGATGTGCATGGCGCCGCCGATAACGCCGGCGCTGGTTGCCAGCAGAGCGCCCACGGTTATATAGCCGAGCTGACTGACCGTCGAATAGGCGAGCCGCGCCTTGAGATTATCCTGGCGCATGGCCACAAAGGAGGCGAGCAGCACCGAGGCGGCGGCGACGTAGAGCAGAATCTCGGCGGTGGGCAGCGTGCTGAGCAGATCGAGGCCGAAAATATAGACGCAGACCTTCAAAACCGTGAATACGCCGGCTTTGACGACGGCCACCGCATGCAGAAGGGCGCTGACCGGGGTCGGTGCCACCATTGCCGCAGGCAGCCAGCGGTGGAAGGGCATGACGGCTGCCTTGCCGATGCCGAAGATAAACAGTACCAGCAGCGTTCCGGTGACCAGCGGCGGCGTTTCCGGCGCGAAGACACCTCCTTCCTGGAAGGAGGTGGTGCCGGCGGTATGCCAGGTGCCGATGATGGCCAGCAGCAGAAAGAGTATGGAGGTGGTCAAGAGGATGCCGAGATAGACCCGGCCGCCTTGCTTGGCTGCCGGTGTTCCGGCATGGGTGACCAGCGGATAGGTCGACAGCGTCAAAATTTCGTAGAAGATAAAAAGGGTGAAGAGGTTATCGGCATAGGCGAGGCCCATGACCGAGGATATGGCTATGGCGAAACAGGCGTAGAAACGGGTCTGGTTTTTCTCGTGGTGGCCGCGCATATAGCCAATGGCGTAGATGGTGGTCACCAGCCAGAGATAACCGGCCACCAGGGAAAAAAGCATGCCCAGCGGTTCGATTTCGAAGGTGAGAGCCAGATTGGGAAAAATGTCGGGACTGCGCAGGGAGACGGCCACACCGTTGGTGATAACGGCAAAATAGAGGCTGCTGACCAGGTAGATGAGGATAATACTTGCCGTAATCGTCACGGCCTCGCGGAGATTGGGGAAGCTGCCGGTGGCGAAGATAGCCGGTACCGCCAGCAAGGGTACGACTATGGTCAGCAGCATCATTGTTTCGGGGGCCGTCAGCATCACAGATTCACTCCAAAGAGACTTTGTGCCGCCAGTTTGCTCACACCCACCGTCAACCGGGTGTCAACACCGAAATAGATATTTGCCAGAACCAGCAGCCAGATGGGGATGAGCTGGCTCAGCGGGGCCTCTTTGACATTGTCTATTATGATGCGCGGTTGGGTGAAATAGATCCATTCGATTATTCGCCAGACATAGACGACCGCCAGCAGGGAGCTTATCAGCACCAGTACGGCCACCGGCCACCAGCCCTTGTCGAGCAGCGCCACCACCAGATACCATTTGCTGACGAAGCCTACGGTTAAGGGCACGCCGATAAGACTCAGTCCTCCGGCGACGAGCGCGGCCATGGTCCAGGGCATTTTCCTGCCGAGTCCGGCAAAATGGATGAGCTGGGCACTGCCGATGCGGTAGACCACCGCGCCGATGGCCAGGAAAATGGCAGCCTTCATCAATGCATGATTGAACAGGTGCAGCAGGGTGGCGGTGAGGCCCAGTTGGGTGCCGATGGCCAGTCCGAGGATCATGTATCCTATCTGGGCCACGGAGGAATAGGCAAACAGCCGTTTGATATTGAGTCTGTAGATGGCCGAGATCGAGGCGGCAAAAATTCCCGTCAGCCCGAGAATGAGAAAAATCTCTTCTATGGGCAGGGACGTGGTGACGAAGGTGATGCCGAAAATACTGAAAATATAGCGTATCAGCAGATAGACGGCGACCTTGGTCGAGGTGGCGGCGAGAAAGGTCGTGGCTATCGAAGGGGCATAGGCGTAGGCGTTCGGCAGCCAGAGATGGAGCGGAAACAGGGCCAGTTTGAGACAGACGCCGACGATGAGGAAGCCGAAGGCGCAATGAACGGTTTTGGTGTGGTAGACCTCAGGCAGCCTCTGGGCCAGGTCGTACATGTTGAGAGTGCCGGTCATCACATACATCAGGCCGACGCCGATAATGATGAAGGTGGCGCCGATGGTCCCCATGATCAGATACTGATAGGAGGCCGTAAGGGCCCGCCTGTCTGAGCCCATGGCGATCAGCGTATAGGAGGAGAGCGCCGAGATCTCAAGAAAGACGAAGACGTTGAAGACGTCCGCCGTGGACAGAATACCTAGAAGACCGGTGAGACAGAGCAGATAGGCGGTGTAGAAGAAGGTCTGCCTGTCTTCACGCACTTCCTTGGCGATGCTGGTCTGGGCGGCGATGAGAACGACGGTGCTCATGGCGGATACCAGCACCAGCAGATAGGCGTTGAGCGTGTCTATCCGGTATTCGATGCCCCAGGGCGGCGGCCAGCCGCCAATATGGTAGGAGATGGGACCGTCGGCTATCACCTGCTGCAGCAGCATGCAGCTTATGAAGAAGGCGGCGCCGCTGACCAGAAAGGCGAACAGGCCGACCAGCCGCGGAATCCGCAGAAATAAGCAGACTGGAGCGGCCAACAGGGGAATTACGACCTGCAGTATGGGATAGTGAGCTGTCACTCGTCTATGTCCTGATCAAAGGTGGTTAATGACTCTTGAATGCCGTAGGCCTCAAGCTGGCATTCAAGCTGATCCTGGGTGTCCTGAATCTGGATGTCGTTTTCTTCGATGGAGCCGTAGGCCTCCTGTATTCTCACCACCAGGGAAAGGCCGAGAGCGGTGGTGGCGATGCCGACGACAATGGCCGTGAGGATGAGGACATGCGGCAGCGGATTGGAGTAAAGCTGCCATTTTTCATCGAAAATTGGGGCGGTGGCGCCGGTGATCTTGCCGATGCTGATATAGAGGAAAAAAACCGAAGTCTGGAAAATGGCAAGTCCGACGAGTTTCTTGACCAGATTCTCATGGGCGATGACGATGTAGAAGCCGATGAGCATCAGGATGACGACAATCCAGTAATTGTAGAGGCCGAGAACGTTCATTGATTGTACTTATGTTTGACGGTTCGCCAGGTAAATTTGAAGAAAATGAGAATCATCACCGAGGCGACGGTGATGCCGACGCCTAGTTCGATGAGCAGAATTCCCAGATGCTGACCGTGCACCGGGTCATGGCGGAGAACATCGTAATCGAGGAAGTTTCCTCCCATGAACAGGCAGACAAAGCCGACACCGGCATAGAGAAAAACGCCGAAAGCAGTCAAAATTTCCAGGACCTTGTGCTTAAACACCTTTTGGGCGGTGCTCAAACCAAAGAGCATGGTGTAGAGAATGATGCCGGCGGCAAAAATGACCCCTGCCTGAAAACCGCCGCCGGGGCTGTAGTCGCCGTGAAACTGCACATAGAGGGCGAAGATGAGAATAAGGGGGATCATAATCTTGGCAACCACCCGGAGAATCACCTGCTGCTGCATATCGGGGGGAGTTTTCGCTTTCGCATCCTTCTTGGCCTGCCGGGAGATGCGCAGAAGCGACATGACGCCGATGCCGGCGGTGAAAACCACCACAACCTCGCCCAGGGTGTCGAAGCCGCGGTAGCTGGCCAGCACCGAGGTAACAAAGTTGGGCACGCCGATTTCCTCCAGCGAATCGTTGAGATAGCGGGGAGCCACATGTTCATGAACCGGAGCGTCGACTTTGCCGAAATGCGGCATGTCGAGGGTGCCGTAAATGAGCAGGGCGCCGGTGGCGACGACCACGCCGAGGGCCAGGCCGGGCTTGTAGCGTGATTTCTTGTCGTAGCGCGGCACCAGCTTCAGGGTGGCGAGAAATAGGAGCGTGGAGATACCGGCGCCGACGCTGGCTTCGGTGAAGGCCACATCCGGGGCGTCAAGGACGAGAAAAAGCGCCGCCGACAGCAGGCTGTAGATACCGGAGAGCATGACCACGGCAAAGAGATCGCCCATCCTGGTAATGGCTATGGCCGTCAAGGCGAGAAAGCTCAAGAGTGCAAAGTCGATTACGGTTTCGATGGCTGCTCCTCCGGTTCTATTTCGCGGTTGTCTTTGGTCCGGGGTTTCAGCCCGCTTTTAAGGGCCGCCTTGGCTATGGCATGGCAGGCGGTGGCGGCGGCCAGGAGGGAAAACAGCAGAATGATGACCAGTTTAACGAAAACAATCCAGTTGCTCGCCTGCAGCATCAGGCCGATGAGGATCAGGCCGGCGCCCATGGTATCGGTGATGCCCGTGGCATGGATTCTGGTGAAAAAATCGGGAAAACGCAGCAGGCCCACCGCCCCGGTCAGACAGAAAAAACTTCCTGAAGCCAGGAGAATCCAACTGAGGATGTCGAGCAGCATCTCCATTAGAGGTCCTCGTCCAGCGGTAATTTGGTGGAATATTCGAAGAACCGTAATATTCCGATAACGCTTATGAAATTGATCAAGGCATAGACGATTGCGATATCGAGAAAATCCTGTCTGCCTGCAAGAAAGTTCATTACGGCGATCAACAGCACCGTCTTGGTGCCGAAGGTGTTTACCGCCAGTATGCGGTCATAGAGGGTCGGCCCCTTGAAGGCGCGAATGAGGGCGAAGGCCATGACTATCAGCAGGATAAAGGCGGCAAGGATATACATTAGCGTTCCACCCTGCAGACTCGTCTGTTCATTTCACCGCTACGCAGGGCTTCGGCCGATTCGTCGGTGAGGGCATGGACGGTTATTTCCCTGTCCTCCAAATCCATGCTGACGGTTCCGGGGGTCATGGTAATCGAGTTGGCGTATATGACCACGCCAAGGTCGCTTTTCTGTCCGGCTGTGACCTTCAGGACCGAGGGATTGATGGAATCGACGCCTTTCCAGACGCAGCGGGCCACGGCGATGTTGGATTGGACGATCTCTTTGAGCAGCCACAGGCAGTAGATGGGGACGGTGAAGGTGAGATTGAGCGGCTGGGACTCACCGTCGACAACGTCCATCCGATGGCAAAGAGTGGCGACGAAAAGTACCGACACCACCATGAAGAAGAGAATCAGCGCCGTGTAGTGGCCGGAGTTGACCAGCCAAAAGGCCGCAAGCATTGTCGATAAGGCGAGTACGTGCTTCATTGAGGTCTCAAAACGTCGAAATAGAGGCGTTCTCAAACAGTTACGTTCTAAAAAATTGCATGACTTCCACTGGCTTAGTATACACGGACCTTTATTACCTACCACTTCTGATTATCTCGTGTCAAGAATAACCGAAACTGATATTTGTTTTTTTCGAAGGCCGATGAAGTACTTACGTATCGGAATGTATCGCCGGCGGCTTGGGGGCTTTGGGAAAGGCCGATGGTTCTGGCAGGTTCAAAAGACGTGGTGCCTGTTCGGCATCTGGAGTAAGCGGCTGCAGCGTTTGACCGCAGCTCTCATCTCCGGTTTCTGATGTTATCGCCGTAGGTACCGAGCGTCGGTGTCGACCCAGACCGCATTCTTTTTATATCCATATACGACCTTCTTCGGCGGTGTTAT
>JBEPWT010000204.1:0-5494 GCA_041642275.1 Desulfopila sp. | reverse complement strand
CTCAGGCCTCTGTGGCGGAGAAATTCGACAACTCGCGCAATATCGTCGACTTGGCGCACATCTATACACACCATGCGGGAAGATAGAAGGATATGACAACTCCGCTGCCACCACAGTCCACCTCCAGTGGACAGACCGTCTTCGGCCTGCTGCGGCATGGCATCACCATCTGGAACGAGCAAAAGCGCATCCAGGGCAGCAGGGACTCGAAACTCAGCCAGCAAGGAAAAAAAGCGACAGCCGCCTGGGCCCGTTTTCTCGCAGGGAGTCACTGGGACAGGATCCTGGCAAGCGATCTCGGCAGGGTCAAAGAAACGGTCGCCATACTTAACGGAGTTCTCGATCTGCCCCTCACCTTCGATGCGAGACTGCGGGAGCTCGACTGGGGAGAGTGGGAAGGAAAAAAAGTGGCGGAGATCAAGACCGGCGCCGCCGCCGAACTCGAACGCCAGGTGATGGCCGGTTGGAACTTCCGGCCGCCGGGCGGCGAAAGCCGCGCTGAGGTGCTGGCCAGGGCCAAGGCGGCCCTGATCGACGGCAGCCGAAGCTGGCCCGGGAAAAACATACTCACCGTCTGTCACCTGGGAGTGATCAAAGGCCTCGTTCTCGACTCGCTGGGTAATTCCTACCTGCCTTCGGATCCCGTACGCCTCGAACAAAACGCCATGCACCAGCTAAGCTGCGCCGGTGAACGCCTCAGCTGTCTGCAGCTCAATATTCCGCCGACCCCATGAAGATACTCTACTATTGTCAGCAGGTATTGGGTGTGGGCCACTTTCACCGGAGCCTCGAAATCTGCAGGGCTCTTTCCCGCCTGTACCAGGTAACGATGATCACCGGCGGCGCTCCGTTGCAGGTACGGGAGGAAAGAGTGAATTTTTTCCAGCTGCCCGGCTTGATCATGGACCGCGACTTCCGCAATCTGGCGCCCTGGGCGGCCGATCTCAGCCTGGACCAGGTAAAAAAGCAGCGAGCCGATGCCCTGATGGATTTTTTCGCCTCCCACCGGCCGCAGCTCTTTGTCGTCGAACTCTACCCTTTCGGCAGAAAGGCCTTTCGCTTTGAACTCGACCCGGTACTTGCGGCCATCAGAGACGGCCGTCTTCAGCGCTGTCTGGTCATTTGCAGCCTGCGCGACATCCTGGTGGAGCGCAGCGACAGAGAAAAATTCGAAGCCCGGGTCATTGCCACCCTCAATCGCTATTTCGACGGTCTGCTCATTCACGGCGACAAAACCCTCATCCCGCTCGAGACCACCTTCGGCAGAGTAGGGGACATAGCCGTTCCCATGGCCTATACCGGCTATATCGCCCCCCGGCCGGCCACCGGCGCCAGAGAGACAATCCGCCGGGAATTGGGACTTGAGGAGAATATGCGTCTGATCGTCGCCAGCATCGGCGGCGGCAATGTCGGCTTCGAGCTTCTTGATGCTGTCATCGAGGCCGTTGCCCTGCTGGCCGATCAATCGCTTGCCTTGAGAGTGTACGCAGGGCCCCACGCCTCCAGCTCCCTGCTGTCCAGACTCCGGCAAAAGGCGGAGGCGAGAACTCTCGTCAAACGGTTCAGCCCCCGTTTCAGCGAAATGCTGGCGGCTGCGGATTTGTCCATCTCCATGGCGGGCTACAATACCACCATGAATGTATTGGCCGCCGGTACGCCGGCGCTGTTTTATCCCTTCAGGCAAAACCGGGAACAGAGCCTGCGCCTGAAGGCCCTGGAACAAAAAGCCTCATTGTCCGTCCTGGAAGATGCTGAATTGACACCCGCCGTCCTGGCCCGCCGTATCCAAAAGGCTCTTTTGCAGCGCCGCTTCACCTCACCGATCGCCCTCGACGGCGCAGCCGCCACGGCAGCGCTGGTCAAGAGCTGGCATCTCCACGGGAGGAATACGGGATGACACATCCGCCCTCTCCCCTCTATACCAAGAAATTTCCCGGCTTGAGGCAGAGATTTACAGCGGCCGTCGACCGCGGTCTTGCCCGGAGAAACGGTCCGGCCATCATCTTTTTCAGAGCCGACGACATTGGTGTGCTCTCTCGCCCATTCGAGCAGATGATGCTTCTTTTCCAAAAACATGCCCTGCCTCTGAATCTTGCCGTGGTCCCCGCCTGGCTGACCGGCAGCCGCTGGCAGATACTGCAGCGCTTCTCCCGGGATTCCGGACTTTTCTGCTGGCATCAGCACGGCTGGCGCCATGTCAATTACGAATTTGCAGGAAGAAAGCAGGAATTCGGCGACAGCCGAGAGATCGCTCATCTGGAAGAGGATTTGCTGCGCGGCCGCAACAGGCTTGCAGCCCTTATGGGAGACCGCTTCCTGCCGCTGTTCACCCCGCCCTGGAACAGGTGCGGCCAAGCCGCACTGTCGCTTCTTGAAAAACATGGTTATCCAGGCATTTCCCGAAACCAAAACGCCCTTCCTGCCGCGCCCTCCGGGCTGGTGGAAATTCCCATAAACATCGACCTCCACACCCGCAGGGAAGAAAATGCCGATGCCTCCCTTGACGCCCTTCTCCAGGAACTGCAGGATGGCGTCGCCTCCGGTGCCGCCGGCGTCATGCTTCACCATCAGCGCATGAATGACAAGGCCTTTGCTCTGCTCGACCAGCTTTTGCTTGTCAGCCGGCATCCGGGGCTCGTGCCGCAGTCCTTTGCCGATATTGTGGGCAGATAAAAACTCTTCCTCCACAGTGAGCCGGCAATGGGGTAAACAGAGTTTTTCCTCATTACGTATATAAAACCCGGCCTGGCCTCTAACAAGAGGGCCGGGTTGCTCATTTCACGGGTGTCTGCAGCCAGGACGGCTGCAGCCAAGCCCCCATGGACGGGTTTATGGCGTTCCGTGAAATGAGCAATCCGGTCCTTCAGGAGGCGTAGCTGAGTTTCATTGGTAAACAGAGTTTTTTGATCTTGCCCGTGACAATCTCTTACTTATTTGCAATAATGATTACCATTACAGTAACTGCTTCCTGGGTCGTTGCAGATACCCTGAAAACTCCGGTCAGTGACGAGAGGGTGGCTGCGGACCAGACAGAGGCTGCAGACCCGGTCTTTGCAGGGTAAACACAGGAAGAAGCAAGCGGCTTTTGGTATGCTGTCAGGGGCAGTGGGACATTTACCTCAAAAAGAGAAGAAACGATGGAACGTCTGGCCGGCCTGCCGTTAAAAATTTCTCTGGGCATTGCCCTCAAGAGCATTAAGGTACGCTTTTTCAGATCGCTCATCACCACTTTCAGCCTGGTGCTGGCCGTGGCCTTTCTCTCCTTTACCCATATCAGCGACGATACGGCCCAGTCGCTGCTGAGCTATGGAGGACCAGATATTCTCTCCACACTCAGCGGTCTCGGCTACGATATAGACTCGGCTGCTGATTCCATAATCGCCTCGCCGAAGCAGCGCTGGATCGTCTTCCTGTCTCTGCTGGTCTGCGTTGTGGGCATCATCAACGCCCAGCTCATGTCGGTGACCGAGAGGTTTCGCGAAATAGGCACCATGAAATGCCTGGGAGCGCTGGACAGCTTCGTCGTCAAGATTTTCCTTATCGAAGCGGCTCTGCAGGGGCTGGCCGGCTCCATCGCCGGCACCGTGCTGGGAGGTCTGGCATCGCTGACCATGGCGCTTGCGCGTTTCGGCCTCATCGTTTTCACCTCCCTTTCCTGGCCGGCGGTTCTCGAATCCATGATAATTGCCGTTATCATAGGCACTTCTTTGAGTCTATTGGGCGCCCTCTACCCGGCTCTGGTGGCGGCGCGAATGCAACCCGTTGAGGCAATGAGGGTGGAACAGTAAGCCATGAAGACCTCCGCTGCCGTAGAAACGTACAGGGAAGACATGACAAGTAAAAAAATCGTTCGGGTTACCGACGTCACCAAGGATTTCGATCTTGGCAAAATAGTCGTTCATGTACTCAAGGGTATCGATCTTGAAATCGCAACAGGTCATTATATCTCCATCATGGGCCCCTCGGGGTCCGGCAAATCGACACTGTTCAACATGATCGGCGGCCTCGACAAGCCGACTTCGGGCAAGGTCTTCATAGACGAGGTGGACATCGCCCAGCTCGACGCCTATGAACTTGCCTGGCTGCGTTGCCGCAAGATCGGCTATATCTTCCAGACCTTCAATCTCATACCGGTAATGACCGCCCTGGAAAATATCACTCTGCCCATGACTTTTGCAGGCAGCACCGGCGATGCCGCCACGAAAAAAGGCATAGAGCTCCTCGACCTCGTCGGCCTGGAAGGACGCCACTCCCATCGGCCCTCGGAGCTTTCCGGCGGTCAGCAGCAGCGGGTGGCGGTGGCTCGGGCGCTGGCCAACGACCCTTCGATCATTCTCGCCGACGAACCCACCGGCAACCTCGATTTGACCACCGGTGAAGACATTATCACCCTGCTGAAAAAACTGTCCCGCGAACGCAGGGTGACGGTCATTTCCGCCACCCATGACTATAAAATGCTCAATGTCTCCGACAAGGTTATCTGGATCCGCGACGGCAGAATAGAAAAAATCCAGAACAGGGAAGAACTCGACATCAAAACGGGAGGTGTCGAGGAAACTTCGGGCGGCGACGTATAACAGCACTCCTTCGTTTTGAAACGAGGACAATCCTTTGCATTTGCCGGATTTAAACATGACAATATTTCCGCGAATATTCACTGCCGCCCTGCTTCTGATTTTCCTTCTGCCCTGCAATACCGTCTGGTCGCGGCAAATGAGCCACGACCAGCTGGTGGCGGAGTTGAGCAAGTACGATGAGCGGCGAACCGGCAGCGAGGGAAGCCGAAGGGCGGCCGATTTTATCTCCGCCTATTTGCGTGATATGGGCCTGTCGCCGGCACGCCACTCGTTTAACGTACCCGTTCGAAGGGTGGAAGCGGCAGAAATGCGCCTTGCCGGCCGCACCGTCGAACTGCAGCATTTTTTCTACAATGCCATCACCCCCCAGGGCATAAACGGTAGCCTCGAAGGTCCGCTGTATTACGTCGGCTCCGGCTCGATGGATGAGTTGAGCGGCAAACCCATCAAGGACAGCATCGTCCTCATGGATTTCGATTCGGGTCTCAACTGGCAGACCGCAGCCTCACTGGGCGCCAAAGCCGCCATTCTCATCGACCGCGGCAATGTCAGGGACCGATACTTTTTCGAGGAAAAATCGGAACTGACACCCATCCAGTTTCCCATTTTCCACATGCCGGAAAAAACGGCGACAGCGCTTTTCGGTGATCTGCGGCAAGGCGACATGCCCATCGCCGAGACCGCCTCTCTCCGGTCCACGGTCAGATGGGAGGAGGTGGTAAGCGACAATATCTATTGCTTCATCGAAGGCGCAGATCCGCGTTTGAGCAAAGAACTTCTGGTCCTCGAGGCCTTTTACGACAGCTCCTTTTTTCTGCCCGGCAAGGCGCCCGGCGCCGATGAGGCGACCTCCATCGTCACCCTTCTGAAAACGGCCGAAGAACTCAGCCGTAATCCGCCGGGGAGATCGGTGCTGC
>JBEPWT010000203.1:0-5513 GCA_041642275.1 Desulfopila sp. | reverse complement strand
TAGATACCGTAGGCCTCGCGGTAATTGACGACGATCCAGTAGGCATACATTTTGGCCACGGCATAGGGGGAGCGGGGATAAAACGGCGTGTTTTCCGTTTGCGGCACCTCCCGCACCTTGCCGAAGAGTTCGGAGGTGGAGGCCTGATAGAATCTGCTTGTATCGGCCAGACCGAGAATGCGTATGGCCTCGAGCACCCGCAGCGTGCCCAGGGCATCGGAGTTGGCGGTATATTCCGGCTCCTCGAAGGAAACGGCGACGTGGGACTGGGCGGCGAGGTTATAGATCTCGTCCGGTCTGATCTTGCCGATGACGTGGATGAGGCTGGAGGAGTCGGTTAAATCGCCATGATGGAGAATGAACTTGCGGTTGCCTTCATGCGGCCCCTGGTAGAGATGATCTATGCGGTCGGTATTGAAAAGAGAGGTTCTTCGTTTAAGGCCATGGACCTCATAGCCTTTTTCAAGGAGAAATTCGGCCAGATAGGCGCCGTCCTGACCGGTTATGCCGGTTATTAGTGCTTTTTTCATTGTGCTTTCTGTATAGTGGTTGGGTTCCGTTATATCTGCGCATTTTCGCGTGATTTTGCCTGCGCGCACACGAGTAGTAGGCTCATTGTATCTTTCAGCGGGATACTGTCCTGGCAAGAGTATATGAGAACATCTGAAGAATTTCGGTGCCTTACGTACAGACACCAACTAGCCGATCCCCTGAGTCAGGGAGACATTAAACACTATCGTGGAAATGGAGTAAACCAGAAATTTGGTGAAAATTGGGAAAATGGCTGGTGCCTGCTGTTCGTCATTGCGGTACCGGATCACGTCCGGCATAAACTGCGGCCGCAATCCAGACAATTGACGATATTGGATTATGACCTGGATGACTTTTGAGGGTAAGACGGTGGCTATCGCAAGCGGATGTTGGCGTAGATGGCTGGTACCGTTTCCTGGATGCCGGATCGGGGTCCGGCATGACGCTAGGGGCGAATGCAGAGGCTATCACAGGGCAACATCGATGTAGACGGCAGGAGACGGAAGACAGAGGACAGCACATCGTCATTGCGGCGAAGACCGCAATCCAGATGGCCTTTTGAACAGTGCCGGACCGGCGCGGTCCCGCACTGCCCGGAATCATCAGTCGGCTTCGACACTGCTCATTTCCACCTTGGCGGCGCGGTTGAGGCTGCTGAGCACCGCCTTGATCGACGAGACGATGATGTCGGTGTCGATGCCGGCCCCCCAGTAGCGCCTGCCGTCGGGTTGCTCTATCTCGATGTAGGTCACGGCCGTGGCCGACGAGCCGGAGTTGAGGGCGTGCTCGTGATAGCTGCAGAGGGTGAAGGGTCCGGTAACATGCTCCTTCAAGGCATTGCAGAAGGCATCCAGGGGACCGTTGCCGGCGGCGCTGAAATTTTTCTCGATGCCATGGACGTTGAGAAAAGCCTCGATCTCGGCCGTGGAACGGGAGGAGTCGAAGTGGCGCTTTACCACGTTGAAGCCCTTGAGATCGTAAGGCTGCATGCAGTTGAGATATTCCTGGGTGAAGGCGCTTTCCATCTCGTGGCCCAGCAGTTCGCGGCCAAGTTTGTCGGCGATGTTCTGGATGACGGCGCCGAATTCTGGGTGCATCTCCTTGGGCATCTTGAAGCCGTACTCCTTGTCCATGAGGTAGGCGACTCCGCCCTTGCCCGACTGGCTGTTGATGCGGATGATCGATTCGTAGGTCCTGCCGACGTCGCCGGGATCGATGGGCAGGTAGGGCACCGCCCAGTGCGGCATCTCGGCTTTTTCCAGATTGTCCATGCCCTTCTTGATGGCGTCCTGGTGCGAGCCGGAAAAGGCGGTGTAGACCAGTTCGCCGGCATAGGGCTGGCGGACGGGTATGGGAATCCTGGTGATCCATTCATAGACGTCGACCAGACGGTTGATATCGTGGAAATCGAGTTCGGGATCGACGCCCTGGGTGAACATATTGAGCGCCAGGATGACGATATCGACGTTGCCGGTGCGCTCGCCGTTGCCGAACAATGTGCCCTCCACCCGCTGGCCGCCTGCCATCAGGGCCAGTTCGGTGGCGGCGACGGCGCAGCCGCGGTCGTTGTGGGTGTGCAGGGAGATGATGGCATGATCCCTGTTTTTCATGTTGCGGCAGAACCATTCGATCTGATCGGCGTAGATATTGGGCGTTGACATCTCGACGGTGGCGGGGAGATTGATGATCACCGGCTTGTCGACGCTGGGCTCGAGTACATCCATGACCGCCTCGCAGATCTCTAACGAGAAGTCGAGTTCGGTGCCGGTGAAGCTCTCCGGCGAATACTGGAACCTGAAGTCCGTCCCGGGATATTTCTTCTCCTCCTCCTTGAGAATTCTCGCGCCCTTGACGCCAAGTTCTATTATCTCTTTGCGGCTCATCCTGAAGACCACGTCGCGCTGCAGGGTCGAGGTGGAGTTGTAGAGGTGGATGATGGCCTTTTTGGCGCCCTGGACCGAGGCGAAGGTTTTCTTGATCAGCTGTTCGCGCGCCTGGGTCAGCACCTGGATCTCGACATCGTCGGGAATGAGGTTTTCGGTGATCAGCTTGCGGGTGAAATCGTACTCCACCTGCGAAGCCGAGGGGAAACCGACCTCGATTTCCTTGAAACCTGTTTCGATAAGCAGCTTGAACATCTCAAGTTTCTTCTCGAGGCTCATGGGCTGGACCAGGGCCTGGTTGCCATCTCTGAGATCGACGCTGCACCAGGCGGGCGCCTTGTCAATGCGTCGGGAGGGCCATTGCCTGTCGGGCAGGTCGACCTGGGGATAGGGTTTGTACTTGCTTACCAATTCGGGCTTCATGGTGTGTGCTCCTGTTGAGGCGGCCTTCCCTGCCGCCCGCTGTTCTGGTTCAGGCCCCAGGCGATGGCTGTTCGCCGAGGGCCGGGATTTCGCTGTGCGTCCGCCGGCCAAAAAAAAAGGCCGCGGTTCTTACGAACCGTGGCCTTGCGGGTTGCTTTCCGGTGTGATTTTTTACATCACAACTCTCCCCTTTCCGCCGCAGTTCGCGCAGGATTCTTCTCTAGCAGCAGGAGTAGAGCGAGGGAGAGAGTATTCATCTTCTGTATCTTCTTTATCTTCTTTGCGGTATCGCGGTTATATATCGGTTTTGCCGTCGTGGTTGATAAAATACACACGATGCCCGGCGCTTGTCAAGTATGTTTTATCGCCCCCTGCTCTCTTTGCCGGCAAAGGCTACGCCGATCGCCCTTACGCATGCAACTGAGGTATCTGACTGAGGTATCTAACAGAGGTATCTAACAGAGGTGTGCGACTGAGGTATGCGACTGAACCTTCCAAAGCAGGTCGCTGTAGGTTACCGCCGCCGTTTTTCCAGAGGCGATCCGGTACCAGGAAAACGGGTCGGGAGTCTCCTTCCGCACTTTTTCCTGAATCGCGGCCGGCGCCGCAATGACCAGGGCTATCCTCTGTCTTCTGTCCTCTGTCTTCTGACTCCTGAATCGCGGCCGCAGTTTATGCCGGACTTGATCCGGTACCGCAATGACGAGCGCCGCACCTGCCTTCCGTCCTCTGTCTTCTGTCTTCTGTCTTCTGACTTCTGAATCGCTATGCAGGCGATTTTCCGTTTTTTCACTCCCTGCCATCTAGGAGTTGACATCTCACGGCTTGACCTCTATATTTTGGTGTCGTTGCAGGGTATTGTCGGTGCCGCCCCGGGGGCCTCAGCCGGCCGGCAGAACCCCTTTTCACTGAATGCCCGGTCTCGTCTGGGAGGCGATGACCGCCGGACCCGCATTTATACTTCCCACAGTTACCATCAACAGGCAAGGACAGGCAGTTATGAGCATGATCAAGGGTTCCCAAGCAATCGTCAAATGTCTCAAGGAAGAAGGAACCACAACCATTTTCGGCTTTCCCGGCGGCGCGGTCCTGGATCTCTACGACGCCCTTTTCCATTCCGACATCAATCATATACTGGTGCGGCATGAACAAGGAGCCGTGCACGCCGCCGACGCCTACTCCAGATCCACCGGCGAGGTCGGAGTGGCGCTGCTGACTTCGGGTCCGGGCGCAACCAACGGCGTCACCGGCATCGCCACCGCCTATATGGATTCCATCCCCATGGTGGTGCTCACCGGTCAGGTGCCCACCAAGCTCATCGGCAACGACGCCTTTCAGGAAGTCGACATCGTCGGCATCACCAGGCCCTGCACCAAGCATAATTACCTGGTCAAGAGCACCGAGGATCTGGTGCCCACCCTGCGCGAGGCCTTCCACATCGCCAAGACCGGCCGCCCCGGTCCCGTGCTCGTCGACCTGCCCAAGGACGTGGTGGCCGGCATGGCCGAATATCCGCCCCTGACGGCGGTGCGGATGCAGAGCTACCAGCCCAACTACATCCCCCACAGCCGCCAGGTGGAAAAGGCCTGCAGGCTGATAATGGAGTCGAGCAGACCGGTGTTCTACGTCGGCGGCGGTGTCATACTCTCCGATGCCAGCGAGGAGCTGACGGAACTTGCCAAAAAACTCAATATCCCGGTGACCATGACTTTGATGGGGCTGGGATCCTTTCCCGGAAGCCACGAGCTTTCCATGGGCATGCTGGGCATGCACGGAACCTATACCGCCAACATGGCCGTGGCCGAGTGCGATCTGCTCATCGCCGTCGGCGCCCGCTTCGACGACAGGGTTACAGGCAAGCTCGATGAATTCGCCACCAAGGCCAGGGTCATCCACATCGATATCGACCCCACCTCCATCAGCAAGAACGTCAAGGTCGATGTGCCCATCGTCGCCGACTGCCGCGAGGCGCTCAAGGCCATGAACAAGATCTTCGACAACGAGGCCGACTTCAACCTCGCCGACGAGGCCGACAAGCACCTGCCCTGGCGCCGGACCATCAGCGACTGGTCGCGAAAACACCCCCTTTCCTACGGAAACGAAGGCGATGTCATCAAGCCGCAGTACGTGGTGGAAATGCTCGACAAACTCACCGGCGGCAAGGCCATTATCACCACGGAAGTGGGCCAGAACCAGATGTGGGCGGCCCAGTTCTACCGCTTCGACAAGCCCAGGCACTTCATCACCTCCGGAGGACTGGGCACCATGGGCTACGGTCTGCCGGCGGCCATCGGCGCCCAGGTGGCCCATCCCGACCGTTGCGTCATCGACATCGCCGGCGACGGCTCCATCCAGATGAATATCCAGGAGCTGGCAACGGCCAAGCAGTACAATCTGCCGGTGAAGGTGGCCATTCTCAACAACGGCTTTCTGGGAATGGTGAGGCAGTGGCAGGAGCTGTTCTACGACAAACGCTACTCGTCGACGGTGATGGACGTCCGCCCCGATTTCGTCGAGCTGGCCAAAGCCTACGGCGCCGTCGGCCTGCGAGCCACCAGGGTCAGTGAAGTGGAGCCGGTGATCAAGGAGGCCCTGTCGACCAGCAACATCGTCCTCATGGACTTTGTCGTCTCCCCGGAGGAGGGGGTCTACCCGATGGTTCCGGCCGGCAAGGCC
>JBEPWT010000202.1:0-5531 GCA_041642275.1 Desulfopila sp. | reverse complement strand
TCAGGGCGGTGACGATGATATCGGAATAGCTGGTATCAAGTGAAGACAGCGTACCCTGAATGGGGATGTCGAAGGTGGTGGTGCCGTTTTCCTCGCGAAGCAGGGAAAGCGATCGTTCCAGGGATAGTGGCAGCTTTTTGTTGAACTCCCTGAGAGTTTTTTTGTCGACGGTCTTCATTTCAATCTTTTTCAGTTCCAGGGAGTTCTGCATGTCTATCTGCTTGCCTTCAATCGTCATTTGTGAATCCAGTCCCAGCTTGCCGCCAATCAGGCGCTTGCCGACGGATTCGATAAGAAAAGGGGAAAGGTTGGCCAGTGGATAGCCGCGCAGGGACAGTTCCTGTTTCCATATCCGGGGCGAGGCCAGCGGCGAGGCGGAGCCGGAAAGATTCAAGGGCGAATGTTTGTCCACCCGGGCCTCGGCCTTATAAGAGAAGGGCTGCCCGCTGTCGGTGAGGTCGATATCTTTGGCCCTGAAAGAATCTATGTCGATGACGGCCCTGAATGTCTCTGGCAGGCTCGGGTCTTCGTAGAGGAAGCGATTATCGCCCTCGAGGGTCAAGGCGGCGATCTTCAGCGGAAACGAGCGGCCTTCTGACGGTCTCTCGGGCTTTTGCTCTTTGGCCTCGTCGGCCTCGGCATTGTCGTCGTCGGAATCTTTGGCGGCCCTGAAGGTAGCGTCAAGCTGCGATCCGGTTATTTCCCTGATCTCGATGCCACTGTCCGGGGTCCAGGTAAGGGCGGAGGTCTGCAGGGAGCCAAGTGCGGCGGTGAGTTCTTCTTGGTCGGGATCTTTTCCCTGATAGTTAACGGAGTCCACCTCTATGGCTTCGGCGGTGGCCTCTTTCGGCTCGGCCTCCAGTCCGGCTAGAGTAATTTTCTTGATAGCGCCGATTACCTCTTTATTCGGCCCCGCTATTTCGGCGTTTTCCAGGATAGCCTGGCGGAGGCTCCAGGCAGTGAAATTTGCCGTGTCCACGTTCTTGACCAGGAATGACTGGAGACTGCCGGCATAGGGCCTCTGCTCCGAGGAGGGCATCTCCAGAGTGTTTGCCTCTGCGGCACCTATACGCAGACCGTTGAAATTTTCGCTGCCGATGTCTCGGAGATGCAAAGAATCGACCGTCAGCTCGGCCGGCATAAAGGGGGAAGGCGGAAACCGCAGGGAACGGCTGACAATTTCCGGCGTGCTGATCACTCCCGCCTCTGTTCCCTGAAGCTGATCGATACCCAGGCTTTCGAGGCTTGCAAGAGCAGCCTTGTCCTGCAGAATACGGGCATGGGCGATATCGATGCTGGCCTTGCCGATGAAATAGGGGGCTTCACTCCAGAAGAGATTGCCGTCTCCCTGTATCTCCGCCTCCTGAATCTTCCACTGAAGTTTTTCCCCAGCGAGCTTTCCTTCGAGTTTAGCGGTCGAGATTTTGTTGTCCAAGCCAATGCGGCTGCCGCTCTCATCGCGGCGATAGCCGATCTGGCCTTCCAGGCCGAGCATTCCGGCGTTATAGGCAGCGTCGTTTATGTGCAGGCGGCTGTCGGAGAAGGTGGCATCGCCCGTGAAGTCGAGAAGCGTAGGCTCACTCTTTTCAAACTCGAAATCGCCTTCCAGGGTGATTGACGATTGCCGCCAGCCGGTGCCGCCGGCAAAGTCGATATCGAGCTTTTGCGCTTCGATCAGGCCGCCGGCGGTCAATCGAGAATCACTTTTTCCGGAGCCGGGATGAAATTGCAGCGTTCCCTGCCACCGGGCCGAATCGGCCTGGCCAAAGGAGTCTCCGGCATGGTAGTCGATACCGTTAAGCGCCAGGGTGAGATCGCTTGAAAAGGGTGCTTCGTCCGAGCCTGCGAAGCTGGCCTCTCCCTCGACCTTGAGTTGGGCCAGCTCGAGTTCGGTGGCGCTCTCCTGCTCTTTGAACAAGGCTTCATGGGTGGTGAGAGAGCCGTCGAGTTGAACGGTCTTCGGCCCCGGCGAACGAATTTCGCCCTGCCATTCGAGGGTGGCTTCGGCGGACCACAGGTCACCGGCAACGGCGGCCTGGTCGAGGGTGATTGATCCGTCGAAAATCTGCTCCATTGTCCCGGCATCGTTTGTTTCAAAGGAAAATTCACCGTCAAGGGACGCTCCGCCTTCGAGGGAGGCTACTTGAGGCAGCACATCCTCAAGGTCGTTGAGCGGAAAATCTCTCAGGGAAATTGTGCCGGCCGCAGCCAGGGTTTCGTCTAAGAAGAACTGTGTTAATTCGACAGAGAGCGGCGATCCGTTGAGGGCTCCGGTAAGGGAAAAACTGCCGGTTTGCTCTTTGCTGCCGCTGTCGATTCGACTGCCGCGGGCCTCATCGATTGTCAGCGTCGCCTCTACCTCGCCCAGATACTCTATTTCTATGGTGTCCAAAGAGATTTCTTTGGCCTTGAAGGTCCAGGGAGGGAAAAGCGATGGGCCTTGGTCTTCGATTTTGCCATCAGGGGCAAGAAAATAGGAACCCAGCCGCATCCCACCCTTGGGATAGCGGCGAATTTGGATTTTCATGTCGCGCAGAACCGCTTTTTCCAACAGGGCTTCCTTGGAAAACAGCGCAGGTATGCTGACGTTGACCCTGAGGGTGTCGTCGCTGTAGACAATGTCTTCATCCCTGACGATTTCCACACCGTTGAGGGTCATCATGCCGGAGAAGGGATTCAGCCAGAGGGTCTCGATGGTGACGCTGTCGGCGCCGTTGTCGAGCAGCCATTGCTTGAGGTAATATTTGGCTCCTGCCTGCAAAGCGATAAAGAGCAGCAGGGCGACGGCGCCGACAACCAGCGTGGCGATAAGCGCCGAGCGGCGGACGCTGCCGGTAGCGGAAAGGTATCGGTCTGCCATGTGCACCTCCAGATAATTTTTGCCGGTGACGAAAGGTGAGGGAAACTTCTTTCCTTGACGGTGATATTACAAGTTGCGTGCCAGTTAAACGATGCCCGGGGCGACGGGCCGTTAAAAATCGGGAGAAGGAGAGGGGCGGCACCAGGCTGGCCCTTTTTATGCATGTCTTCGTTCACACAATAAAATCAGCCGCAAATATTTTTATGCTTAGAACCGGCCGCTATATACAGTTTGTTGTCATCGGACTTGGCTTTTTGGCGCTTTTCCTGCTGCTCAAGTGGCTGCTGGTCTCCGCCGTGAACGTCCTGATGCTTCTGTTCGCCGGCATCCTTTCTGCTGTCTTCGTGCGCGGCCTGAGTCATTTTCTCTTCGGCAGATTCGGAGAACTTATGGAAAAGGTGGGCATAGCCGTGACGCTTCTGTCTCTTCTAGGGGGCTCCGTTCTCTTTATCGTTCTGCTGGCCCCGCAGCTTGCCGACCAAATACCGAAACTGGCTGAAGAGCTGCCCAAGGGCGTCGATGCCCTCCGAAAGAAAACCGAGGTGTTCAGATGGCTTGAGGGCCTCGTCACATCCGGCGACGGCCAAGCCCCGGTGTTCACCGACCCCCTCAGCAGCCAGGTATTCGGCATCTTTGCCACCACCTTTGGTGTCATGGCGAGTTTTTCCGTCATTTTTTTTGTGGGCCTCTATCTCTGCTTCACCCCCCACTATTATATCCAAGGCATTCTCAGTCTTCTGCCCTCCGAATGGCGAGGGCGGGCCGAGGAAATTTTCAAGGAACTGGGACACACTCTCAGTCACTGGCTCATAGGCAGATTCGTCGGTATGCTGGTGGTCAGCATTGCCACCTATGCCGGTCTGCTGATGCTTGGCATTCCCCTGCCTCTCAGTCTGGCGGTTCTGGCCGGTGTGTTGACCTTCATCCCCAATATAGGCCCCATCCTTTCAGCTGTGCCGCCTGTTCTTTTAGGCTATATGCAAACACCGTCCACCGCTCTCTACGTTATCTTCCTCTATTTTGGAATTCAGGCCGTCGAGAGCTATCTCATCACACCACTGGTGCAGCAGCGGGAAGTGTCGCTGCCGCCGGTGTTGACGCTTGCTTCGCAGATACTCTTCGCCAGCGTCTTCGGATTCCTCGGCCTCGCTCTGGCAACGCCGCTCACTGCCAGCGCCCTGGTTCTCGTCAAGATGCTCTACGTTGAGGGCGTGCTCGGGGAAAAAATCGATATAGGCGGTACCGGCAGTGAAAATGATTAGACATATTTCATGAAACTTTCCAGGATAATCTCCTCTGCCTCTGAACTCTGGATTTTGCTGGCGTCGGCTTTTACCGCCGGAGGTGTCTGGTTATTTATTGAGATAGCCGACGAGGTGCTTGAAGGCGAGACACGCAGGATCGATGAGATTATACTTCTGATGCTGCGCAACCCCGACGATCCGGCCGACCCTCTTGGGCCGGCATGGTTTGAAGGGGTGATGCGTGACTTTACCGCCCTGGGAAGCAACGCTCTTCTGGTGGCAGTGAGTCTTGCCGTACTCGGCTATCTGCTGCTGCAGAGGAAAAAGAAAATGGCTCTTTTCATGACGGTCGCCATCCTGGGCGGATTCCTGCTCAGCACAGGCCTCAAGCAGATAATCGACCGACCGAGACCCGATATCGTCCCTCACAGCACCTATGTGATGTCCGCCAGTTTTCCCAGCGGCCATTCCATGCGCTCGGCTGTGGTCTTTTTCACCCTGGGCGGACTTCTGGCACGCTCGACCAGGAACAGGCGAATAAGGGCATATATCCTGGCCCTGTCGGTCCTGGCCACCTTTATTGTCGGCTGCAGCCGGGTATACCTGGGGGTGCACTGGCCCACCGATGTCCTGGCCGGCTGGACGGCGGGCGCCTCCTGGGCGCTGTTATGCTGGACAGGGGCGCTCCTGCTCCAGCGGCGCGGCCGTATGGAGAGGCATCTCGAAGAGTAATCAAAAACTCTTCGCAGGAGTGTTACGAAGAAGTCTCCTTGGCCGGCTGTTGAGCGTTCTCCATGGATTCCGATTGAGGCTGCATTTCTTCTTCTCCTTGAGGGCCGCTATCGCTCTGCTCCTGCTCCATTTCCTTGAGAATGCGCTGGCGTTCCTGTTCGGCTTCTTCCAGTCTGGTTTTGGCTTCGTCTCGTTCCTGGCGAGCCTGGGCCAGTTCGTCTTTCAGTTCTTCGATTTCCTCCCTGGCTTCGGTGATTTCATTTTTGGCGTCTTCTAAATTCTCTTTTTGCTTCTCAACGGTCTCATCGATTTTCTCGCCGGCCTCTTCGGCCGGACCGTCACAGCCGGGCAGCAGAAGAAAAAGAAAACAGAGGGATAATACATATACGAGCTTTTTCTGATGTTTCATGATGAGGTCTCCTTTCAAAAAAGGTTTGTGGTCAACCCGGCTCTGGCCAAGGGTGAATGTCTCCAGCCTGCCAACTGTCGCCTCGATCCGATAGCGCCTTTTAGCACCATTTTCACTGCTCTTTATTACTGCCGTCACTCCGAGCTCCCTGGCTCAATGAGCCGGCGTGCTTGTCCGACGAGTAGCCTGGGTCGTTTTTCAGCTCTTCTCTGGAGACATCGTAGACGATATAGTCGGCATCCTCTGTCATCCTGATATCCTGGAGATCGGCCTGTACTTTCTTGTC
>JBEPWT010000201.1:0-5568 GCA_041642275.1 Desulfopila sp. | reverse complement strand
GGATACGACGGCTCCGGCCTCGGCCTGCTGCTGCGCGGCCTGGAATTTGAGGATTTTAAGTATAATCCGAGGTTTCCGGTACTCTCTGGCATTGCCCACAGCAAGAAAGCCGAATACCGGCTCGATGAATATATGGACGCCAACGGCTACGAACTCAAATATGACCATCGTTTTGCCATGCGCCCCGGCCTCATCGAAGCCAAGGACCGTTTCCGCTATTTTCTCCGGGCCTACCGCATGCCGGAGTCCTATAAGGAAAAGAGCCGGGAAGAGCGCGAAGCGGAACTGCTGCGGACACGCATCGCCCTGCGACGGATAGGCGAAGACAACAGCGACGATCTGACGGTCTTCTCCTTCTATCCCGATGTTGCCATGATCAAGGAGGTAGGCTGGCCGCTGCAGGTAGGCGACGCCCTCTGCCTGCACGACGGCCAGATCAAATCACGGGTCTGCATGGCTCAGGGACGCCAGAACACCAATTACGGCATCAATCTCTACGCCTGTCATCCCTTTTTCATTCAGGGCATAGCCACCATGACCAACGGCGAAAATACCGCCTTCGTTCCCATCCGCGACTGGCTGCTCGGTAGAAATCTGCCCGGATACATGGGCTATCAGAGCGATTCCGAGGTCTTTGCCCATATTCTCCACTATACCCTCAAAGAATTGAACCTGCCGCTGCAGGCCTACAAGCATATCATCACGCCTTTAAGCGACAGGGAGCTCGACGAGCACCCCCAGGGCGAATTTCTGCGCGGCCTGCGCAACGTCTGCAAACGGCTGATCATCGACGGCCCCAATGCCGTCATAGGCACCCTGCCCGATGAAACCTGCCTGCTGGTCATGGACCAGAAGAAACTGCGGCCGGCCACCGTCGGCGGACGTCCCGGCGAATGGGCCATCGCCTCGGAGATGTGCGGCGTCGACGCGCTGGTGCCCGACCGCGACCCCGCTCTCGATTTTCAGCCCATGCGTGAACATACCGTACTTATACCACCCGATAGAAAGGAATTGACAATATGGTCTCAACTCGATCCGTATCCACTACCCCAAGCAGCTTAACCTACAGCGATCTCCCCTGGATAATAGAACACCGCGAGGACCGTTGTACGCTCTGCGGCCGCTGTACGGCCATTTGTCCGAAAGAGGCCATTTATCTCGGTCACTTCCGCCAGAGAATTCCCAAACTCGACGTCTTCAGCACTCAAAGGCAGACTGAATACAGGACCTTTACCGGCATACGCCAGAACACCGGCATGACCAACAGCTGCATAGGTTGCGGCATGTGCGAGATGGTGTGCCCGAACGAGGCCATCGCCCCGCGTCCCAACGCCAACGAAAACCGCTCGCTGTTCTTCAACAACCAGCAAGGCGAACCCTACAAGCGGGGCGGAAGGCGCAACGTCACCGGGCCGACACTGCTCGACCGCATCATGTTCGATCGCATCTCCATGCTCACCGACCCGGCCCTCGATGCCGGCCGGCATGAGTTCAACGTCACCACCTCGCTGGGCCGGGTGCTGCCGCCGGAGGAATTTCTGCAAAAGAGCATGAACGGCGGCTGGATTCCGCCGACCCGGGAGATTTTCCCCTTCGTCATCGGCTCCATGTCATTTGGGGCGCTGTCGCCCAATATGTGGCTGGGTCTGCTCCAGGGTGTTGCCTACTGCAACGAGGTCCTGAACATTCCGGTGGTCATGTGTACCGGCGAGGGCGGCTGTCCTCCCTGGGTGCTGAAAAGCCCCTATCTCAAATACATCATCCTCCAGATTGCCTCGGGCTATTTCGGCTGGGACGAGATCATCAGGGCCATCCCGGAAATGCAGTGCGATCCGGCGGCTATTGAAATCAAATATGGTCAGGGCGCCAAACCCGGCGACGGCGGCCTTCTCATGTGGTTCAAGGTCTCCAAGCTCATAGCCCGGCTGCGGGGCGTGCCGGAAGGCGTCGACCTGCCTTCGCCGCCGGTTCATCAGACACTGTATTCCATCGAAGAAAGCGTCATGAAGATGATCCAGTCGCTGTCCATGGCCTTTAACCACAAGGTTCCCGTCTATCCCAAGATCTCGGCCTCGACCTCGGCCAAATCGGTTCTCAATAATCTGGTGAGAAACCCCTATGCCGCCGGGCTGATGATCGACGGCATCGACGGTGGAACCGGCGCCGCCTATGACGTCTCCATGGCCGCCACCGGCCATCCCATAGCCTCCAACGTCCGCGAGTGCTATCTCGATCTGGCCAAGCAGGGCAAGCAGAACGAGATTCCCATCTTCGCCGCCGGCGGTATCGGCAAAAACGGCAACGTCGCCCAGAACGGCATGGCCCTGATTATGCTCGGCGCCTCCGGCGTCCATATCGGCAAATACGTGATGCAGGCCGCCGCCGGCTGTCTGGGCAACGAGAAGAACCGCTGCAACGTCTGCAACGTCGGCATCTGCCCCAAGGGCATCACCAGCCAGAATCCCAAACTCTACCGGCGGCTCGACCCCGATCTGGTGGCCCAGCGCGTCGTCGACATGTTCATGTCCATACGCACCGAAGTCAAGAAGATCATGGCGCCTCTGGGCAGATCGCAGAGTCTGCCGGTGGGCATGTCCGATGCCCTGGGGATCAACGACAAGGCGGCGGCCGAGAGGCTGCAGATCAAATATGTCTGCTAGGAGTCTGTCGGATAATGCCCTTTTCCCCCATATCTGCATTATTTCCAGAAAATCAATGCTCGCAATATCAACTATATGGCTGTGCTTGATTTCCTGAAAATGCCTTGATCTGAGAAAAAATGCCTATTATCCGACAGACTCCTAGGCGCAAGGATTATAGAGCCACAGGGCGGCCGGATGCCGTCAGGTACTTATAAGGAGTGATACAGTGACTACTACTGTTGTGAAAGGCCTCGACCACCAGGGGCAGCGTATCAGCTCAATGGATTTCGAAAAGCTCGTGCGCAAAGCAGCCCGGGAAGCAGCCGAAATCGTTCTCGAAAGCTACGGCCAGCATAATATCGGCATCCGCCTGGAGAAAGAGGGCGGCCTCAATCTGCGCCTCAAGGGCCCCGCCGGCCAGCGCCTCGGCTGCATGGGCATGCCCGGCACCTTTATCACCTGCGAAGGCGCCGCCTCCGACGACGTCGGCTATCTCAATATCGGTGCCGAGATCACCGTCATGGGCAATGCCACCAACGGCGTCTGCAACGCCATGGCCAACGGCAAGGTTTTCATCGGCGGCTCCATAGGCGCCCGCGGCCTGACGATGACCAAATGGAACCCCGCTTTCGATCGCCCCGAACTCTGGGTACTGGGCTCCACCGGCGATTCCTTTGCCGAATTCAACTGCGGCGGCATAGCCGTGGTCTGCGGCGAAGAAACCAAGAATCCCGACAATGTCCTGGGCTATCGCCCCTGCGTCGGCATGGTCGGCGGCACCATCTTTTTCCGCGGCAAAATTGACGATTCCTTTTCCAAGACCAATGCCAGGCTGCAACAGCTCGACGACGAGCAGTGGCAGTGGCTGCAAGCCAACATGCCTGCTTTTTTGGAAAATATCGGCCGTCCCGAACTCCTTGACAGGCTCGGCGTTCGAGAGGAATGGCAGGCGCTTGTCGCCATCTCGCCGCAGGAAAGGGCCCTGATGTTTTCCGGGCCGATGCCCATGGCCGAATTTCGCAACAACTTCTGGAACAAGGCCTTCGGCGGCGGCGATCCACTGCGCGACCTCTCGCCGGAACTGGACCGCAGCCCCATAGACGCCATCGTCTCCGGCGAATTGAGACGATTCAAGCCCTACTGGGCCAACGCCGAGCATGCCGCCCCCTGCACCTATTACTGCCCCATCCACATCCCCACCGTCGACCGGCTGCGCCTTATCCGCGAAGGCAGACTCGACGAGGCCTATGAGCTGGTGTTGAACTACACGCCGCTGCCGGGTTCGGTCTGCGGGGCCATCTGCCCCAACCTCTGCATGGAAAACTGTTCGCGGGCGGGAGTCGACCGGCCCATCGAAATGCAGGTGCTCGGCCGGGCCGTCAGCGGTCACAAGGCCCCGGAACCGGAAGAGTCCATCGGCCGGAAAGTAGCCATCATCGGCGGCGGTCCCGGCGGCATGAACGCCGCCTGGCAGCTGGCGCTCAAAGGCGTGGAAACCCATATCTACGAAAAGGACGAGCAGCTCGGCGGCAAGCTGGCCCAGGTCGTCCCCTGGGAACGCCTCTCCCAGGCCATCTGGGACGAAGAGGTGAGAAGATTCGTGGAAACGCCTAATATCCATTGCCATCTCGGCATGGACATGGACAAAGAGACCTTTGATGCCATCTACGAGAAATTCGATTATATCATCATCGCCATCGGCACTCACAAGCCGCGCCGACTGCAATTTCCCGGCAGCGACAGGGTCATCACCGCCCTCGACTTTCTGAAATCAGCCAAGAGCGGCAACAGCGCCAATGTCGGCCGGGAAGTGGTGGTCATCGGCGCCGGCAACGTCGGCTGCGACGTGGCCTGCGAAGCCTACCGCCTCGGTGCCAAGAAGGTGACCCTCGTCGATATCCAGAAGCCCCTGGCCTTCGGCGCCGAAAAGAAGGCGGCCGAGAACCACGGCGCCATCTTCCGCTGGCCGGTTGTCACCAGGGAGGTTACCGAAGAGGGACTGGTGTGCGACGACGGCACCCTTATCCCGGCCCAGACCGTCATCATCTCCATCGGCGATGTGCCCACCCTGCCCTTTCTGCCGGAATCGGTGGAGACGGTCACCGTCGGCGGCGCCGCCTGGATCAAAACCGACAAGGCGCACCTCACCAGCGATCCCAAAATCCTGGCCATCGGCGATGTCGAGCGGCCCGGTCTGGCCACCAATGCCCTGGGCGCCGGCAAGACGGCTGCGGAATTTATTCTCGCCGACTTCCAAGGCGTTTCCTGGCAGCCCTTTGCCAAGGAGGTCATCCCCCAGCAGGCGCTGACCATCACCCACTATGTGCCCGAACCGGCAGGCAGCACGGAGGGCGACCAAGCCTCCAGATGCCTCTCCTGCGCAGCCTGCCGCGACTGCCATCTCTGCGAGACCATCTGCCCCACGGGCGCCATAAGCAGGCGCGAGATCAAGCAGAAGGTGGCCGCCGGCGCAAATATCAAGGCCGACTACGAGTATGTCACCGACGACGACAAATGCATTGCCTGCGGCTTCTGCGAGGACACCTGCCCCTGCGGCATCTGGACGATGAACCCCTATTAGCCGGAAAGGTCTTTGGGGGGTGAGAGGATATCTCTTTGCCCCCTGACTTTTCTCATATGTATGCCTATGATACATATGTTTTGGATTGCGCTGTCAGATACAAATCACCATTACTAACTTTGGACCGCAAATTAATTTCAGCCGCTCAAAGCGTTAATGTTGAAACCCTGGAGGTAGAGAATGCAAGTATATACCTATTCAGAAGCAAGACAAAAACTTGCTTCAGTGCTGGAACAGGCGGAGACGACCGGCAAGGTATTCATTCCCAGAAAAGACGGCCGAACTTTCGCTTTAGTACCGGAAAAAGTTGCTTCATCCCCTCTCGATGTTCCTTATGTTAAGGCA
>JBEPWT010000200.1:0-5570 GCA_041642275.1 Desulfopila sp. | reverse complement strand
GAAAAGAATTTCTTCACTTCCCTGTCATCAAGTATTTTTCCGATCTTTTTCATCTGTTTTCATCCGGTCATGTCACCCAGCGGCTCTGCAAAAGTATTGCTGGTTGTATAAACAGGAATAATTACATGGACAAGAGAACAAATCAAGCCCTATCGCGCTGTGTTTTTGTAGCAACTGATCCTCATCCCTTCGGCGCGGCCTCTTGCGGGGAGGAAAGCTTCGCCTGGCCCGCAGTCCCGCAAGCGGCCAGAGGGGACTCGGCTGCAGCCATGCCGGCGGCGAACGCCCCGGTTCGCCAAGGCTCAGGGTTAGGGCTCTGCAAATTAAGTTTTTTCCCATCTCTGCCGATACACAACACGAAACCTCACCTGCTTTTCAGTTATGGTATACTGAGCGCAGATACCTACACCAGCGGCATCGCTGCCGGTGATACTTGTTTATCGGTCCACTGGTCAATGAAAAATAGACCCACAGCCCCTACTTCCGCCGGCAACTTTTTTCCCGTCAGGCCGCCGGCCAGTCTGCTCAAGCGGCAGCATCATAATATCATTGATCTTCTTCGCACCAGCCCCCCGTCCGAGCCCTTCGCCGAACGGGTAAAAAAACTCCGACTGAGTTCAGCCCTGGAGGAAAAAATTCTGGAGGCGGAAACGGCAGGACAGCCCGCCGCCGGCCGCCTTACCGTCATCAACGAAAAGGAGCTGGCCGGCGAGGCTCTGATGCTCAGGCACACCTTTACCTGCCTTGTCTTCGACAACCGGTTTTTCCGGCAGGCCGCCCTTACCGTCATCCAGAATATTTATCTGTTCCGGCAGCGCCGCATTTTTTTCGGCACCGCCGGCGAGGATCAGGGGGAAGAGGAACGGAGGCAGGCGCTTCTGCTGTTTACCGGCCCGGCGCATGCGACCTCGGTGCCGCTGGCAAAAACCTTTCAGCATTTCATCCTCGCCCGGGTATGGGACCGGATCATCACCCAGGCCAACGACTCCTTTCTCGACAGCCGGCCCTTCCAGGAACTGCATGAAGTGGTGGAACGGCTCAACACCCTTCGCAATATCTACATGCTTCTCTCCCTGGGCATGGTACAGAAAATGACGGGCAGGATCAGCACTGTTTACCAACACTCCATCTCCGCCGAAGATGCCCGGCAAATCGGCAATTTCGGCATTGCCAGGGCGGCTTATCGCTACCACCCCTCCCTGGGAATCCGCTTTTCCACCTATGCCGCCCATTGGGTCCTCAAGGAGATCCAGCGGCAGGCCCTGGAAGGGAGGCTTATCCGCATATCCTCTCACCTGGTGGAGAAAGTCTCCCGACAGGCCAGAGACCGGGGCCCGGAGCAGGCCACCGACGCCTACGAGGAACTCTGCCGCGCCACCGCCCAAACAGCCTCGCCGGAGGGCGATTGCCGCAGCCTGCTGCCGGCGGCAGGCCCCTGTCTCGAAGAACAGCTGGAAAACAGTGAAACCAGAGATCTGCTGGCATCAGCCATAGACAAACTGCTTTCAGCCAAAAGCGCCGATGTGATCAAGCGCCGCTACGGTCTTGACCCCTACCACGGGCAGGAGCAGTCCGTCGTTGATATAGCGGCGGCTTACGGGGTTACCAGGGGCTCTATCTACCAGCTTGAGCAAACCGCCCTGCGTCGACTGAAGACTTTCCTGTCCCCCTCCTTTCTCTTGTAGGCAGCCGCTTATTCCAGCATCGCTGCTATTTCTTCCTGCATGGAGGCAATAACAGCACTCGGATCGGCCGCCTGGGTGATGGGCCGGCCGACCACCAGATGATCGGCGCCGTCGCCTATGGCCCTGCCGGCGGTGACAATCCGCTTTTGATCGTCGCCGACATTGACGTTGGCTCCGGGACGAATACCCGGGGTGACGATGAGAAGTTTTTCTCCCAGTCCGCTCCGCAGCCTGCCCGCCTCGAGCCCCGAGGAAACGACGCCGGCGCAGCCAAGATCCAGCGCCCTTCTGGCCCGATAGTAGACCAGATCCTCCACGGAGCGGCTCATGCCCATCTCGCGCATATCCTCCTCGCCGAAACTGGTCAAAACCGTCACCGCCAGCAGTTTCATCGAGGTCGCAGCCTCCACCGCCGCCCGGATTATCGGATCATTGCCATGGATGGTAGCCATGCTCACCCCCCGGCTGTTTACCTGCTCCACCGCCAGCTTCACCGTTTCGGGTATATCGAAGAATTTGAGATCGAGCATTACCTTATGGTCCCTGTCGACGATCCAGTCGACGGTATGAAACCAGTTGGCCATGAAAAGCTGCAGCCCCACCTTGAAATAGCGGCAATGGGCCTCGCATTTTTTGACCACTTCTCTGGCCTGTCCGTCGCTTGCCACATCGAGGGCGACGATGATCCGCTCGTTAAGGGGAATAGTGTCTGTCTTCATCGATTGTGTTTCTCTTGTGATGTTAATCCGCGGCCAGCCGCCTTTTCCGGCCGGCGCCTCTGCTTCTGCCGCATAGGCTCTCGAGAATTGCGAGAATTGTCCGCTTGCGGCATACCTGATTTCCGGAAGACCGCAATGCAAGGGCAGATCCTACCACCATTTTCCCGATAAAAAAGCCTTTTTTTAGGACCAATCACAGGTCTGCTCGACTGGCAGACCATCGCAACTCGTGAAATATCCGGGTTAGCCCGGGGGGAATTGACTTTGACATACGGTTCGTGGCGTAATAATGTTGGTGAGGAGCGTCCGAAGAATTCCTACTCCACAGGAGGCACATATGACAACCTATATCATACATCCCATTGTCATGGGCACCAAGGTTTTCGACAAGGGCATGATGACCTATCAACACAATTACGGCACCCCCTGCACCGTTCCCATCTACTGCTGGTACATAGAAGGCGGAGATAATAAAATCCTGGTGGATACCGGTGAAATGCACCCGGTGCAGTCAAGGGAACGGGAGGAAGCCATCGGCGGTCCCATTCTCAGCTTCGAAGACGGCCTGGCCGGGTTCAACCTGCGTCCGGAGGATATCGATATCGTCATCCACACCCATCTCCACAGCGATCATTGCGAAAATGACTACAAATGCACCAATGCCACGTTCTACATTCACGAGAAAGAGCTGGAGACCATCCGCAAATACCATCCCCTTGATTATCGCTACGTGGAAGACTTTATCCTCGAAATAGAAGAGAACGGACAGATCGAAACCGTCGGTGAGGACAAAGAGATACTCCCCGGCATTTCGGTTATGCATACGCCGATACATACGCCCGGCGGCATGACGGTCTTCATAGAGACCGCCAGGGGCAAGGCGGCCATAACCGGTTTTTGTGTTATCAAAGAGAATTTCGAGCCCCCCGTGCAGATCAGGGCCATGGAAATGGAGGTCATTCCCCCCGGCACTACCGTCAACTCCTATGAAGCCTATGATACCATGCTCAAGGTCAAGGAGATGGCCGATATTATCCTGCCGCTGCACGAACCGGAATTCGCCTCGGTAAAGGCCATAGGCCGATAAAGGCCCCCGGCGGAGCCGGAAAGCAATTCACCGACGCTTAACCGGCGGGGCAGGCCGGAGCTTACGAAAACCGGCTTCGCCTTCTTGCCTCCGGCTGCTGATTCCATTATACTGATGCCAATCTCACAGCCCTGAAGCCAGCCCGCTGCCGCCTGTCTCTTCGTCTCGATCACGGCTAATTTGCATCATTATGCCAAGAAAGAGCAACGTCAGCCGGGGTCGTCACGGCCCGGTCTTACATGTACCGGCATGACGGCGGGCGCCTGCATCAACCGATAATTTTTTTTTGAGTCACGGTTAATAATTACTCATCAGGTTGTTCTGTGTTAATAATTGACTTGTCGATGGTATTTCTATATAGAAAAAGGTATATTTTTCAGACCCTGATCCGCACCTGTCATATTTCGCTTTGCCAAGCAGCACGACATTCATCGATATTCAGCCCTGGAAGGAGGTATTATGTCGGTCAAAATATTCATCAAAAGGAAGGTTTCAGAAAACAATATCATTGAACTGACGGTCCTTTTGAAAAAACTGCGCAGCTTGACCATCAACCAGCCCGGCTATATTTCCGGCGAAACACTGAAACGTGTGGACAAGAAAGACGAAAGCATGGTCATCAGCACCTGGCGATCCATCGAGGACTGGGAAAACTGGGTGAACAACGAAAAGCGCAAGAGCATCCAGAGCCAGATAGACAGGCTTCTCGGAGAAAAGACCAAATACGCCATTTACGAATCTTAGCCGCCTGCCGGCTCGACAGGATCCGACAACCGCCAGTAACGCAACCGAAGGCCGGTCCTCCGGCCTCCATCACTCGAGGCTATCTGTATGATTTTTGAAGGGATAAAGCTCATGTTCGTGGGCATGGGAACGGTCCTGCTGTTCCTCTGTTTGATGATTTTCTTGCTGCAACTGATCTCCAGACTGACCAGGGAGCATACGGCGCGGGAATTCGAGGCCATAGAAAGGGAACGCAAGCTGCTGGCCGCTGCCGCCAAGGCCAAGAAAAAGCGGGAGATCGAGGCGAGAACCGTCCGCACCACCGCAGACGACGAAGACGATATTGCCGTCATAGCCGCGGCAATAGCCGCCTTCGAAGCGGACACAATGCGTGCCTGTTGATTCACGCCTGATACGGTATCGATAGATTCAATCTTTCATACGGGAACAATTCTAAAGGAGAAAAACTGTGGGCAAAAAAGTAATTAAATTTATGGACACGTCTTTCCGGGACGGTTTTCAATCTGTATTCGGGGCACGGGTATTGACGGATGATTTCTTGCCGGCAGTCCAGGCGACGGTGGATGCGGGCATTACCTATATCGAGGCCGGCGGCGGGGCCAGGTTCCAGAGTCTTTTCTTCTACTGCGGCGAGTCCGCCTTCGACATGATGGACCGTTTCCGGGCAGAGGTCGGGTCCGACTGCAACCTCCAGACCCTGGCCCGCGGCATCAACGTCGTCGCCCTCAGCCAGGCCCCCCGGGATATCATCGATCTCCATGCCAAGATGTTCAAGAAGCACGGCATCACCACCATCCGCAACTTCGACGCCTTAAACGACGTCCGCAATCTCGAGTACTCCGGCGAGCGCATCGCCCATCACGGCCTCAACCACCAGGTGGTCATCTCCATGATGGATCTGCCCCCGGGCTGCTCCGGCGCCCATGATCCGGAATTCTACATGAACCGTCTCCAGCAGATTCTCGATGCCGGAATTCCCTTCCATTCCATCTGCTTCAAGGACGCCTCGGGCACCTGTAATCCGCGCAAGGTCTTTGAGACCTTTAAGCAGGCCCGAAAAATCGTGTCGGAGGACACCATCCTCTGGTTCCATACCCATGATACAGCCGGACTTGGCATCTCCCAGAACCTGGCGGCCATCGAAGGCGGCGCCACCGGTGTCGACCTGGCCAAGAGTCCATTGAGCGGCGGAACCTGCCAGCCCGATATCCTCTCGATGATCCACGCCCTCAAAGGCACCGACTACACCCTGGATCTCGACTACGAAAAAATTCTGATCGCCAGCGAAGTGTTCACCGAGGCCATGAAGGAGTATTTCTATCCGCCCGAGGCCAA
>JBEPWT010000199.1:0-5665 GCA_041642275.1 Desulfopila sp. | reverse complement strand
GATCGAGGACTCGGGAGGCAGTTGAAAGACCAATGCCAGATCGGGTCTGGGGGCAAACGCATTTTTTGCGGCAATGTCGTCAATATCCATGCCGGCTGCGCCCTGATAGGCTATGGTCGAAAGGTAGTAGCGGTCGCAGAGCACCGTTTCCCCCCGGCAAAGCGCCGGGCCGAGCACCTTGTGCACGTGATCGCGCCGGTCCAGAAGAAACAGCTCCAGTTCCTCTTCTTTGGTGACCATGGTGCGATTGCGGTAGAGCTCTCGAATCCGGCGGCCATATTTTCCTTCGGTGGGTTCCTTGGTGGTGACGACGGTGTGCCCCTGCTGCCGGAGATAGTCTGCCAGCAGCTGCAGCTGGGTCGATTTGCCCGTGCCGTCGATTCCCTCGAAGACGATGAGCACCCCTTTCTCCCTTTTCTGCGGGCTCTGCCGCGATCCCGTCATCTCTTGCCGGGCCATGCCGTCCATGCTCATCGGCCGGCTCCTTTCTTCATCCGGTTTGTAGCTATTTCAGCTGCAAGCAAGACGGCGGCCTGCAAACTCAGGGCGCTGGCCACGCCCTGGCCGGCGATGTCGTAGGCTGTGCCGTGATCCACCGAGGTCCGGACAATGGAAAGACCGATGGTGATATTGACCCCGTCGTTGAAATGCAGCAGTTTGAACGGGATCAGTCCCTGGTCGTGATACATGCAGACCACCGCGTCGAATCGGCCGGCGGCGGCTTTGAGGAAGATGGTGTCGGCGGGAAAGGGGCCTTGGGCGTCAATGCCCAGCTGCCTGGCTGCCTCCACCGCCGGGGCGATGACGGTTTCCTCCTCCGAGCCGATAACGCCGTTTTCACCTGCATGGGGATTGATGCCGGCCACGGCGATTTTGGGCCGGTGCAGGGCGAAGTCGGTGATGAGCGAGGAGTGGGTAAGCTCTATGCGCTGCAGAATGGCTGCAGTGTCCAGTCGAGCAAGTATGTCTTTGAAACCGCAGTGGATGGTGACCAGGGTAAGCCGCAGTTTCGGTCCGGCCATCATCATGGTGAAAAAGTCATCGCCGGTGAGATCGGCGAGCATCTCCGTATGGCCGGGATATCTGTAGCCGGCCTGCTGCAGCGCCTGTTTGGAAATAGGGCAGGTGACCATCCCCTCTATGTGATGCTGCTGGCAGAGCCGCACCGCTTCTTCGATGGCGACGCCCATCGCCTTGCCGGTTGCCGCCGTCGGTTTGCCCCACCGGAGACCGTCGAAGGCGAGGTTGGAGACTTCATACACGGCAATGGCTGATTCCTTGAGAGCCTGACCGGGTTTCCAGGCATAGCAGCGGAGGTCGATATTGAGGCTTGCCGCCGTCTTTTCGAGCACGCCGCGGTCGCCTATGACGATACAGCCGCCGCCGCCGTCTCTTTCGGCTTCCTGAAAATATTTGAGGATGATCTCCGGGCCTATGCCCACCGGGCACCCCATGGTGATGCCGATCGGCGGCCTGGCATGTCCATTCTGCCTGCGGGAGTTGAAATGGTTCATTTACTGGCCGTAGCTGAGTTCAAACGCGTTTTCGATATGCTCTATCTCCGCATGGTCTGATGCATCAATGCGCATACCGACGACATCGAAACGGGCATCGGTTTCAAAGAGCTTGTTTTTACTCAGGTACTCCTGAGCCACCATGCTGATTTGCCGTTGTTTTTTTTCAGTAACGGCCAAAAGGGGGGAGCCAAAAGACCTGCTCCGCCTGGTCTTGACCTCGATAAATACCAGAACCGGTCCCTGCCTGGCAATAATGTCTATCTCGCCGCACCTGGTGCGGTAATTGGTCTGGACAATGGAGTAGCCCTTTCTTTTGAGGAAGCGGCAGGCCTGGTCCTCGCCTGTTTTGCCCAGCAGAATTCTCTTAGAGGACAAATTCCCGCACTCCTTTAAAGCTCAGCCGGTGCACCGGGCAGGGGCCGAATTCGGCAATGGCTTGCCGGTGGAAGCGGGTAGCATATCCCTTATTGTGGAGAAAACCGTAGCGGGGATATTTTTGATGGAGGGTGTTCATCAGCGCATCCCGGTAGAGCTTGGCTATAATCGAGGCGGCGGCGATGGAACCGCTGCAGGATTCACCTTTGATGAGCGCCTGCTGGGCGATTTGCAGCGGCACTTCGAATTTGCCGTCGACCAGCAGATAATCGGGTCTGCCGGCTATGGCGGTGTGATGGTAGACGGCGAGCTTCATGGCCAGCAGAGAGGCCCGAAGAATATTGATGGCATCGATTCGTTTGTGCGAGACAACGCCGATTCCCATGGCCGCGCCGTTTTCATAGAGGCGATGCGCAAGCTCGAGCCGCTGTTCATGCGTGGTGTTTTTGGAGTCGACGAAGGGGCTGGGGTCGCACTCCGGCGGCAGTGAGACGCAGGCGGCGACAACCGGTCCGGCAAGGGGACCCCTGCCGACTTCATCGGTGCCGGCAACGCAGGTGAAGCCGCGACGGCGCAATTTTCTCTCGAACTGAAAATTGTCGTGGTCTGGCGGCAGGATATTGAATAGCGAAGTCACCTGTCTTGTCCATGTTTTGCCCAGGGGAGATGTCGCGGTCGGCGACGGCACTCCCCCTGGGGCAAATACCCATGTTAACGGGTCGAACGTTCGCGGATCCTCGCGGCCTTGCCTCTTCTGCTGCGCAGATAGAAAAGTCGCGACCTGCGTACCCGGCCGCGGGAGACGACCTCGATTTTCTCGATGCGTGGATTGTGCATGGCGAAGGTCTTCTCGACACCGACGCCGTGAGAGATCTTGCGAACGGTGTAGGAGGCGTCCATGGTGCCGCGCTTGCGCTTGATGACGACGCCCTGGAAAATCTGTACACGTTCCTTGGTACCCTCGATGATGCGGATATGGACCTTGACCGTGTCCCCCGGTCTGAAATCCGGAATATCCTGCCGCAGCTGCTCTTCTTCGATTTTGTAGATGATTGAACTCATAACATTTCTTTAGTTTTATTGAACGTTTATATTAGTGCTTCCGTGAACATTAACTGATTGCCTCTCCCAGCAGCCGGTCGCAGATGATGGCTGCGGCAGAGCGTACGGAGAGGTGGTTGTATCCCGTCCGGCCGGCTATGGCCGGCAGGGTGTAATCTGCCATCCGGGTTATCTCGGCGGCCAGTCCGTGCGCGGTCCCAAAGAGTAGAAGGGTCGGTTCCCCCTCGCCTATTCGTTGCCGCGCCTGAGCATAGCCGACGCTGTTTTCCTGGGTGTTGGCACTGGTGGTGACAAGTGCCGGTTTGCGTTCATACACATTCGTCATGGTGCGGATGACGTCCTCGAGCGAATTCGCCTGTTCCACCACGCTGAAGGCCTCTTTGCGCGCAGGATTGTATGTCGAGCCGTGGCCGCTCTGCCAGTGCGCCAGAATTTCCGCAACCAGTTTCCGCTGATCCTCGTACGGTGTTACCACGAAGTAACGGCTGACGCCGTAGGTTCGGGCTATCCGGGCAATGTCGTGCAGGTCGAGGTTGGTGACGGCCGAACCTATGGTCTCCCCCTTTCTGCCAAGAACCGGATGATGTATCAGAGCGATGGCGACACTGCTTCTGTCTACTTCCTGCATGAACCTTCTACGTCCCTGTAACCGGCTATGGCCTCATGGAGGCCGTTTTGTATCAGCAACCGTTTTTCCGCCGCCGAGAAAACCTCACGCTTCAACATCTCCGGCCGCTTGGCCAGCGTCCGCCGGACCGAGGCCAGAAACCGATACTCCTCGATGCGGCGGTGATCGCCCGACAACAGCTCCGCCGGTACCTCGAGGCCTTCGAATACCCGCGGACGCGTATACTGCGGGTGCTTCAGCAGGTTTCTGCTGAAGGTGTCATTCTCCGCCGAGGCGGCACAGCCGAGCACGCCCGGCAGCAGCCGCGTTACCGCATCGATGACGACCAAGGCCGCAAGTTCCCCGCCGGTGAGGATAAAATCGCCTATGGACAGTTCCTCGGTGACGTAGAGTCGTCGGAAACGTTCGTCGACCCCTTCGTATCGGCCGCATATGAGGATCAGTTGCGGCTCGCGGGCCAATTGCCTGGCCTTCTCCTGAGAGAAGGTCCTGCCCTGGGGCGTCAGCAGTATCACCGGCGGTTTAGCGCCTGCCCTGGCGACACTCCTGAGAGCGGCGGAGAGCGGTTCCGGCTTCATGACCATTCCCTCGCCGCCGCCAAAGGGTCGGTCGTCGGTCATGGCGTGCTTGTCGGCGGCAAAATCGCGTATATCGGTAATATTGATAGCGATGCTGCCCTGTTGCCGCGCCCTGCGGATGATCGACTCATTCAGCGGCGATTCCAGCAGGTTCGGGAAAATGGTCAGTATGTCAAAAATCATCGGGGGAGATCCCCTCTATTCCTGTTCCCCGGCATTTATTTCCAGGAGCCCCGGGGGCGGTGTTATGACCACACCCTCTTCTGTCTGCTCCTTGATGACCGAATCGATGAGCGGTATAAGATATTCCGACTGGCCGTCGCGGACGATCATGATGTCCTGGGCGCCGTTGGAAAAAATCGAGTCCACGCATCCCAGATATCTGCCCTCATCGGTCTTCACCGGCAGATCGTAGAGCCGGTACCAGTAATACTCGTCATCTTCGGCGGCCGGCAGATCCACTTTGTAGATGAGCATGCCGGCTCCCTGCAGCCGCTGCGCCTCATCCCGGCTGTCGATGCCGCCGAGCTTGAGTATGGCCAGCCGGCCCTGCACCCTGGATCGCTCGACGACGCGCTCCGGCGAAAGTCGGCCGTCGCTGTCCACCAGTACCGTCCTTGGGTGCTGTACCAGCAGGGCCGAGTCCCCGGAGTAGGCAAAAACCTTGACCTCGCCTTTCAGGCCGTGAGGTTTGGTGATCTTTCCCACCAGAAGAAATTGTTCTTCGGGAAAAGTAAAAACATCGGCCATGGCCATGCTGCTCCTCTTATTCGAGGATGTCCAGTCGGGTCGTCTTGCCTTCGTTTTCTGCCGCCGCCGCAAGCAGCGTTCTCATCGCCCGGGCCGTACGGCCCTGCTTGCCGATGACCTTGCCCAAATCTTCCTGGGAGACGGTAAGCTCGATGGTAAGCGCGTCTTCCTCTACCTTTTCGACGGTTTTGACCTCATCGGGCTTATCGACGAGCGAGCGGGCGATATGATCTACCAGTTCTTGCATCGGGGACCCTATTCACTTACCACGTTTTTCTTGATAAGGCTTTTCACCGTCGTCGTCGGCACGGCGCCTTTGCCAAGCCAGTCCTGCAGCTTGTCATTGTCGATCTGTATGCCGGCAGGATTCTGCAGGGGGTCATAGGTGCCGACAATGTCGAGGAATTTTCCATCGCGTTTGCATTCGCTGTCTGCCACGATAATACGATAGAAAGGTTTTTTCTTTCTGCCTAGTCTTGTCAATCGGATACGAACTGCCATTCCAGGTAAATCCTCCGGTTAGAGTAATAAATATGGAAAAAAATGTAAAATAATCGTTGTGAACGCTGTTGTTAACGTTTGAGACCCTTGGGTATTTTCCGGCGCTTTTTGCTCGAGGCGAATCCAGGCTTGCCGCGCATCTTCTTCATCATTTTCAACATTGCCGTATAGCTTTTCAAGACCCTGTTGACGTCGGTGACGGTTGTGCCGGAACCACTGGCTATGCGCTGGCGCCTGCTGGCATTGATTATGCG
>JBEPWT010000198.1:0-5718 GCA_041642275.1 Desulfopila sp. | reverse complement strand
CACAGAGGTTCAATCGACGACACAGCCAGGTAGGGCATCTGTTTCAGGGGAGGTATAAATCGATTCTTGTTGAAAAAGAAAGCTACCTGCTGGAGTTGTGCCGGTACATTGTCTTGAATCCGGTTCGAGCGAGACTTTCGGCTTCCCCTGCCGGCTATCCGTGGTCGAGCTATGGTGCAACGGCCGGTATCACGAACAAGGTCCCGTTTCTCTGTATCGATTGGATTCTCTCCCAGTTCGGCACAACCCGGGAGAACGCTCAGAACCGATACCGAAACTTTGTCATGGCGGGAATTGGCAAGGAATCACCCTGGAAGAATCTTGCAGGGCAAAGTATTCTCGGCGGTGAAGGCTTTGTGGAAAAGCTGTCGCCTTATCTAAGAGGAAAAAGCGGCGAGATGGAGATTCCCCGCAGGGCGCGCTTTGCCGGACGTCCCCGGCTTTCCCAACTGTTTCCTGCCACCCAGGCAAAGCCTGAGCGGAATAAGGCGATCGCCAGGGCCTGTCTGCACTATGGTTACTCTCAGCAGGAAATCGCCTCCAAGGTCAATCTGCATTATTCCACCGTGAGCAGAATAGTGCAGAGAGAGAAGGAGAAAAAGTCAAAAAGCAAGACCTGCCCCCCCCGGAACCCGGGTATCAGAGATTGATTACTCTATCGGCCAACTGCATGGAGGTTACGATATCGAGCATGTTGGTCGTCTCGCCGACGCGCTTGCTTTCCAGGAGGTCGAAGTGGTCGAGGCAGGTACCGCAGACCAGGATTGTAAGTCCTCGGGACTCATAGGCCTTCAGGTCTTCGAGCACCTCCGAACCCTCGATGGCGAGTTTGACGCCGTTGTTTACAAAGACAAGCCGCCACAGGTCATCGCCCATTTCCTTGAGTGTACGCAGGAAATTGACCATCAGCTTCAGGCCGAGCTCGTCGTCGCCGAAACCCAGCCGGTCCGTGGCACACATGACCATGATCTTTTCGCTGCCGCCCGCATCTGCCTGGCCGGGCTGTGGTTGCGGCGCCGCGGTCGAACCGCCGGTGCCGATGACGATGTAGTCGGCACCTGATTGTTCCAGCGCCGTTGCAAACCCCTGGGATTCGAGAAACCGTTGAACATTCTGCTGGGACGCGCCATTGTCGACCACCACTCTGACGTCGCCGCCACCTTCTTTTTGCAAAGCCGCCTTGGTTTGCAGGACAGGTGCCGGACAGGCCAGATTCCTGGCATCAATTTCTTTCATTGCAAATACCTCCTGATTGAACACTTATCCCGAGCATTTCATGAAAAACAGGCGGGTTGTTACACATAACGTTTAATATCAATTTGTTGAAGCAAGTCTGAAGGTGATTGTGGTTGTAGCGGTTTGTGCAAAGAGGTTCAGACAACAGCAATCATCTCCTGCCGGCTGTCGACAATATCGCCAATGGCGGCGGCAGCGGCGATGCCCTCGTCCCGCAGGGCGGCGATCAGGTCGGCGCAGTCGGCCTCGCTGACGCTGATCAGCAGGCCGCCGGATGTCTGGGGATCGAACAATACGTCCTGGAGCGTCCGCGGCACTGCCGCGGCGAAGGTGATCATCTTTTCACGAAATGCCCTGTTGTTGTAGGCGCCGGCGGGGATGAGTCCCATGGCGGCGAATTCGAGGGCTTCGGCAATGACCGGCACCCGACCGGAAACAATCCTGGCACCGCATGCCGATCCCTGAACCATTTCCGCCAGGTGGCCAAGCAGACCGAAACCGGTGATGTCGGTGCAGGCGCTGACATCGAAAGTGGTCATGATCCTGGCGGCATCCCGGTTGAGAGCGGCCATCAGGCGGATCATCTCGGCTGCCAGGCGGTCTGAAACCATGTCCGCCTTGATGGCTGTGTTGATGATACCGGTGCCCAGCGGTTTGGTCAGAACCAGGCGGTCTCCAACCCTCAGATTCTTTTTGGCCAGCACTTGTTTCGGGTGAATGAAGCCGGTTACGGAAAGGCCGTACTTGATTTCCATATCCTCGATGCTGTGCCCGCCCAGAAGAACAACCTCGGCTTCTTCGAGCTTGTCGACACCGCCCTGGATAATTTGCCGCAGCACGCTCAAATCCATGGTCTTGGCCGGAAAGGCGACAAGATTCATGGCGGTTTTCGGCACCCCGCCCATGGCGTAGACATCACTCAAGGCATTGGCGGCGGCGATCTGCCCGAACCAGTAGGGGTCATCGACAATCGGGGTGAAAAAATCCACCGTCTGAATCAGGGCCAGCTCATCGGATATGCGATAGACGCCGGCGTCGTCGGCCCGGTCCAGTCCGATGAGGACGTTTTCGTCGACGGGAAAGGCCATGCCGCACAGTGCTTTGTCCAGGTCCCCCGGAGCCAGCTTGGAGGCTCAGCCGGAACCGGTTACCGTTTTTGTCAGCTGAATTTTCTTGGTATTATCCATGAAATATTTTCCTGATTGGCTCAATCGTCTTTCGGGTTCTCAAAGGGGCAGGGCAGTTCGCTTGCATGATACCTGTGTTTTTCGCCGCAGAAGGGGCAGGGCCCGTTGAGCTCGACCTTGGCGTCCAGGTGCCTGTTGCCGGAAGAGTCGCAAACCAGCCCCCGGTTTTCGATGATTTCAAAGTCGGCACTTGTAAATGTCATACTTTGCTTCGGACAGACAAAAATGAATTCCACGATGTATATCGATCCATTGGTTTGCTCATTGTCAGGGGACCTCTTCAGACTACGCCGCCAGTCCAGGAAGACACGGCGACCTTTTCCGGTATATAATGCAGGATCCCAGGCTGAAAAGCCTACAGTGTATCAAATGTCATGGTCGAGTACAAAAAAACTTACTCTGGAATATCCAGGGGGTATTTTTGATACTTCCTGCAGGGGCCGATAAAAATCCTCGTTTTCGGCGAAGGCCGGTTACTCCTTTTGACAGACAAGCCGGCGCAGCCGCGTCATCAAGGCGGTGATTCGACCATCGATTGTCTGCAGAAACCCATCCTCGGCGCAGCGGATATCGGGTCTTTGGCAGAGAATCAATCTCGCGGCCATTTCCGCGCCTTCCGCGGTGAAACGGGCGCACTGCAGGAAATGGTTCTGTCGCTGATCCCGGATATTGCGGCTGAGCACCCTGCAGCAGGTGGCGCCGTTGGCGGCTTTGAAGGCATCGTGCAGCTGCCGGGCGTTCTCGCGCATGCGTTTGCGCTTCCGGTAGGGCTGATCGTTGCCGACAAAGAGGCCGCAGGCCAGCACGGCGCCGCTCAGGGCACCGCATATACAGCCGCTCTCTCCCAGGGCGGCGCTGAAGGGAGCGGCAACGGCCACGGCCTGGGCTTCGCTCAGGCCGCCGTCAAGGGCCCTGTTCAGGGTCACCACAACCGCCTCGGCGCAGAGCAGCTGGCGGGTGAGGTAGAGATTTTCCGCGCGCTGTCTAATCTGAGAGATAACCGCCTCGGCCTCGGTGGTCCGGGAAATGCAGTCCTTTGTCATCATCGGATTCGGCAAAAGCCCGTTCTGCTACTCGGCTGTGGCAATGGGATACCCCGCGCCCTTCCAGGCAAAGATGCCGCCGGGATAGCGATAGACGTTCTCGTAGCCGAGATCGACGGCCCAGGCGGCGCCGTTGTGGCTGCGGGTGCATTTAACGAAGCCGCAATAGATAACGATGGTTTTGCCTTTGTCCTCGCCCAGCAGTGCGGTGTAATCATCCAGGGTCTTGCCATCTGTTTCCTTGACGTCCCATTCCAACATGTCCGGAATGGGAAAGAGAAACTGGACCGCACCGGGCACATGCTGTTTTTTGTAACTGTCCTCGTAGGGCATGGTGTCGACGATCAGCATCTCTTTGCCGGAATCCATCCAGCTTTTCAGCTCTTCGGTGGTTACCACGTCATAGCCGCCGCGCTGTACTTCCCGGACCAGTTTGACGGCGGCTGTTTCCAATTCCACTTCCTGTTCAAACTTGTTGCTGAGAAAGGCCCCGGCAGGAGCCGCCATCCCGGCAACCAGACAGACAACCAGTGACATTTTCAGCATTGATTTACATACAGGCATCTTCTTTTCTCCTTTTACTGAGCAGTTGAGTAGCTTGAGCAACACTGTTTCTGACAGCGACCGGCTCTATGGCACGATACCGGCGCCAGGCATATATGAAGATTACTCCGGCCATCATGGCCAGATCCCGAAACAGGGCCAATCTCAGACCGTGAAAGGCCTCGGCTTCCGGATCTTCGGGACCGAAACAGCCGCAGTCCACATCCAGCCCCATCCAGATGCCGTAAACCAGTATGGCCATAAACAGCAGCAGCAGGCCGGCAATCACGGCCAGGCTGCCGCGGACGTCCAGCAGCAGACCGATGCCGGCTATGACTTCCAGCAGCGGTAAAACGATGGCCACCGGCATCAGCAGCACCTCGGGGACGATGCCGTAGGCCTCGACCAGGACGGCGAAGACCACCGGTTCCAGCAGTTTGGTGGCGCCGGCATAGATAAAAAGGATGCCCAGCGTCCATCGGCAGAGTGTATAGAGCCGGTCAATGGTTTTCATGGGATTTCATATTCACTCGCACCCACTCCCTCGAGAAGCGGTGAGACTTGGTTTCGCCAGGCGATCGGTAATCATGGATCTGAAGGACCTCCTGACAGCTTTCATATGGAACCATTCAATTACCATAGATAAAATTTATCCGTCAAATTGGAAATATGGATGAGTGTGGGCGGATGTATCGGTAATTTCAATACCGCTGCCGTTTTTCTTCAGACGGTTCAATGACGGAAAGACAAGCAGGACAAAAATGAGGCAATGTGGGGCAGGGGGAAACGATGGGCGGTTGCCAGCGTCTATGTCTTTGACTTTGGAGAAGGGTTGCGCCGACAGACTAACTTCGGTATATGATCTGCCGCAAAGGCTCGGGCCGGCTCGGGCCGGAGGCTTTCAGTCGTCTTGGTGTTCCTCAAAGCACCTGGGGCAAATGCCGTGGGAAAACATGATACCGCTTCTTCTGGAAATATATGTTTCAACAGAGACCCACTCGCCTTTTCCCGGTACTACACCCGTATCATCACGTATGCTTTTGCAGTAGGCGCAGATGGGCAGGATATTCTCATAGAGCCGTATGGTCCGCAGTGCTTCCTGTTTTTCGATAAAACGAGAAATTCTCAGAGAAAACTCATCGGGATTACAGGGTTTGATCAAATAATCATCGGCCCCAAGCCTGAGTGCTTCGATTGCCGATTCCATGTCCCCGTAACCGGTGAGTAGGAAGACCCCGGTATGTTGGCTGGCGCTTTTCACTTTCTGCAGGACATCGATTCCGCTGAGTCCCGGCATCATCAGGTCGGTGATCACCAGGTTATACTCGTTCTTCTCCTGCAATACGATCGCCTGGCGGCCATCCTCGGCTGTGTCGACCGAGAATCCTTGATATTCAAGGTCCCGGGACAAAGACTCAAGTATGACCTCCTCATCATCGACCAAAAGTATCGTATTCTTGAGCATCACCTGGTCTCCTGAGTGGAAGAAGAATTCTGAAAGTCGAACCCTTTTGGGGCTCGCTCTCGACGACTATTTTTCCATGGTGCCTGTTCATTATTCCATAACTGACCGACAGCCCCAGACCAATTCCTTTTACCTCTGCCTTGGTGGTGAAAAACGGGTCAAAAATCCGTTCTGCGGTTTCGGCATCCATTCCCCTGCCGTTGTCGGCTATGTCAATAAAAACCTGACCGTCTATGGTGCCCGT
>JBEPWT010000197.1:0-5787 GCA_041642275.1 Desulfopila sp. | reverse complement strand
GGGCCAGCGGCGCCAGATCACCGGAAGCACCGACAGAGCCTTTCTGCGGGATACAGGGAGAGACGCCGGCGTTGAACAGGGCGAGAAGGGCCTGGATGACCTCGAGTCGAATTCCCGAATAACCTCGTGCCAGGCTGTTGATTTTCAGAGCCATGATCAGGCGAACCGTCGATTCATCCATGCATTCGCCGATGCCGGCGGCATGGGAGAGGACGATGGAGTGCTGCAGGTTTTCCAGTTCTTCGGCAGGGATTATGGTATTGGCAAGCAGGCCGAAGCCCGTATTGACGCCGTAGATTATCCGGCCCTGGTCGATGACTTTACGGACGGTCTCGGAGGATTCCAGTATGCCGGCAATACACTCGGGAACAAGCTTCATTTGCAGCGGACGGCGGTTTATCAGGCGCATCTGACTGAGAGTCAGTTCTCCGGGTGTCAGCATCAAAGTGGCGGTTTTTTCCATGACCTCGATTCCTCAGGATGTGATATTCGGGCCTAACGGCGGACGAATAGTGGTATCGGTGACAGTTTTGAATGTATATACCATCAAGTAATTTTGCAAGTTTTTTCCGTGGCCCGTCTTTTGTGAAAGCTCAGGAGCACTCCTGTATCCGGCACCGAGAGGATGGTTTCAGGGAGATGGTTTCCGTGGCTAAGGTGGTGCTGCTCCGTGGCTGACGCCGAAATTCCGCCGCCTTCGCCGCTGGAGTGGCAAGGGCTGTAAAAAACCGGTAAGGGCAGGGAAAATCTGGTTGTATATACATTATCTCTGTGCTACCCTGATTACAGATATGCTCAGAGAGGTCGGCGCAACAATAATTTTGTCGAAGGAGGCGGGAACCATGCTGAACAACAGCGACGTCAGGGCATCGATGAGTATTCAGCTCGATGGTGATCTTCCTACACAATGCGAGTTCAAAAAGGGGATACGCAGGGCCCCCGACCGGGGCTACAGGCTGAACAGGAATCAGACCGCCGTGGCCTTGCAAAACGCTCTTCGCTATATTCCTGAAGAACACCACCAAACGCTTATCCCGGAATTTTTCGAAGAGTTACGGACCCGGGGCAGGATCTACGGTTACCGGTTCCGTCCCCGGCAGGAAATCAAGGCCAGACCCATCGACGAATACCAGGGGAAGTGTCTTGCCGGAAAGGCTTTTCAGCTGATGATGGACAACAACCTCGATTTCGATGTGGCTCTCTACCCCTACGAACTGGTGACCTACGGCGAAACCGGCAGCGTCTGTCAGAACTGGATGCAATACCTTCTCATTCAGAAATACCTGCGGCAGCTGAGTGAGGAACAGACGCTGGTCATGCAGTCCGGGCATCCGCTGGGGCTCTTTCGCTCGAGTCCCGACAACCCCAGGGTGATCATCACCAACGGCTTGATGGTGGGGATGTACGACAATGGTGATGACTGGGAGATTGCGGCGCAGATGGGCGTCTCCTCCTACGGCCAGATGACCGCCGGCGGCTGGATGTATATCGGTCCCCAGGGCATTGTCCATGGTACCTACAACACCCTGCTCAATGCCGGCAGGCGGATGTGCGGGGTCGCCCCGGACGGCGATCTTTCCGGACTGCTGTTCGTCACCTCCGGTCTGGGCGGGATGAGCGGCGCCCAGCCAAAGGCGGCAAAAATCGCAGGAGCGGTATCGATCACCGCCGAGGTTGACAAATCCCGGATTGCCACGCGGCACAGCCAGGGCTGGGTGGACGTCGTCTCCGACAGCCTCGAGGAGGTGGTCGGCACCGCCCGTGAGGCCGTGGCCGCCGGCGAGGCCACCTCGATTGCCTATCAGGGAAATGTCGTCGATCTTCTCGAATACCTGGCCGGGGAAAAGGTAAAGGTCGATCTGCTCTCCGACCAGACCTCCTGCCATGTCGTCTACGACGGCGGCTACTGCCCCCAGGGAATCAGTTTCGAAGAGCGGACCCGTCTTCTTGCCGAAGACCGCATGGCCTTCAAACAGCGGGTCGACAGGAGCCTGAAAAGACATATCGAAGCCGTGCGGCAGCTCGTCGGCCAGGGCGCTTATTTCTTCGACTACGGCAATGCCTTTCTCAAGGCGGTCTTTGACGCGGGTGTCCGCGAGGTTTCAAAAAACGGCGTCGATGAAAAGGACGGCTTCATCTATCCCTCCTATTTCGAGGACATCATGGGGCCGATCTTCGACTACGGCTATGGGCCGTTTCGCTGGGTCTGTCTCAGCGGCAAGAAGGAGGATCTGGAAAAGACCGATCGGGCGGCTATGTCCTGCATCGACCCGGACCGCCGGGCCGAGGACCGTGACAACTATATCTGGATACGCGACGCCCAGGCCAACAGGATGGTGGTCGGCAGCCAGGCGCGCATCCTCTACTCCGACGCCGGCGGCAGGACGGCCATAGCCTTGAAGTTCAACGACATGGTGCGCAAGGGTGAGGTCGGTCCGCTCATGCTGGGCCGAGATCATCACGACCCGGGCGGTACCGACTCGCCCTTTCGCGAGACCGCCAATATCAAGGACGGCTCCAATGTCTGCGCCGACATGGCCACCCACTGCTTTGCCGGCAACGCCGGCCGCGGCATGTCGCTGGTCGCCCTGCATAACGGCGGCGGAACCGGCATCGGCAATGCCGTCAACGGCGGTTTCGGCCTGGTGCTTGACGGCAGCGGCCGGGTGGACGGCATCATCAAATCGGCGATGAGCTGGGATGTCATGGGCGGGGTCGCCCGCCGCAACTGGGCCCGCAACCCCAACGCCATGCAGGTCGCCGCCGAATACAACAGGGAAAACGACAACGGCGATCAGATCACCATCCCCTACCGGGTGGACACATCGCTTATCGAATCGGCCATAAACACCACTCTTAAAGAATGAGTCTTGGCCGATACCAGGAGAAGACCATGTCCACTTTACTGTTTCGAAACGCCAGAATATTCACGCCTGTTGACCACGGCAAGCCCTTGAACGGAACAAAGCAGGGCGGTCTCGACTGCCATGAGCATGGAGCGCTGCTAACCGTCGACGGCATGATCGAGAGGATCGGCGCCGAAAAGGAGGTTGTCGCCGGCCTGTCCGCCCAAATTGTCGAAAACGGCTATGACTGCGGTGGCAGATGCCTCATCCCGGGATTCGTCGATCCCCATACCCATAACTGTTTCGCCGCCCTGAGAGAAGAAGAATTCGAGCTGCGCATTGCCGGCACTCCCTATCTGGAGATACTGCGTCACGGCGGTGGCATTCTCTCCTCGGTCAAGGCTGTGGCCGAAGCCGATGTCGAACTGTTGCGCGCCAATACCCTGGACCAGATTGATCGCGCGCTCGAATTCGGCACCACGACCATGGAGATCAAAAGCGGTTATGGTCTCGATACCGAAAACGAATTGAAAATGCTCGAGGCCATCGGTGCCGCCGACCGACTCACCCCTGTGGATATCGTCCCGACGTTCATGGGAGCGCATGCCATTCCTCCGGCCTACCGCGGGCGGGCAGACGAATTTATTGACCTGGTCATCGACGAGATGTTGCCGGCGGTACAGCGTCAAGGTATCGCCGGACAGTGTGATATTTTCTGTGAGGAGGGTGTTTTTTCCATTGCCCAGGGGAGACGGCTGCTCGCGGCGGCTCGAAAAATGGGTATGCGGGTCAAACTGCACGCCGATGAGGTCCATGACCTGGGCGGCGCCGGTCTGGCCGCTGAAATCGGCGCCGTCTCCGCCGACCATCTGCTGGCGGCAAACGAGAACAATATGGAGGCCATGGCCGCCGCCGGCGTGGTGGCCACCCTGCTGCCGGCAACGGCCTACAGCCTGAGAAAATCCTATGCCGATGCCCGGGCGATGATCAACAGGGGCCTGGCCGTGGCCCTGGCGACCGACTGCAACCCGGGATCGAGCTACACCGAATCGATGCCCTTCGTCATCGGCCTGGCGGTGCTCAACATGGAAATGTCGCCAGCCGAAGCGCTTGTCGCCGCCACCCTCAACAGTGCCTATGCCATCGGCATGGCCCAGAAGACCGGCAGTCTCGATGTCGGCAAACAGGCCGATTTATTGCTGCTCGAAGGCAGAACTCCCGCCATTCTCGCCTATCATGCCGGAGTGTCGCCCGTGGTCGAAGTGTACAAAAAAGGCCGACGGGTGTTCCCCGAGGGAGTCGCTGCAAAATGACCATCTGGACAGGGAATATATGACGGCATGACGGCGCCTGTCCGCACCGGATAATCGGCTCGAGGGAAAGAGGCAATCAGAGGTCGGAGTTGACAGATTTGCCGGGTTGCCGCAATCGAACAGAGGGAGACGATAATCATGAAGAAGATAGTCGAATGTGTCCCCAATTTTTCCGAGGGGAGAAACACGGAAACCATAGAGGCCATCGCCGCCGCCATCCGGGAGGTTGACGGATGCCGGCTGGTGGACGTCGATCCCGGCGCTTCCACAAATCGGAGCGTCTACACCTTCGTCGGCGATCCGGAAAGCATAATCGAAGGCGCCCTGGCCGGCGCCCGCGTCGCCCGCCAACGTATTGACATGCGTAACCACAGCGGCGAACATCCCCGTTTCGGCGCCATGGACGTTTGCCCGTTCATTCCGGTTGCCGGCGTCAGCATGGAGGAGTGCGTCGAGATTGCCAGAACCTTTGCCCGCAGGGCCTCGGAGGAGTTGAACATCCCTCTCTACCTCTACGAGGAGGCGGCGGCGCAGGATTATCGCCGCAAACTGCCCGATCTGCGCCAGGGCGAATACGAGGCTTTGCCGCAACGGTTGGAAGATCCGAAATGGAAGCCCGATTACGGCCCGCAGAGCTTTGTTGCCGAATGGGGGATAACCGCCGCCGGCGCCCGTAAATTTCTCATCGCCTACAATGTCAATCTGCTGGCCACACCAAATCAGGCCCATCGTATTGCCCTCAACCTGAGGGAAGCCGGCCGCGGAGACGACCAGCCCGGCAGGCTCAAGGAAGTCAAGGGCATGGGCTGGTTCGTCGATGAATATAATATGGCCCAGGTAACGGTCAATCTCACCGACTACCACGTCACCCCCATCCATATCCTCTTCGAAGAGGTGAAAAAAGATGCCGAAAAACTGGGCCTGGCCGTGGTCGGCTCGGAAATCGTCGGCGTCGTGCCGCTCGAGGCCCTGCTCATGGCGGCGGACTACTATATCGACAAAGAGGGCCTGTTCGTCTACGAGGAGGAACAGAAGGTCAAACTGGCCATCGAGCGTCTCGGTCTCAACTCGGTAGGCCCCTTCAAGCCCGAGGAGAGAATCGTCGAGTATATCATCCGGGAAGAGCCCGACGAACCGCTCGCCGGTCTTTCGCTGCGGCATTTCATCGAGGAGGTGGCGGCACGAACCTCTGCCCCCGGCGGCGGTTCGGTATCGGCGGCGCTGGCAGCTGCCGGAGTCGGTCTCGGTTCCATGGTGGCCAAGCTTACCCACGGCGTCCGCAAGTTCGACGATGTCCAGCCGCAGATAAAAAAAATCATTCCGATCCTGCACGATCTCACCGGCAAACTCATTCCGATGATTGATGCCGACACCTCGGCCTTCAATGAGTTCATGGAAGGGCTGCGCATGCCGAGGACGACCGAAGAGGAGAAGAGGCTGCGAAAGCAGAAGATGCAGGCGGGGCTGAAAACGGCAATCGAGGTACCGCTGACGACCATGCGTCTGGGTGATGCGGCCTGGGAGGCTTTTCTGGAATTGGCCCGCTTTGGCAACCCCGCCTCCAAATCCGATACCCAGGTAGGCGCCCGCTCCCTGGAGACCGGCATCTGGGGCGCCTATCAGAATGT
>JBEPWT010000196.1:0-5809 GCA_041642275.1 Desulfopila sp. | reverse complement strand
CACGGCCTCGATTCTGGGATCTTCTTCAACATAAAACACTCTTGAGGCGATACCTAGAATGATGGCAGCCACAAAGGCGATACCGGTGAGCAAAAGGATGGGTACAAACACAACTGATCTCCTTGTTTCTTAACCGGCCATGCCCTTGAAACCGATAAAAGCAAGCGACATGATGCCGGCGGTTACCAGGGCAATGGCCGTGCCCTGCATGCTCTGCGGGATCGCCGAAATCTGCAGCCGCTCACGGTGACCGGCAAACAGCAGCAGGGCTACGGCATAGCCAAAGGCGCTGGCGCTGGCAAAAACCAGCATCTCGACAAAGGCCAGTTCCTTGCGGGCAACCAGCAAAGCCACACCCATGACCGCGCAGTTGGTGGTGATCAGAGCCAGATAGACACCAAGCGCGTTGTAGAGCGCTTTACTTTTCTTTTTGAGGATTATCTCCACCAGCTGAACCAGGGAGGCGATGATCAAAATGAAGGTCAGTGTCTGCAGATATTCAAGCCCGTAGGGACGCAGTACATAGGTGAATACCATCCAGGTAAAAATTGACGAGAGGATGGTCACGAAAATAATGGCCGCCGCCATGCCCATGGCGGTCCCCAACCGTTTTGAAACACCGAGGAAGGGGCAGTGACCAAGATACTGGGCCAGCAGAATATTATTGACGAAGGTAGCGGAAATGGCGAGATAGAAAAGATCCATGGCTATGTCTGTTTATCCCTGTATGAATTTTTCGCCGCGCCAGCGGGAAAAGAGATTCTGGAGGCCGAGCAGAACACCGATGGTGACAAAAGCTCCCGGCGCCGAGACCATGAAAGTCAGCGGTTCGAAGGACTCCTGGAAGAGGGAATGACCGAACCACGAACCGGCGCCCAGCATTTCCCGGATGGAGCCGATGAGGGTGAGGGAAATGGTGTAGCCTATGCCAATGCTTACGCCGTCGACCATGGATGGCAGAAAAGGATTCTTGGAGGCGAAACCCTCGGCGCGGCCTAAAACGATGCAGTTGACGACGATAAGCGGTATATAGATGCCAAGTTGCTCGGAAAGCGGGAAAAAATAGGCCTTCATGGTGATCTCGACGATGGAGACCAGGGTAGCGATAATGACAATGTAGGAGGCGATACGCACCTTGCCGGGAATGACATTTCTCAAACCGGAGATGATGCCGTTTGACATGGTGACGACAAAGGCCAGGGCCAGGCCCATGCCGAGCCCGTTCACCGCCGAGGTCGTTATCGCCAGAGCCGGGCATAAACCAAGAACCAGGCGGAACGGCGGTATCCGTTTCCAGAGGCCGGCGGTCAGTGTCGATTTAAGGTTCTGCGTCATGACTGCTCCTGGGTGGCAGAGATCGACTTGAGAATCTCCTCTTTATAGTTCTGCAAAAACATCAAGGCCTCATTGGTGCCGCCGACGGCGGCGCTGGAGGTCGCCGTGGCGCCGCTTATGGCGTCGATTTCGCCGCCGCTGGCGGTCAGCGCCACTTTTTCCCCGATGGGCAGACCCTGCCACTGCCGGCGAAAACCGGGCTCTTCTATCCGGGCGCCTAGACCGGGGGTCTCGCTGTGGCTGACCACCTCCATGCCCGTCTGTCTGCCGCTGGCAAGATCGACACCTATCATCAACTTGAGGTCGCCGCCGTAGCCGCCCTTTCCGGTTGCCTCGATGGCAAGGGTGGAAACGTTCTCGCCTTCTTTCAGGTAGAACACCGGTATTTTCGTGTCGCCTGCCTCGATAACCACCTTGTTGTTCAACACCTCTCTTGCCGGCTTGCCGAAAAGCCGCTCCAGCGCCGGGCCGCGGACATACAGATCTGTCTGCTTTTCAATGCGCGGCCCCAGTTCCTGATTGGCCATGGTAAGCACTGCCGAGCAGATTCCCGCTATCAGTGAAAGGACAACGACCATGCGTACAATCTCAGACATTTGCGGCTCCCTTGACCTGAGGCTTAATCATGTCGAGCAGCGGCGAACAGAGATTGGCCAGCAAGACGGCATACACAATGCCGTCGATGTGCTGCGAATATCCCCGGATGAGCACGAGCAGTACCCCGGCGAGAATGCCGTAGCCAACCATAGACAACCTGTTGACGGGCGATGTGGAATGCTCGGTCAGCAGGAACAGCCCCATGAACAGCGTTCCTCCGCTCAACAGATGGAACAGCGGCGTGGCGAATGTCTGCGGATCTGAGAGATACAGCAGCGAGGACGTTGCCAGCAGTCCGATGAAAAATCCGACGGGCACCTGCCACTGGATCTCGCGCAGCAGCAGCAGGAACAGACCGCCAATGAGAATAAACAGCACCATGCCTTCGGCCGCACCGGCAACCTGCCTGCCAAGCAGCATATCCAGCCACTGATAATGCGATTCGGCGGCAGCTCCCTGAGATTTCAGCAGTTGCAGGGGCTCAACCATGGTGATCTGCCAGTCAAGATCCTTCAGGGCGCCGGTGTTGTCCATGCGATTGGGCCAGGAGAGATGCAGAACGGCAATGCTGAGCGCCACGGGATGAGCGGGAAATCCGCCTACTCCCCCGAAAAGCTTTTTGCCGACAATCACCAGGAAAAAACAGCCCGTCAGGATCAGCCACCAGGGGGCATTCACCGGCAACATGAAGCCGAGCATCAGGGCGAAGAGGACACTGCTCCAGTTTGAAGTGAGATCACGGGACGGCGCCAGCTTCTCGGCGACATAATCGATGACCAGGGCGAAGACGACACAGAGACCGAAAACCCGCAGTGAGCCGGCGCCGAAATAATAGATGCTGGCGGCAATGGCAGGCAGCAGGGCGATAACCCATCTCTGGTAGACCTGCGCCAGGCCTGTTCCCATCCGACAGTGAGGACCTACGGCTACGTCGAGCATGGTCGTATCCGTCGGACCGGGGGGCTGGTACATTCTGATTTCTTTCATGATTTTTATTCTTCGCTCCAGACGTGTCGTTCACCATGTTTCATTTCATGGTTGCAGAAATGAAGCAGTTGGACAATGGGACGTTCCGCCGGGCACACATATGCGCACAAACCGCACTCGTGGCAGGCTTCGGGATGGAGAGCGCCCGTGGAATCAAACTGGCCGAACTCAACCATCCGGTTGAGCAGATGTACCTGGATTTTTGCCGGACAGACCCGGGTGCAGCGGCCGCAGAAAACGCAGGGTGCGATCTGGTCGAAGGGCGAAAGATCTTTAGCGATGAGATGGATGCCGCTGTTGTATGTGATCGGCGTCAGATCCGTGTACTGGGCGATGCCTTTCATCGGCCCCCCTACCACGGGCCGGGTAAAATCGGATACACTCAAGCCCTGGCTGGCGAGAATGTGCCTGAGGGAGCTGCCCAGGGGAAAGCGGACGGTCACCGCTTTATCGATGGTCGGGCCGCTGATGGTGAGACATTTCTGGAGAAAGGGAGATACACCGTCCAGGGCATCGACCATGGCCAGGATATTTTCAACATCCTGGACGATAACGCCGTGGCGTATATAGCTCTCTCGATTGGGAACCCTTCGGCCAAGGAGCCGCGCCACTACCTCGCGCTCTATGCGCCGCCGATAACTCTGCGGCAAAGGGGCGATTTCGGCAAAGTCGGAGAAACTCTCCTCCGCCCATGACTGCAGGTGGTCGGGAACCGTGAGCCAGATGTCGACATCGGGCAGCAGGGCGCGTATCCGCCTGAGCCCTTCAACGACTTTATCGGGCTGCTGTTCGAGAAGCAGCTGGGAGGTGAGAATGGTCGGCTCTTCCTGGACACCGGTGATGATCACTGCCTCCAGCCTGGGGAGATCGGCGATTGCGTCCGAACCGTAATCGCGTCCGGACAGGGTCCAGGGTGCGTTGACGCCCGAGGAACGAATCCGCTCCAGCGCCGCCAGCGGCTCACCGGCAGCCACCGGTCCGTCGAACATTTCCTCGGAAGACAAGCCCCTGTTGCCGTCGTTTTCTATGACCACCGCCGGAGAATGAACACTCTGGGCCGTCCAGGTCGTGGTGATTTCCCTGACCCTGCCGCCGATGCTTGCCAAGGTGCAGTTGCCAAGCCTCGAGCGCCCTACCACCTGCCCCCGGCGAACGGTATCTCCTGCCTTGACCGTTGGCAGATAATGTATCCGTCCTGGATAGTCCAGCGGTATCATGACCCGTTCCGGGTCGTCGAGTTGCCGTATCTCAGGATCGTAATCCGGCACGTTCGGCAGGGCCGTTGTATTTCTGAACAGCTCCAGTAATCTTTGCATGACAGGTTCTTAGAGTAAATGGCAAGCCGCGCAGAGCACCTCTCCATCGGCCTGAGTGAATTCTTCTGGTGATTGTTCCAGGTGACAATCGGAACATTGTGTGTGGTAAACTTCCGAGAGGGAACCGGGGGCATGGCACCCGAGACAGGAATGATCCTCTATTTCCTGATACTCGTCGTGGCCCATTATCTCCGGAGAATACCCGTCATCATGACACTCGGTGCAGCTGTTCACAGAAGTTTCGCTCTGCTGGACCTCAGGATGACACTGCCGGCATGAAACCGCCTGGTCGTCGCCGGCCTCCTGGTGATGACACTGGCTGCAGTCGGTGCCGTGAATCTCTTTGAGCTCGGCGTGGCTGAAGTCATCAGCGTCCATCTCTTCGCCGTGGCAGTCTTCACAGGTCGCAGCCAGGGCGGCGCTGTAGAGCGGATGGTGGCAGACAGCGCAGGAACCGGTCATCAGCGCATGTTCTTTATGATCAAAAAGCACCGCCCCGGCGGTATTCTGGAGATATTTCCTGTCGGTTTCCGCCGATGTTTCCGGCAGCAAATAGCCGAAGGCGAGGGCAACGGCGGCGACAAGCGCCGCTATCGTCAAGGACCCGGTCCAGTTTCGGCGCTTCTGCGGATTACCACTCATGGCTGTCCCTGAGAATCAGCCGTTCATTATCCTCATCGCTCATGGTGTACCAGCGGCATGAACGACGGGTGCAGCTGATCAGCTTCAGCCTCTTGGAATCGGAAATCGAGACATGTATGGCCGCAAGTTTACAGCCATCCTGGATGCAGGTCTGCCCAGGCTCGATCAGGGAGGCACGGCAATGCGGACAGCGGACATCGGCCAGTTCCTCGTCATTATCGATCTGCAGAGTGCTCTCGCGGTCCAGGACATTGAGGTAGGCGGCTATCTTGCTGATGCCGACCTCGCCCTTGTTGTTGACGATCTCGAAAACCGCCCGATCTCCCTCGTTGAGAGTGGTTCCGCAGTGCGGGCACCAGCAGTGCAAATAGGTGTCATGCTTGAGATGGGAACGTTCCATCAACGGATGGGACTCCCATACCTCCTCTTCCCAGCTTGGCGGTTTGTCGGATTCTTTTTTGGTCATAGGGGTATCATTGGGTGGCAGGTAGTCACCTGGAGGACAATTCTCAGCTTTTCAGCAAGGTGAATCGCTATTTGGGCTGCGATGTTAAAAGTACACTATAAACGTACACTATTCTCTCCTTCTTTCCCAGAAAATTCGGCTCCAGGCCCATTTCAATAGGCGTTATTCTTGCCCGGTTGTATTCCAATGGCCCGCTCACGCCGCATACAACGGCCTTACTCCCCGGACGGTCCTTATATTTGCCGATAAGGTAAATCTCCAGCATCATTATGCTGCTTTTTGGTGACAGGCAGCAGGTAGTGTTTCGCCCAAGCCTAAGGGGTATTTCACCAGTGTTTTTTCGGAGAGCAATCATATAAGGTTGTTACGCCTCCATCCACTGATACCCGAACCTGCATTGTTGGCCAAGAGCTCTTCAAATCGATTTATTGAGCACATAAGGCGATACTATCAACCCATAACCATT
>JBEPWT010000195.1:0-5839 GCA_041642275.1 Desulfopila sp. | reverse complement strand
CCAGAGAAGCAGTCCGCCGGCGGCGAGGATGAGTATCCGGTATATCTTCATGGTCTCTGATCCATAAGGGTGTTGAGCAGGTCCTGGTAATAGGGGGCCATTTCCGCACTTGCCGGCCGGCGCGGAACATCTCCGGGCAGATCGGATATGCGCTTGATCCGTGCCGGTACACCGGTAAAAACCAGGATCTCGTCGCCCATGCGCAGGGCCTCCATGGGATCGTGGGTCACCAGCAGCACTGTTCTGCCGGCGGTCATTTCCGTTGCCAGATCCTGCAGCTTCAGGCGGGTCAGGGCGTCGAGCGCCGAAAAGGGCTCGTCCATCAGCAGCAGTTCACATTCCTCCATCAGCGTCCGCAGCAGGGCGCCGCGCTGGCGCATGCCGCCGGAAAGGGTGGCCGGCAGCGCCTTTTCGTAGGCGGCCAGGCCGGCGCGCTCGAGCAGGAGCAAGGCTTTCCGGCGCCGCTTTTCATCGACTTCGCCCCGAAGCCTGGCGCCGAGCATGACGTTGTCGCGCAGGCACATCCAGGGCAAAAGAAGATCGCTCTGGCTCATCCAGCCGATCCTGTGTCGCGAGGGAGAAAAGCTGATGCTGCCCATATAGGGGATATCGGGATTTCCGGAGACCAGGCGCAGCAGGGTCGACTTGCCGCAGCCGCTGGGGCCGAGAATGCATGTGCACTTGCCGGCGGAAACTGAAAAACTGAGATGGTCGAAGAGTCTCGTGCCCTCGAAATCGACACAGAGATTGTCAAAATGAATCGCCGGCGCCTTCTTCATTGGCGTCTGCCCCGGGGATTGGCCATACGCTGGCCCATACGCTGGCCCATACGCTGGCCCATACGCTGGCGCAGAAGCCTTGCAGCTTCCTCGGGCGAGGGCGCCGAGACGATGGCCGAGACCACGGCGATGCCGTCGGCGCCGGCAGCGACGACGTCGGCGATATTGGCGGCATTTATGCCGCCTATAGCGACCAGCGGCAGCCGCACCCGTTTTCTGATTGCGCCGATGCCGCTCAGCCCCAGGGGGGCGGCGGTATCTGTCTTGGTGGCGGTGGCATAGACGGGGCTTACGCCGATATAGTCGGCCCCCTCTTTCTCGGCGCGAACGGCGTCCTCCACGGACTCGGCGGAGACTCCGATGATAAAATCCTCACCCAGGAGCCGTCGCGCATCTGCAATGAGCATGTCTTTCTGGCCCAGATGGACGCCGTCGGCCCCTGCCGCCAGGGCGACATCGACGCGGTCGTTGATGATAAGGGGCAGGGCGTGGCTTTCGAGCAGCTGTTTCAGCTTCCTCGCCTCCTCGACAAAATCACGGCAGTCGAGGTCTTTTTCGCGCAGCTGCACGCAGCTGACCCCGCCCCTGACGGCGGCAGCGACAATTTCCTGGTGCGATCTGCCCAGGGAAAGGTGGCGATCGGTTACCAGATAGAGACTGTAGTCAGCAGGTTTTTTTCGCTCAGACTTCGACAATTCTGGCACCGGCGCGGAGCTCGTGTGGGCTTATGGTATAGAGGGCGTCGATCAGGGAGACCATGAAACTGCCGGGCCCCTTTGCCGAGCGTGCCGCCTTTTCGCCCGCCAGGCCGAAAAAGGCCAGGGCGGTGGCCGCCGCCGAGAGCATGTCCTCGTCGACGGCGGCAAAGGCGCCGACGATGGCGCTGGCGGCGCAGCCCGTTCCCGTTACAAAGGGCATGAGTTCGTCTCCCCCTTCGATGGAGAGGACCAGTTCACCGTTCGTTACCAGGTCGGTTTTGCCGGTTATGGCAAGCGTCACGCCAAGTTTTGCCGCCAGTTTCTTGGCCGTTGCCGCCGCCTGTTCGACGGTATGCGTGGAGTCGACGCCCTTGGTGAGGGATTCCTGCTGGCCCAGGGAAAGTATTTCCGAGGCGTTGCCTCTGATGATGCTCACTCCGGTCTCATCTATGATGCGTCTGGCCGCCCGGGTCCGCAGAGGCGTGGCGCCGGCGCCCACCGGATCGAGAATAATGGGGGTATTGAGGCCGGCGGCGGTCTTGCCGGCGCTGACCATCGATTCGACCCATATGTCGTCAAGGGTGCCGATATTGAGCACCAGCGCCGCGGCGAAGGAGGCCATTTCCTCGACCTCGTTGATGGCATGGGCCATCACCGGAGAGGCGCCTGCGGCCAGCAGGGCGTTGGCGGTGAAGTTCATCACCACGAAATTGGTGATATTGTGGATCAGCGGTTTGGTGCTGCGCACCGCTTCGAGGTTTTTACCCGCTTTTTCAGAGAAGATGGACATGAGGTACCTCTTTTCCCGTTACTGGAGTGAGATAAAACAGGGGAAAAAAGATGACCGAGAGAAATAAATGGTGAAAGGTCTCGTTGCATTTCCCTACGCTGGTGTCAGCCAGATCAGGTTCAATGGGTATCATCTCAGGCGAATCGCCACCCCTGCAAACACTGGTAGAGAATGTAGAGCACCGATGGCGAAAAGTCAATGAACTTCTCTTTTTGCCACGCGGGGAGGCATCGGCGACGATGGCGCAAGACAGTCTCTTTGCACCTGAAAAGGTATCCGGCATTTACAGGGGAGCTGTAGTCGAATCCGGCTGTAGTAAATCTGACTGGAGTAAATCTGACTGTAGTGAATCTAATTGTAGTGGATGTGGCTGTAGAGCATGTGGTTGTAGTCGAACCGGTGCCACGGCGCGGGGTGTGAACAAGAATGATGGTATACGGTGTTGGGCATTCGGGAAAAATGTCGCTGAAGGCGCCATTGTCGCCGGTTCGCTAATGCTCCTTTCCAAGAGCATGTTCATGGATGTATTTATCGAAGTTGCGTCTCAGCTGGCCTATCTGCAAAGCCAGGGAGAGGCATCTGTCCTTTTCCAGACAGTTGTCGGCCTCATCGATTTCGACAAAAGTCCGCAGATGCTGTCGTCCCTGGTGAAAATCAACGGCCCAGGCCTTGACCTTCGGGTCGAACTCGACATCGAAATCCACACCGCATACCCCCATGTCCGGATGTATCGATTCAATTTTCTTACAGAGCTCTTCTTTGGTAACCATAGTCACCTCCCGATCCATCAGGATCTGCGTGTTGACAAAGATCATTATCTGCCCTTCAAATGAAAAATATATGCACTTTCGGATGTTGCGTCGAGTTCCGATATGCAGATCTCGACGAAAAGGAGCGGCAGTCCGGCCGGGTGGTTGTCTTCTGCGGCGATTTATGATGGAATAGTGAGTGAAGAGTCTCTCTGCCGCGACTGCATGGAGAGATACATCAATTTCCGCCACAGGACGAAGAGGCTATGAAGATCGTCGTCTTTGCCGACGTGCACGCCAATCTCGAGGCCCTGCAGGCCTTTGTGGTAAAAAGCACCGGCCAGGGTGTCGACAGATACGTCTTTTTAGGCGATTGCGTCGGCTACGGACCCAACCCCAACGAATGCCTGGAAATTATCAGGCAGCTGCCGGGCATCAGGATGGTTCTGGGCAATCACGACTCCACGGCCATACTCAAAACATCGGTCTATGCCATGAACATCTATGCCCGCGAGGCGATGTTCTGGACCATGGAGCGGCTGAAGGCGGAGACCACAGCTTGTCTCTCCTCGCTGAAACTGCGGCGGGTGGAAGAAGATATCTGTTATGCCCATTCCTCGCCGGAGAGCCCCGAGGCCTGGCAGTATCTCAACTCGACGCCAGAGGCCTTCAGGGCCTTCAGCGCCACCCGGCATCATATCAGTTTCGTTGGTCACACACACTGGCCGCGGATTTTTTCACGCCGCAGGCTGGGCAAGATAGTCCCTGAGAAGATCAGAGCCGGCAAAAGCTACCTCATGGGCGGCGAAGCCCGCTATATCGTCAACTGCGGCAGTATCGGCCAGTCGCGCGACGGCAATTCCGCCGGCTGCTACTGCCTCTTCGACGATGCCGCCAGGACCGTGGTTTTTCACAGGTGCGAGTATGATGTCGAGCGGACGATCGCCAAAATCAGAGAGGCGAGGCTGCCGGAGTTTCTGGCGGTGCGGCTGCGAAAAGGGCGCTAGCCCGGAGGGTGAAAACGGTGCAGCCAGGACGGCCGCAGTGGGGCCCCCATGGACGGGTTTATGGCGTCCCGTGAAATGAGCAATCCGGTCCTTCAGGAGGCGTAGCTGAGTTTCATTGGTAATCAGCAAGATATATGCTTGACCTTAATGGATGACTCCATACAGTAGCAGAAAGTGCCGGAGATGAACGGCGAGAGCCGCCGAAAATCAACAACGAGGGACCACGGATGAGGATCGGACTCGCCCAGATGAACAGCCAGAGCGATAAGGGCAGAAATCTCGACAGTGCCGAAGACCTTATCGGCAGGCTGGCTGAACAGGGGGCGGAGCTGGTGCTTTTGCCCGAGCATTGCAATTTTCTCGGGGAGGAGAGGCACAAGCCGGAAAACGCGGAAGAGCTGGCAAGCTCCGCAAGCCTTGCCCGCCTGCGGCAGCTGGCCGTCGACCATGGCATCCATATCCACTGCGGATCCCTGCTGGAACGAGCGGGCAGCGATATTCACAATACCGCCGTGGTCTTCGACCCTGCAGGCGAGATTGTCGCCAGCTACCGCAAGATCCATCTCTTCGACGTCGAGATTCCCGGCGGCCGCAAATATCTCGAGTCGGAGACCATTACCGCCGGCGGCGATATCGTCACCTTCGCCATCGGCGACATCACCTTCGGTCTGGCAACCTGCTATGATCTCCGCTTTCCCGAACTTTTCCGGGAGCTTGCCTGGCGCGGCGCCCAGGTGATTCTGCTGCCGGCAGCCTTCACCATGATGACCGGCAAGGACCACTGGCAGCTGCTTTTGCGGGCCCGGGCCGTGGAAAACCTCTGCTATGTCGCCGCCGCCGGCCAGTACGGCAGCTGTCCGCCCGCCTATGAGAGCTACGGCAGGAGCATGGTCGTCGATCCCTGGGGGGTGGTCGTCGCCCAGGCAGGCGACGGTGTTACTACCGTCATCGCCGATCTTGATATGCAAAGGTTGCGGCAGATACGGAAAACCTTTCCCGCCCTCGATCATGTCCGCAGGGATATCTTCGGCTGAAAAGGGCACCCTGTCACAGAATATGGTGCTGAACATGAGGGTTAATCAACAAACCCAATGACACCAATAGCTGAGCACCCATTACCATGAAGACCACTTTCGATCATCTCGTCATCGGCGCCGCAGACCTTCGGCAGGGATCGGACTATGTCGAAAACTGCCTGGGGGTACAAATACCTGCCGGCGGCAAACATCCGCGCATGGCAACCCACAATCTGGTGGCCAGACTCGGCGAGAAAAGCTTTATCGAGATTATCGCCATCGACCCCGACGCCCGGCAGCCGACGCAGCCCCGCTGGTTCGGCCTCGACGATCCTCACGTTCGGGCCAACCTCGAGCAAAGCCCCCGGCTGCTGACCTGGGTGGTGGCCTGCGACGATATCACCGCCGCCCTTGATGCCCCGGAAATCGCCTTCGGCACTCCGCAACCGCTGAGCAGGGGAGAGCTGCGCTGGTATTTCGGCGTACCCGACGATGGCCGCCTGCTGGCCGGCGGCATCCTCCCCTGTGTCATCAGCTGGCAGACCGAAAGTCATCCGGCCGCCGCCATGGCCGATATTGGCTTGGACCTGCGCCTGTTGAGGCTGCATACGCCCTTTGTCGACTGGACCGCCAGGCAGCTCGAGGCCATCGGCGCCCTGGAGATGGTGGAGCTCATCGAAGCACCGCCGCCGCGCAGCCCCCGGCTTGAGGCCGTATTCGCCACCCCGGCAGGTGAGCGCACCCTTAGCAGTCGAAGCTGAGACCATGGAATACCTGCTGCTCGCTTTTTTCTGGATTCT
>JBEPWT010000194.1:0-5871 GCA_041642275.1 Desulfopila sp. | reverse complement strand
GGGCAGCGGCGGAATACGGATGTGGGTGAGTATCTCCCCCTGCTCCAGAACCGTCTCCCGCATGACATCCTGCTTTGGCGACACGTGCAGTTTCTCCACGGCGAGTGTTCTTTTGCCCTTCGGTCCCCTCACCCCGACTTGGCCATTGAGGGCGACCAGCACGGGAGCGATATCCGAAGGATGGGTGATGGCACAGGAAAAGTCGTGGCCGAAAATGGCATGGAACTGGTTCTCCCCTTTCAGGGCGTAGCAGGTATCGCCGCCCTTGCGTCTGCAATGAAAATCGCCGCGATAATACCAGCACCGCGGTTTCTGACAGAGGTTGCCGCCGATGGTGCCCTGGTTGCGCAGTTGCGGACTGGCCACCTCTGCCGCCGCCTGGGACAGACCAGGGTACATCGAGGCTATCATCTCTGAGTCGACCAGTTCAGTGATGGTGGTCAAGGCGCCTATGTGCAAGCCGCCGTCCCCGGTTTTTCGTATGCCCCTGAGCGCATCGACGGCGCTTATGCTGACCACCGTCCCGCTCTGTATGATTCGCTCCCTCAGGCAGCCCAGCAGATCGGTTCCGCCGGCGTGTACCGTCGCATCGCCCTTGCTCAGATGCGTTACAGCCTCTTCAAGGACGGCCGGACGTATATAGGAAAATTTCGGCAACATAGCTCACCCCTCCTGCTGTGTGGAAAGTTGGTGGAGTATATCCATCGGCATCACCGGCGCTCTGGTAAAACGTATGCCGGTGGCCATATGCAGGGCATTGGCCAGAGCCGGAGCCGTCGGGATGGTGACCGGCTCGCCCAGGCCCTTGGCCCCGGTATTATTGGCCTCCGGATCATCGAGTTCCACAGGCAGGCTGACGGTCTGCAAGGGTACGTCCATTGCCGTCGGCAACTTGTAATCGTGCCAGTTTTTGTTGCAGAGTTTTCCGGTCTGGCGGACATCGAGTCTTCTGAACTCGGTGAAGGCAAAACCGATGCCCATAACGATGCCGCCGTAGACCTGGTTGTCATAGGTCGCCCTATTGAGGACCCGGCCGCTGTCGTGGGCCCCGAGAAAGCGGAGAATTTTTACCTCGCCTGTACGTATATTGACTTCAATCTCGCAGAACTGGGCGGCAAAAGGATTGATCACCTTACCCTCGACATTGGGGCCCCGATAACCGACGCCAATGACCTCCCCCCGTTTCTGCAGGCCTTTGATCTCCGCCACCTTCAGCTTTTTTTCTCTGCCGTCAATGCGTATCCATTCGCCTTCATAGATAAGGTCGCCGACGTCTTCTTCCAGCTCCTCCGCTGCCATCTTCAGCAACTCCTTTTTTAGAGAGATGGCGGCGCTGCGCACCGTCGGCGCCTCGGTCGGTACCGTCTTACTGCCGCCGCTGGGGGTGGCGAACTGGGTGGTGGCCGTGTCAGCATGCTCAATCTGAATGACGGACGGGTGTACCCCCAGCTCTTCTGCGGCCACCTGGGCCATGACCGTCTTCGTACCGGTGCCGATGTCGCTTGCCCCCATATTGAGGTTAACCGAGCCGTCCCGGTAAAGCTTGAGAATTACGGTGGACGGCGGACCTCCGTCCCCTGCGATCCACAGGCAGGAACCGAGACCTATCCCCCGTTTTCTGCCACTGCTGTCCCTGTTGAATTCTTTGACCCGTTGTAGCGACTCCTGCCAGCCGAACTCTTCTGCTCCTTTTTCCAGGCACTGCCGCAGACCAGTCGTCGTGTACGGTTTTCCTCCTCTGGCCTGACTGATCTCGGGAATATTGCGCAGCCGGAACTCGAGGGGATCCATGTCAATGTTGGCGGCCATCTCGTCGACCATCTGTTCGAGCGCCCAGGCACCCTGGGGGTGGCCCGGTGCGCGAAAGGGCCTGGCGGGGCCAGCGTTGATGAGCACGTCCCTGCTCGTGGAGCTGACGTTGTCGCAGAGATAGAGGTCGCGTATCAGCCAGTCGACCAACTGCACCCCTCCCGCCGGATAGGCGCCGCTGGCACCGGTGCACTCGAACTGGAGGGCGGTGATGGTCCCGTCTTTTTTAACCCCGGCCTTAAGCTCCATGCTGCTCGCCGGCCTGTTGCCGACACAGAGGTAGGTCTCTTCCCTGCTGAGCAGCAATTTTACCGGACGCGCGCTTTTTTTTGCCAGCAGGACGTTGATGAGCGTATATTTCCCCGGCCAGAGTTTGCTGCCGAAGCCACCCCCCATGTAGTGATTGGAAACCCGTATCTTCGACAGCGGTATTCCCAGCGCCTCGGCGATGCGCGACTGTATCGCATAGACTCCCTGACTCGACTCCCAGACCGTCAGGCGGTCGCGATCCCAACTGGCCACGCAGCCATGCAGTTCGAGGGGGGTATGCAGCTCGCAGGATGTTGAATAGTTCTGTTCAAGAACGACATCGGCCTCAGCGAAGCCGCGGTCGGTATTGCCGCGGCTGTAGGTGTTTTCACTGACCAGGTTGTCTTTCGCTCCTACTTTGGCAGCATTCTTCTGCAGCGCCTTTTGGTGTTCGGCGACAAAGGGAAGTACCTCGTATTCTACAGCTATTGCCCGGATGGCATCGCTTGCCAGGTACCAGGTATCGGCGGCGACCGCCGCCACCACTTCGCCTTCGAAACGGCAGTGTGGATCAAACAGCGGCACCGTCTGTTCATTGTACTGCCATTGAACATCTTTCGACTCTGGTGTACTCCCGCTGAGAACCGCCCGCACCCCCTCCATTTTCTCGGCTTTTGAGGCGTCCACGGAAAGCACTTTGGCATGAGGGTGGGGACACCTGAGTATTGCCGCATAGAGCATTCCAGGCAGAACAATGTCTGAAGGGTACTGGGCCGTACCGCTGACCCTCTCGTAGCCGTCTACCCGCGGAAGAGGCCTGCCAACCACATCCGTCCTCTTCCAGTGTTCGGGATCGGCGTCTGCGCGCGGCGTTTCCGGAACCGGGAGACCTTCTCGGTAGTATATGTTGTCGTTGTCAGCCATGGATTACTTCCCCCCTTCTTTTTTGTGCCGCGAAGCCTTTTTTGCCGCCGCAAAGATATTCTGGTAGGCACCGCAACGGCAAAGATTCCCCGAGCAGCCTTTGCGGATTTCCTCCGGCTCCGGCGTGGGATTCTTGCGAAGCATCCCTTCCACCGCCATTATCTGCCCCGATGTGCAATAGCCGCACTGGAAGGCGTCTTCTTCCACGAAGGCGGTCTGCACCTCTCCCAGCTCTTCGCCTTTCAGCAGACCTTCGACCGTGGTTATTTCCGAATTTTCGGCCTCGACCGCCAGCGTCATGCATGAATATCTGGGGATATTGTCTATCAGCACCGTGCAGGCCCCGCATTCCCCGCGGTCGCAGCCTATCTTCGTACCCGGCAGGCCAATCACCTCCCTCAATACATAGAGCAGCGAGCAGCGCGGTTCGATGAGGAGATCGTATTTGCGCTTATTAACGTTGAGGCGGACCCTGGTCGCCGTAGCATCAGCCATCACTGTTTCCTCAGACCCAGCCTGGAGATCTCGTAATAGCGGCGGAGAAAGCAGCGTTGTCCCGACCACCCCGGCGCTCACGCCGATAAATTGCATAAACCCCCTGCGGCTGTAGCCTGTGAATTCCTCTCTTTCTTCCCTGTCCTTGCTCATACTCCCTCCTTGGTAAAAACCGAGTCACCAAACCCACATTCATCCTGTTCGCCGCACCTCTATCGTCCTGCCGGCAGGCTCGCTGCCCGGAGTGTGGTTCTTTTCTCATTCTTGCCATTGCCGAGCAATTTGCGTACCAGCAACCATTCTTTTTTGCCGCGGCTGGTGTACTCATCCGCCTTTTTCCTCCGAGATCGATGCAGTAACTGAAATATTCACGGCTGGAAGCTGCCGATCCCCGAAAGTGTTTCAGAAAAGGCAATGCTTGCCGACGCATGGCCCGCCGTACTCCTTAACAACCGCACCCGGGGTCATGGAGTTGCAGAAATCATATCTTTTCATGCTCTGTACGGCCTTCTGTTTTTTTGCTGTCGAACAGGATGCCGGATTCCCTCTACGATCGCATCTGTCCGATTCCTCCGGACAGTTCCGATACGACCGGAGAGAGCAGCGCTGTTTCCACTCGTCTGGGCGACTTTGTCTCTTTGCAGACGGCACCAGCAATCTTCTCCGCTCTGCAGCCGTTCCTGCCTGTAAAGTGGTGCTTCAGGATTCTCTCCATTTGATTGTGCGGTCCCGTTCGTCTCTGCTCTTTGGTGGCGATCTGTCTGCCGCAGATTGCTGATGCAGACCATCCCGGCCGTGAGGCTGCTCAACCTCCGCAGGAGAGTGCTCGGATGCTTTTTGCTCTTCGTCTTCTGCCTGCCGCCGGCGGTGTACCTCTTCCACCTGGCCCTTGGTTTTCCCCTCTCCGCCCGTCCTGTCTTCAACCGAGGATGAGGAAGAAAACAAAGACTTGAGCCACAACCAGAAACGCTCAAAAACGCCTTTTTTACGTCTCGATTCGACAATCGCCTGACGTTTGACCTCCGAGGACAATATCTCCTCTGGCGTGAAATCCTTGCGGAAAAAGTTCTCTGCCACTTCGACATCAAGCCTCTTCAAAGGATCACCACCACAATCGATTGTCACTACCTCCACCTCCTGAATACCCAGATTCTTGCAGGCCTGCAGGCGACGGTAACCGGCAACCAGCATATCGTTTTCATCAATGACGAGCGGGTTGATCAACCCCACTTTTTCAATGGATTCCTCCAGCGACTTTAAGTTGCCTATATCTGTACGTATACGTTCCGACTCGTCTATCTGTATTCGATTAACGGCTATTTTCATAATTCCTCCAGATATACCAATTAGTTATGCCACTGGTTGGTGTTTTTCCAGGCCGTACTGCCGCGGGGCGGGATACAAGCCCGATACGCCAGTTCTACCTCAAATGAAAAGCTGCGGCTCTTTTCTGGTGGTACAGTTGTCATGCAGCCACTTTTTTATCTCCAACAATGGGTGCGCATGAATACTCAGGGCCGACACCGGGCATATCCTGATGCAGGCGCAGCAATGTATGCAGCGTTCCACCTCTATCGTCACCGCATCGGCTATGGTGATAGCGCCTCCCGGACACATCGGCTCACATACACCGCAGAGGGTACAGATCTCTTGATCCACCCTCGGCGTGAACGGAATATTTGGCGGGTCAGGCTGGTAAGGGACGTTGCCGGGAACCGGCAGCAGTTGCCGGCGAGTGTGTCCATTTTCTAACTTTTGCGCGATTTTCCGGCCAAACTCCCTGGCGGCGGCAAGATCGGCGGCGTCCGGACGACCCGGGGCTATGGGCATGTCCGGCGAGGAAAAGGAATGTTCCCCTATGAAACTGCAGCCGGCCACCGCAGCGAAGGACAACGATTCAGCAATATCGCGCAGTTCGACCAGTGCATCCTCGAACTCGCGGTTGCCGTAGACAGCAACCACCACCGCCGGTGTATCACGTCCGCGGAGGCGTTTCAGGCGTTGAGCAGCCAGGGGAGCCACCCTTCCCGCGTATACAGGCACGCCGATAATTGCTGCGTGGTCCCCAGGGATCACGGTCTCGTCTATACCCGACGGATAGGTGAGATCATGTATGAACGCCGGGGCCCCGCCACCGAGAGCTTCGGCTAAAGCGCTAACCAGTTTTCGCGTTGTACCGGTTGGTGAAAATACTACCGTATGCACCTCTTTCACTGTCATGCCTGTTCCTTTTTAATATCTGATTACCCCTGAAACTCAGCTTGCCCCAATTCCGAAGAGACAGGGTGCTCTTTTCACGGGTGTCTGCAGCCAGGACGGCTGCAGTCAAGCCCTCAGGGACGGGTTTACGGCGTCCCGGGAAAAGAGCTCCCTGTCTCAAAAAGAGTTGCTGAA
>JBEPWT010000193.1:0-5890 GCA_041642275.1 Desulfopila sp. | reverse complement strand
TATCGGTGATGGTGCCGTCGGTGGTTTTTTGCATATCTTCGATCTGTTCCTTGATATCCACCGTGGCATCGGCTGTTTGCTTGGCAAGATCTTTAATCTCATTGGCGACGACGGCAAAGCCCTTGCCGGCCTCTCCCGCTCTTGCCGCCTCGATCGTGGCGTTGAGCGCCAGCAGATTGGTCTGCTCGCTGATCTCGGTGATGGTTTCGGTGACCCTGCCGATGCGGTTGGCGGCCTCGCCGAGCTCATTCATCTTTTGCGATGTCTGCGTCGACTGGGACACGGCCTGCTCGGAAATACCCTTGGCCTTGGCGGCGCTCTGGGCGATCTCGCTGACGGTGGAGGTCATCTCCTCGGTGGCAGTGGCAACCATGCCGACGTTGCTCGATGATTGTTCCATGGCCGCTGAAACGGAGTTGAGATTGGCGCTCATCTCCTCGGCAGCGGAGGCCACGGCATTGGCACGGGTGGAAGCGTTCTCGGCATTGCCGGAGAGCTGCGAGGAAACGGCGGAGAGCTCGGTGGACGAAGAGGTAAGCGTGCTGACTCCCTGGATGATCTCCTTGATCATGTCACCCAGCTGGCCCACCGTCTTGCCCAGCGCCGTCGACATTCTGCCGATCTCATCCTGCTGGTCTACCTTGAGACTGGAGGTAAAATCACCCTTGGCCAGATAATCGACATATTCCACCACCTTCTGTACCGGTCCGGTGATGCTCCTGGTGATGAGAAAGGCGGCGATTACCCCGAGAATGATGGCCAGGGCCGAGACGATCAGGGTTATGCGGATGGCGTTTCTCGACTGGGCCTGGACGATGGGACCGAGGGTATCCTGGTCTTCCTTGATGGACAATTTGACCACTTCCACATCCTCGGCCATTTGCGGACCCATCACATCGAGCCGGTTATCAATGATGTCGTTTCTGGTATAGATATCGTTGGCCAGTTCAGTGAAACCGGCCATGTATTGCCGCGCCTCTTCACTTACCTGGCCGTTCAGCACCCGTCGCTGGGGATTTTGCAGTATTGTCTCGAGTCTTTCGGTTCCGGCAAAGACTTCATCAAACTCGGAGACCACTCTTTCCTCATCGACCTTGGCATTGGTGTCGAGAAATTTCTGGGCATAGAGCCTGCCCAGCAGCATATGGCGCAGGGCTATCCCCGCCTCGTAGGCAGCCTCGGCATCGTTGTCCTCCTTGGCCGAGGACATAATCTCGGTGAGATTTTTCTCCATGGTCGGACCGAGAGCCACCAGGACATCACGGACCAGCTGGTCGCGCTTTTTCACCAGCTCCACCACCTGGTCGAAATAGCCGTCATAGAGTTTGACGTCGTTGGTGTATTTATCGATGATAGCCGCCCGTTCCGGATCCTCTATCTGCTCCTGGGCTCTATCCAGAAAACGATTCATTTCATTGTAATACTCGTCATATTCCTGAACGTCTTTGTCGCTTGCGGTGATGATAAAATCCTTGACGTTCATCCGCACCATGAGCATATTGGCCTGCAGGCGACCGGCGAGGTTGGTGTCGCGGGCCAGGCCGCGATAATTTTCAAAGCCTCCGGCCACTCCGCTGAGACCGTTCCAGGATACCGCGGCGATTATTACCAGCAGTAATATGACGGCCCCGAATCCAGATCCGATTTTTGCTGCCAAACTCATTTTCTTGAACATACTCTTCTCCTCAAACAGGTAGTAATGGTTATTACCATCGATAAAATATCGGCCATTGCCATTTCGGCACTGTTCCACTGCAGACGACGCTAGCATAAACCGCACCTGTTTTTCAAAAGGCGGAGATGTTTTTTATTTTATGTATGTTTTCATGACGATAGCGTATATCAAACTGCTATTTCAGGCTGATAGCTAAAATGGGGATGCAGCGAGGGGCTATATTGGAGGCAAAACAACCACCATGACTATTTCTTTAACGGCAGCAAAGCACTGACCGCAATAGGCTCTTCTCCTTCCAGGGATGCGGTTTTCCACAGGTTTTGGCGGCAAGGCGGCTGGTTTGCCACCGCAGAGGGAGGAGCGGAGAGAAAAATATATCTCAAGCACAACAGAGGGGGTGAAACAGCCGGGGCGTCGGCCTGCGGCCAAGGACTACCACATGGTGGCAATGCGGCCACCGATTTCTGCCGGCTACCGATTTCTGCCTAGGCCTACCAGACCATGGCCGCCGTCGCCTGGCGCAGCCGCAGAGAGGTGACCTTTTCCGCCGTCGGCACTCTGATGGAGTTCAGGAGCGGCGGCTTCCGGCCAGATCAATCAAGATCATAGTGTTTGAGCAGACATTCGTTACAGATACTGTGGCTGAAATAGGCCTCCGAACGTTTTTCGATATACTCTTCCAGCCTGCTCCAGTACCCTTCGTCGTCGCGCATGTTTTTCCCTTCAACCTCCCCTTGAAAGCCACATTCTGCAAGGCACGGGTCAGAGCATCAGGGGATTTTGGTGCTGCCGTCGTCACCGGCGGCTAATATCCGCCGCCAGCAGCTGGCAGCAGACGGTGGCTGCCGGTGGCTACCAATGGTTCAGGTGTTCCCGATCCCCGCTCATGTCCTTGCCCCCGTCTCTTGCCGAGACAGCCATTCACGGCAGCGCTTAGCTCTTTGCCGAGAACAGGCTTGAGGAGAAAGGCAGCGAATCCAAGGCGGCGGGCTTCATGCTCGTCGATGGTGGAACTGAAGCCCGTACAGAGAATCAGCGGCAGATCCTCACGAAGGCCCTGGACAATTTTGGCCAGTCGATCTCCTGGAATTTGCGGCATGGACTGGTCGGTGACAACCACATCGAAATTCTCCGGATTTTTTCTGATCATTTTCAGCGCCTCGTTGCTGTCCGTTGTGGAGACGACCCTGTGGCCCAGGCGTTCGAGCCACATCACCATTACTCTCAGCACTGCGGGCTCATCGTCGATCACCAGTATAGTGCCTGTATCGCCGACGGCCGGCTTCTTTTCGCATTTGTCAGGCTTCACGTTTTCCTCGCACCTTTGAGGAAGGGGGATTCTTCAACGAACTCCCGCTTCCAGTTGACGTTCTCGCTCTTGGCTTTTCCATCCATGGCTCTCTCCAGCACCAACCAGGCGGTTGCAAGTAACAGACCAGCTTAAGGGGCAGCCGGCAGCCGATTCGGATCCTCTCTGAATACGGTAGGGTATCGGCGGCCGGCTTTTCCAAAATGAGCTGAGAAATCTAAAAAGATGGCAGCCTTACCTCCACGGGCCGGTTTCCCTTCGAAACGAAAGAAGCAGAAATGCAGGAGCAGACTGTTTTAGAAAGTGTTGTGTTGACTTTTCAATGCGTATTCCGAGAACATGGCGGCGATACCGCCATGCGGAGGCATATCTGCCACCGGTGGCGAATCGCCGCCCGGCGGCAGAGGGAGGGGCGACGACACGAAGACTATAAATTCTGGAATGGGAAAGCCCTTTCCACGTGGGAGTTCGTTTTAAACCCAGCCGTCCTCTGCATATTGTCTAAGTGGTGAGCTTTGCGGGGTGATCCGCCGACGGCGGCTTCAGCTTCAGCAGCGACGACAGGGCCTTCTCGTCGATGGGAGGGGTGAGGTAAATATCAATTTCGGCGATGCGGGCAGACTGTTCGAAAGCGGCCCGGCTTTCTTCGACGATAAAAACCAGAGGCGGTTCCGGCTCGGCGGAGAGACGCAGTGTCTTTCTGATGGAACGAAGACTCTGCAGATGTTCCTCCCTGCCTTTTTCCAGCAGAAACAGGCACAATTCATATTCTCCCAACTCAAGTATTTCCGGATCAAAGGAGTCAAAGGCCGTGCAGGTGCACCTGACATTCTTTTTTTCCAGCGCAGAGGCGATCTCTTCGCCGCCCGCGACGGTATCATCTATCAGCAGCACTCTTTGCACCTTTTTCACATTGTTTCCCTCCACTGTGTTTAGCCATCATACAGGCATTTGTACTCACGAAAGGAGGTACTACAATTCCCATACCAGGCCCCGATAATTTTTCCCAAATGCTTGCAGAGCTACGGTTCCGTAAGCTCAGCACGAATAGTCCGGGAGTTGAAACGACCTGCTGGTCGAGGAGACGGGAGAAGGAAATGTTCTGAGATGCGGTTATCTTACCACCTGAGGATGCGGGGGAATATCGAAGAAACCCAAAGAAGGCTAGCGCTGGTTTTGTGCACGATTTTTCGGACTGAAGTCCTTGATGGACAGGTCGAGTTCTTTCAACTTGGTATAAAAGTTTTTCTTGTGCATGCCGGTCAACTCCAAAGCCTTTTGCAGACTGCCGTCGGCCAGGCTGAGAGCCTTGTAAAAATAGTCCCTGTCGAAATGGTTCAAGGACTGTTTCTTGGCCTGGCTGTAAATCTTCATGCCATTCTGCACCTCCATGCCTACCACCCGGCGGACCTCGGAGAGGCCGATTTTTCTGTTCCCGGCCAGCTGTGTTATCTTGTACAGGGTCTGCTTGAGCTGGCGAACATTGCCCGGCCACCCTGCCTCGATAAGCAGCGCCGCCGCATCGGTCGATATATCGTAGGTGGTTTTCTGATGGGCGCCGAATAGCTCGAGAAAATGGTAGATAAGCGGCAGAATATCCTTTTTTCGCTCCTCGAGGCCGGTGGTTGTGATGACGGTCCCCTGCAGACGATAATAGAGGTCCTCCCTGAAGGCGCCCTGGTCCACCATTTCCTGAAGATCGCGGTTGGTGGCCGCCAGGACCCGGACACTGGCCGTTCGCGGGACGGCCTCGCCCACCTTGCTGTATTCGCCGTTGTCGAGAAAACGGAGCAGTTTGGCCTGTATACCCGAGGACAGCTCTCCGACTTCGTCGAGAAAAAGGGTGCCGCCTTCGGCGGCGCCGATATAGCCCGTGGTATTCTGGGCGGCGCCGGTAAAAGCGCCTTTGACGTGACCGAAGAGTTCGGTCTCGGCAAGATCTCCAAGGATAGCACAGTTTATGGGAATATATGGCTTTTTCGCCCTGCCGCTGTTGTGATGAATATCCTGGGCGATGATTTCCTTGCCGGTACCCGACGGTCCGAGAATGAGCACGGGGATATCGGTATTGGCTATGGCCATGATATCATAACGTATTTCCCTAATATTCCGAGAAATCCCTATGAGGTTGCTGCTCGCCGACTTGCCGAAGGTGGAGGTGTCGATGGCACTGCGCAGCCGGTTGTGATGGAGCGCGGCATATACGGAATAGGCGAGCTGTGATTCGTTGAAGGGTTTGAAAAGATAATGGGTAAGCCCCATCTGCAGGCAGGGATCGAGATTTTTTTCGTCCGGAACGCCTGTGATGATGACAATCTCGGTACGGGAAGAATGTTCTATGATATGCTTTGACAGCTGCACCCCGCTTATCTCCGGCATGTTGATATCGATCAGCGCCAGATCGAAGTCGCTGGTTTCCACCGCCGCCAGAGCCGCCCTGGGATCGGAAAACATCTCGATGCTATAGCCGCGCTCCGCCAGGGTCTCGCCGACGAACTCGGCAAGCGAGGGTTCGTCGTCGACAACGAGCACTTTGATACCCTTGACGCCATGAACTCTATGAGTTGTCATTATCTGCCATATGTTCGAGTTGTTCTATGGAAAACGGTTTTTTTAAAAAGGCGAAAGAGGCAAACCGTCCCCGCTCCTCCCTGTTGTCGATGCCGGACATGAAAACGATGGCGGCGGCGGAGGAAATGTGGCGCAGCCTTTCGGCGCACCCTATTCCGCGGCTATCCTCGAGGCGTATATCAAGAACGATACAGGTGATCTTCTCATACAGGCACCGATATTTTTCCACCGCCTCGGCGCAGGACTGCGCGCAAAACACCTCATGGCCCCGCCGCCGCAGCCGTTCCTGGAGCATGCGCCGCATCGACTCCTCATCGTCCACCACCAGGAAAACA
>JBEPWT010000192.1:0-5896 GCA_041642275.1 Desulfopila sp. | reverse complement strand
GCAGAGCACCAGCCTGGCCGAGGGGAAGAAGGAGATAAAGAACCTCATTCATCCCATGGTCAAGGCCTATGCCCGATCACACACCGCCAGCTCCCTGCTCCGTCACTCGCAGCCTCGGAGGCCGCTTACCCGAACCGCCACCCGCCCTTCTGCCCCCCTGGAGAAAAGCACCCCTGTCAGACCCGTAAAAATACCGTCTTCCCACAGGGGAAGATCGGAAATTGTCGCCATCGGCATATCGACGGGGGGGCCAAACGCCCTGACCCAGGTTCTGCCGAAGCTGCCCGGGAAAATAGGCGTCCCTATAGTAATCGTGCAGCATATGCCGCCGGTCTTCACCAAATCACTGGCGGCAAGTCTCGACAAGAAGTGCGCACTGACGGTCAAGGAGGCGGTGGACCGGGAACCCCTGCGCAACGACACGGTCTACATCGCCCCGGGCGGCAAACAGATGAGACTCATCGCCAGCGCCGACGGACAGAACCGGCAGATCAAAATCACCGATGATCCCCCGGAAAATTCCTGCAGGCCTTCGGTCGATTATCTCTTCCGCTCCGTTGCCGATTATTATGTCGGCAGATCAACCTCGGTCATCATGACCGGCATGGGCTCCGACGGTACCCAGGGCTTGAAAACTCTCAAGAACAAAGGCAGCCTCATTATCGCCCAGAACGAGAAGACCTGTGTCGTCTACGGCATGCCTAAAATTCCCATAGAGTCAGGTCTGGCCGATATTGTCACCCCCCTTGACAGAATTGCCGATGAAATCTTGAAGAGCCTCAAATAGCCATTACACACTGTCTCTTATGAACGTACGCGAATGATAAAAATCAAACCAAACGAGATTAAGCCGGTAGCCCAGTATATCTATGAGATATCAGGCATATTTCTCGACAGCAACAAGACCTACCTCTTTGAGACACGGCTGAGTTCCATAGCCGAGGAACTGGGATGCGCCTCGTTCTCGGAACTGCATACCAAGGCCAAATCGGACCGTTCGAAGAACATCGAAAGAAAGATAGTCGATGCGATTTCCACCAACGAAACCCTGTTCTTCCGCGACAAGGGCCCTTTCGAACTGCTCCAGCACAAGCTTCTGCCGGAGATAATCGACGCCAGATCCGCCAAGGCGACCGGTCTGCGACCCAATATCAAAATATGGAGCGCCGCCTCGTCCACAGGCCAGGAACTCTACTCCATCGCCATAATCATCAAAGAACTCGTTCCCGACCTCTCCCGCTACAGTTTCCAGCTGCTGGGCACGGATATCTCCGACAACGCCGTTGCCCAGGCAAGCTACGGCAAGTATAACAAGTTCGAAATCGAGCGGGGACTCCCCAGAGCACAGCTGCAGAAATATTTTACCCCGGCAGGCGAGTTCTGGAAAATCAAGGACGAGATCAGGGCGATGGTCAATTTCAGAAAATTGAACCTGATGTCGCCCTTTGTCGGGCTCGGTAAATTCGATATCATTTTCTGTCGCAACGTCGCCATATATTTTACCCTCGAAGACAGGAAAAAACTCTTCAACAAGATAGCCGACAGCCTTGCAGACGACGGTTTTCTCGTTATCGGCTCAACAGAGTCGCTCACCGGAGTCAGTCCCCGGTTCGTACCGAAAAGACATCTGCGCTCCATATTCTATCTGAAGAAATAAGGAGGCCATTTTATGAACTCACTCACTATTCTCGTCGTTGACGACGACCCGGTCATACGACGTTTGCTCGAACAGCGCCTGAAAAAGGCCCATTACAGCGTAGATGTGGCAGAAGATGGCTACAAGGCGGAAAAACTGCTGCAGCAGAAACACTTCGACATCGTACTCACCGACTTGATGATGCCCGGCGGCATCGGGGGCATAGAGGTTCTCGAGATTGCAAAAGAAATAGATCAAAACATCGAAGTAGTGCTGATTACGGCGCATTCCTCGGTCGACAGTGCCGTCGAGGCAATGAAAAAAGGCGCCGTCGATTATCTCGAAAAGCCCATTAACTTCGACGAGCTCTTTCTGCGCCTTGAGAAAATCATCAACATCAAATCGCTGATGCGCAATGCCAGGGATATCCACGAAGCCATGGATGCCACGGAAAACGCGGCCTCGGAGACAATCCAGAACCTGGAAATCATGGCGGCAAAGCTCCAGCAGCGTCTGGACATGGTTGAAAACGAACTGCGTGACGAAGCTGTGGATGCCGAGAGCAGGATTGCCAGAGCTCTGGACATACTCGCCGGCCTCTGATGGCGCTTTCTGCAAAAACAATATTTCCGCTTTGATTTGACTCTACAAATCAGCGTCGCTTCATTCTTTTCCACCGCCAGGGGGGAACCGCCTCCCGATTGCGCCAGAGACCCTCGCCTCTTTTTCTTGCCTCTGCCTGCAGCCTTTTCCACGCATCACAGATTTCTTTTTTACAATAGTAGATATGCACCCAGGCATAACCGCGGGCGACGAGAAGCTGATTTATGCTTTGACCGCCCAGCAATACCTGAGCGATGACTCTGTTATAATCGTCACGATAGTAAGGCTCGATGACCACCTTCCTGTTAAGAAGCATGTTTTGCAGCAGTTTTTTGGCGTAATGCGCATGCGGTTGGTCCCATTCCGGCGCATCGATGCCCCAGAGACGTATCTGGGACATTCTCTCGCCGTGCCTCACTACCAGGGAATCGCCGTCTATTATGGAAACGACCCTGCCGCCATATCTGCCGCTGGAAGCCGCCCCGGCTTCTCCTGCGGCAGCACAGCACTGCCCGAAAAAGCAGAATCCATAGACGAGCAACAGGAAAATGCAGGCCCTGGGCAGGTTTCTCAACCGGGCATACCGGCAGAAAGAAAGACTCATTTCATCCTTTGTATCAACGTTTTTCCCTGCGTCTCTGGTATCAGTTATTTCCACAGACGTCCCCTCCGGCTGGATATTTCTTCAGGCTGCATGGAGCCGGATCACTTTTCTGCAGGCCTCGGTGAACCATACTCCAGCAGACAGCAGGAGACCGACAGATAATTGCCATAAAGATACATTCCATTTTCCATATTCATATGCTATATTTGAGTCCCAATGACAAATTTATGACACCCTTTTCTCAATCACTGAGTCGTAATACCCTCCGGCAATGGTAAAAAACACACTCACCGAAACGGAAGAAGATACGCGAAACTTCCTTATCAATCTGCCGCTTTTTGACTCCTTCAATGTCGAAGAGCTGGATATATTGGCCAAACACATGAGTTATGTCCATCTGCGAAGAGGAGAATATCTTTTTGTCGAAGGCGACAAGGGTACTTTCATGGGCTTTGTGGTGAGCGGCGTACTCGAAGTTTTGAAAAAATCCGAAACCGGCGAAAATATAACCATCGCCCGCATTACTCGGGGAAGTTCCATCGGAGAAATGGCCATCATCGACCGTTCGACGAGATCGGCGACCGTCGTCGCCGTGCAGCCGTCAACCATGGTTACCCTGACGGACAAGGGTTTTGAACTGCTGGCTGAGAAATCCCCGGTGCTGGGCATCAAGCTCATCCAAAAAACAGCGCGCCTCTTGAGCCTGAACATGCGCAGGACATCCAGCAAACTCGCAGATCTTCTTCAGAATAAATAGCTGGCTCATTCCCCTCTTCCAATTGCTGCTGTATTCAAGACTATGAACACACATCCCAGAGTACTCTTCATCGACGAGGACGCCACGCTCACAAGAGATCTCATCGCCTCCCTGAGCCCGCAATTCTCCAATTCCTTCATCCATGCAAAAGACCAGAGACAAACCACGGAAGCACTACAAAAACCGGGGGCCGACATTATCTTCCTCGACCTGGGCTTCGACTCCGGCGAAGCCGGTCTGCGGCTGCTGGAAAAATTCTGCGAAAGCAGATCGCAGCTTGTCGTAGCCGTCGTCCCTGAAGGAGACAGCTATCTCACCGCCAAGGCCATCGAGCGCAACCCCTTCTTTTATATTACCAAGCCCTACACCCTTGCAGAAGTTCAGGTCGTTCTCAAACGGGCTAATGAAAAAATACGACACATCCGGGTCCAGGATCAGCAGAAAAACCAGGAAGAATTCTGCGGCATCATCGGCAGATCACCGCAAATGACATCTCTTTTCGATCTCATCACCAGGGTTGCCGAGGATGATTACTCCACGGTGCTTATCCGCGGGGAATCGGGTACCGGCAAGGAACTCGTCGCCAAGGCAATCCACAAACAGAGCAGGCGACGATCGAAAAACTTCGTTCCCGTCAATTGTGCCGCCATCCCCGATGAACTCCTGGAGAGTGAACTGTTCGGACATACCAAAGGGGCCTTCACCGGAGCCAGCCACAACAAGCAGGGCCGCATCCAGTATGCCGACGGAGGAACTCTTTTCCTCGATGAAATCGGCGACATGAAGCCGACATTGCAGGCGAAACTGCTCAGGGTTCTCCAGGAAAAGGAGTTCGAACCCGTGGGCGGACTGCAATCCATCCCCGTTGACACCAGAATACTGGCGGCAACACATTGCGATCTCGAGCAACTGGTATCGGAGGGAATGTTCAGAGAAGATCTCTACTACAGATTAAGCGTCATTCCGCTGCACATCCCACCCCTCAAGGGCCGGCGACAGGATATCCCTCTGCTCATTGACGCGTTTATCGACACCTACACCACGGATAGAGGCAGAGAGAGATTCAGTTTTTCGCCGCAGGCATTGCAGGCTCTTCTACGCTACAACTGGAAGGGCAATGTCAGGGAGTTGGAAAATCTCATCCAGCACATGTCCATCCTCTTCAGCGGCAGACTCATAGAACCTGCCGATCTTCCCGAAAAATACCTGCTTGCTGAAAATCAGTGCGGAGACGAAGAATTCACCGACGAAAGCGCAGTGCTGGCCGCTGAAGGCGAACACAGCGGAGATTCCAATTACTTTTCCCTGGAGACCTTTGAGTTTACCGGAGTTGAGATTGATTTCAAGGAAATGATCAACCGCTTCGAGAGCCAACTGATTATCAAGGCCCTGCGCGCCACCGGCGGCAACAAAAAGGAGGCTGCTCGCATCCTCAAACTGAAGAGAACCACATTGCTTGAAAAAATAAAGAAAAAGAAATTGTTATCCGACGAGTGGAACGATTGAACCGGCAGCGCCTGCCATCATGCCGCCATCTTGATAATGTTGTGCTCGACCTTCTCCTGAATATCCTCATCCGTGGCCGGGGTCACCAGGATATCATGAACACCGTATTTAACCGCCTTGATGACCTTTGACCTGGTCCACTCCGCGCCGGCGGCGACAATGGGGGCGGTGGACTGGGTATTGACCTTGATGAGCACACCGTAGGCCTGTTCATCAATCTCCTGCATGACAATAAAAATAAGCCTCAACTCAGAACTGAGATGAAGGCTGATATTTTCTTTGAAGGATACGCACTTCGTGGTCACACCACGTTTTTTCAGCTCGTTTTCTATCTTTTTCGCTTCTTCCACATCGTTTTCGACGATGAGCACCTCGACGGCAGCCTCGACACCGGTGCGCTGTTCATCCATGGCTGCCGCGCCGGTATCGGATGAACGGGAAGATTCGGCGGCGGGCTGAGCAGACTGCAGCTCTTGGCCTTCTGACGAATCCATGGCTGTCTCTGCATCCCCTGCCTCGGCCAGCTGAAGGATATCAACCGGAAAGAGCATCGATATCTGCCCGCACTCCCGGTCGCCCACATGGAGCTTGCTGCTGCTCAGATAATAGGACTGTTCGGGGATGACATCATCGGAGTCGGCATCAACCTTCATCGGCGACACGACTTCGAGACCGGTTTTGACAAACCTCATGCTCTTGCTGAGCTGTTCCTGAAATACCTGGGTATAGACACCGCTGATAATATTCGCCACCTCGCCATAGGCATCCTCGGTATCGGCGGAGAGCTCTT
>JBEPWT010000191.1:0-5957 GCA_041642275.1 Desulfopila sp. | reverse complement strand
CATACTTGAAGCTCAACAACATCTCTTGCTTTTCTCTGATGGGGATACAAAGGATGTGGAGATACTGGCAGGGCTGGCGGAGTATGCGCTGCACAGAAAAAAATAGATACGCTCGGCGGACGATGGACGAAACCTATGGCTGAGAAAAAGACGTCAGGCCGCAGAAAGAGAAGGACCACCGGCAAAAGACAGGGATGGTGGCCCCGTATGCCATGGAGAGGAGTCGTCTATGTATTGTTGCTTTTCACATTTTTGCTCTTTTCGGTGGGGATGCTCACCTATGTCGTCTTCTTCCGGGTAGTGGTCGCTGCGGAATTGGTGAAGAGCGATGGCGTCGTCCCTTTTGAGGAGCCGAACGGACCGGCGGTGATTCCAGGTGATCCGCCAACGGATGCGACGGTGCTCGAGCCGAAGTGCGCTATAATCGTCGACGACATGGGACATCATCTCGAGATCGGCAAAAAACTGATCGACCTTGACGAAAATCTGTCATTTTCTTTTTTACCACGGGCTCCGCATACCCCCAGGCTCGAGGAGATGGCCTACAGGAAAGGACGGACGATTTTGCTGCACCTGCCTCTGCAGCCCGAAGACCGTGGCTGGGATCCGGGGCCGGGGGCGCTCTATGTCGATGAACTGCAGCGGCAGGAGCCTGTTTTTTTCCAGAACCTCTCTCTGGTGCCGCACGCTGTCGGGGTCAATAATCATATGGGTTCGCTCTATACCCGCGACAGAAATGCCATGACCTCGCTCCTGCAGCTCATCGGCAGCAAAAAATTATTTTTTGTCGACAGCTACACCACGGCCGAGAGTCTGGGCTATCAACTGGCCCGAGAGATGGGGGTAAAAACGGCGAAGCGCAGCGTTTTCCTCGACAACGTCGTCGAGGTCGAGGCCATTTGCAATCAGTTGCAGACCCTGACCGAGATGGCGTTGCGGGAAAAAGAGGCCATCGGCATTGCCCATCCGCACAGTGAGACCTATACAGCCTTCAGAAAATGCCTGGCGCCTGCAGGAGCGCTCGTCGAGTTTGTCGGTGTAGAGGAACTGGTGAGATAATACGCCTTTCAGCTTTGTCACACCAGTGAACCGATGGCCGTCAGCCAGAGCAGGGCGGTGAGGACAAGCGAGAGAAAAACGGCGGCACTGCCCATATCCTTGGCCTTCTTGGCCAGTTCGTCGAATTCCGGTGAGACGAGGTCGACGACGGTCTCGATGGCGGTATTGAGAATTTCGGTAATAAGAACGATGAAGTGGGCGCCGACCAGCAGCACTTTGAAAAAGAGCTGCAGGGGCAGGAAATAGAGCAGGGGCAGCAGCAGGCAGGAGGCCCAGACCTCCTGCCTGAAGGCGACTTCACCCATATAGGTGGATATGAGTCCGTCCCTGGAATGAAAACAGGCGTGCACTATCCGCTGTAATGTAGGTTTCTGCTGTTTCATATGGCTTTCCTGTACCTGCTGGCCTATTGTCGCTGTTGGTGTCGGCGGGGATGCCGATTCCCTCGGTTTCAGGAATTTGGGGAAATCGAGGATTTATGGCCGTCTGCTGCACCCTCCGCCGATGGTCTCATCAATGTTTGAAAGAGCGCTGTCCGGTGAACATCATGGCAACCTGGGGGTTCGCCTCGTTGCAGGCCTCGATGGTCTCGAAATCCCGCATGGAGCCGCCAGCCTGCAGTATTGCCGAGATGCCCTGGCGGATTCCGGTGTCGGCGCCGTCGCGGTAGGGGAAAAAGGCGTCCGATATCATAACCGAACCCGGCAGGTTGGCCCGGTCGTCGCGGACTTGGGCATCTATTTCCTCCTTCTGGCTGCGGTCGCGCCTGCCTTGGTCTATTTCAAGAACCAGATCCGCGTAGGGGAGTTGAAAACGGTCGAAGCAGAGAATATCCGCGTATTTGACATAGGCTTTGTGGACGGCGATTTCAGCAACGCCCACCCGGTCCTGTTCGCCGGTACCGATACCGACGGTGCAGCCGTTCTTGACGTAGAGCACTGAATTGGAGGTCACGCCGTGTTCGATCGCCCAGCCGAACAGCATGTCGTTGATTTCCTGTTCGGTGGGCGGCCTCTGGCATTCGTATTCCTTACCTTTCCAGGTGGCTTTTGCCGGTTTCAGGTCCTGGGGCGTTTTGATCGAATTGACAGCCGATTGCTGAACGATGATGCCGCCGTCTATCAGACTCTTGAAATCGACGAAACGAAAGGATTCAAAATCGGCAAGTCTGTCTATTGCCGCGATCTTGACGATGCGCAAATTCGAGCGTCTGCTGAGTATGTCGAGGGTGCCCTCTTCAAATTCCGGAGCACAGACAATCTCGAGATAATTTTCTGCCAGCAGGCCGGCGGTGTCTCGGTCGCAGGGACGGCTCATGACAACGGCGCCGCCGAAGGCGGCGATACGGTCGCTGCGGTTGGCTCTGTCGTAGGCTTCGGCAAGAGTTTTGCCGTAGGCGGCGCCGCAGGGGTTGTTGTGCTTGAGGATGACCGCTGCCGGTCTGTCCATGAGGTACTTGAGGATGTTGAGGCCATTGTCGATGTCGGTGAGGTTGATCTTGCCCGGATGTTTGCCCACCTGCAGCATGTCTTCGGCGGTGATTGCCGAGACCAGACCGTTGCCGGGAGCGATGAAGGCACACTCGCCGAGAACGAGGTTGCCGTTTACCAGTTCATAGAGGGCGGCCTCCTGGTCTGGATTTTCTCCATACCTGACTCCCCGTTCCTCGAAGCTGCCGTCATCCTTGCCTATTTTCCACGTTTTCTTCCGGTAGACAAGAGTTTGGCCGTCAAAGGAGATTGTCATTTCCATGGGGAAATGATCGCCCAGGATGGTGGTGTACATCTTCTTTAAATCGCTCATAGTCTCCTCCGGGTGGTAGCGATATGGTTAATGCTGAAAGGTGGTGTCCCAGTCCTTGTAGACGGGGTCGAGTCCTTTGTCTTTGATGACGGCGGCCATTTCGGAGAGGGAGCGATGATCGCCGACGCTGAATTGTTCGCCTTCGAGTTCGGGATGAGTGTAGCCGCCGGGAGCGGTGCAGGAACCGGCGGAGTAGCGGGTCGGTCCCAGACCGAGCATGCCGTCACGGAATGCGGCCTCCTCTCTGGTGGAGATGATCAGACCGACATCCGGGTCGAAGATGCGCAAGGCGAAAATGAGCTGGCTGAGGTTTTTCTCGCTGACCTCGGTGAGCGGAGCAAAGGTTCCGGCGGCCGGCCGGAGCCTGGGAAATGAGACGGTAAAGGCCGTCTGCCAGAAACTTCTGCGAAGAAAGTCGAGATGGTAGCCAAGAGCCAGCCCCTCTGCCCGCCAGTCGGAGAGGCCGAGCAGGGCCCCTATCCCGATTTCGCGCATACCGGCGGCCCCCGCCCGGCGGGGTGTATCGAGCCGATAATCGAAGTCCTTTTTTCTGCCGCTGGGATGCAGAGGACCATACAGCTTTCTGTCGTAGGTTTCCTGATAGACAGCCACGCCGGTGATGCCGGCGTGAAACAGACGGCGATACCCCTCCTCGGCAAGCGGCTGGACCTCAATGGAAACCGCGGCAAACTGCGATCTGAGTCGTCGGGCGAGGTCTTCGAGATAGGCAACGCCGAGTACGGCATCCGCTTCTCCCGCCACCAGCAAAACATGGCTGAATCCTCTTTCTTTGAGGATTGCCGCCTCCGCCTCGGCCTCGTCCAGCGACAGAACTCGGCGCTCGATCCGGTTGGCTGCGGAAAAACCGCAGTAGACGCACTGGTTGGTACAGAAGTTGGAGAGATAGAGGGGAGCATAGAGTTGGGTGGTTCGACCGAAGCGCTGCAGTGTCAGTTCGCGGGAGCGGGCGGCCATGGCCGGCAGAAAGTGCTCGGCGGCGGAAGAAAGCAGGGCGGCAAGTCCGCTCAGCCCCGGATTCGGGCTGTTGAGTGCCCGGTACACGTCGGCCTCGCTGCAGTACTGTATCTGCTCCTGGATGGAGGAAAATTCAGGAAGTGCTTTCATCGGCGTTGCAGGAAGGAGAGATCTTCGGTGATGGCGCCATTTTTAGGCGATGAAGGTCTGGCTTGATTGCTTTTTCCTCCCAGGCCGGCCTCATACGCCGTTCTTCCCGCCCGCACCGCCTGGGCGAAAGCCCCGGCCATGGCCACGGGGTTTTTCGAGGAGGCGACGGCCGTATTGACGAGGACGGCATCCGCTCCCATTTCCATGGCTTGGGCGGCATGGGAGGGCGCGCCTATGCCGGCGTCGATAACCACCGGTACGCTGGCCTGCTCAATTATAATACCGATCTGGAAGGCGGTGAGTATGCCCTGGTTGGTGCCGATGGGAGATCCCAGCGGCATGACCGCCGCCGCGCCGACGTCCTGCAGCCGCAGTGCCAGAATGGGATCGGCGTTGATGTAGGGCAGGACGATGAATCCTTCCTCCACCAGTTTCTTGGTGGCGATGAGCGTTTCCGCCGGGTCGGGCAGAAGCGTCCGCGGATCCGGGGTCACCTCCAGTTTGAGCCATCGACTTCCCGATACCGCTTTGGCCAGTCGTGCCAGACGTATTGCCTCGTTACTGTTCCGGGCGCCTGATGTATTGGGAAGAAAAATGCATCTGTCCTGATCGATGACACTCATGATATCATCTTTGGGGTTGGAGAGGTCAACCCGGCGCAGAGCGACGGTGATCATTTCCGATTCCGAGGCTTCGATGACCTCTTTGAGAATGGCGGTGGAACCGAATTTTCCGGTTCCCAGAAAGAGGCGTGAACGGAAAGTGGTATCGGCAATTTTCAACATTTCAACCACCTCCTACGAAACGGATGATTTCAAGGGTATCTCCCTCTTTGAGCGATTGGCTCTCGTAGCTCTCGGGGGCGATGATTTCACCGTTGAGTTCGATCACAAAGGCCTGGGGAAGTTCATAGTTCTCTAAGAGACCGGCAAGGGTACTCTGCGGTGAAAGTTCTGTTTTTTCACCATTTATGACAACATTCATAATAATGATCAGAAGAAATTGAGGTTTTTTCCAAAGGAACCGGCGAAGTTGCAAGCTTTTTTCTAATACACAAACTCAAAAATATAATCAGAGAATGATTTCTTGCCAAGCATGTTTTCAATGTATGCTTTTGGAAGAAAATAAACGGCAAGGAGGGCTTAAGGGGTTGAGGAAAAAGAGAGCATGGGTATACTCACGGGAACAGTATAAGCGGCGTAGGCGGAGCCGAAGAGATCCCATTCACATTTTTTACGGCAAAGAGGCAATGAAAAGCGACAAATCGATATCTGTAGTGATTCTGGCTGCAGGCAAAGGAACGAGGATGAAGTCGGCCAAGGCCAAGGTACTGCACGAAGTTTTCTTCAAACCGATGCTGCATCATGTGATTGCCGCTGTTGAACCGCTCACTCCGGACCAGACTGTGGTCATCGTCGGTCATCAGGAGCACGCGGTGCGCCGATCCCTGAAAGATTTTGATGTCGAGATTGTGCGGCAGGAAAAACAGCTCGGTACCGGACACGCGGTTCAGATGACCGAGAAGGTTATCACCGATGATGAGGTCGTGGTCATGATCGTCTGCGGCGATACTCCGCTTATCCGGCCGGCGGCTCTTGCGGAGATGTATCGTCTCCATATCGCTGCAGGAGGTGATTTGAGTGTAATGACGACCATACTCGACAATCCTTTCGGCTACGGCCGGATTATTGCCGACAAAGATGGTGTTCAGGCAATAGTCGAGGAAAAGGAGGCCGACGAGCACCAGAAGAAGATCCGGGAGATCAATGCCGGCATCTATCTGGCGAACAGAAAATTCCTGTTCGAGGCCTTGGCCACTGTAACCGCCGACAATACGCAGGGCGAGTTTTATCTCACCGATATTGTGGAATATTGTGTTTCAAGTGGCGGAAAGGTGGCAAAATACCTCAACCCCGACCCACGGGAGGTTCTGGGCGTCAATTCGAGAGTGGAGCTCGAGGCGGCCGATG
>JBEPWT010000190.1:0-5982 GCA_041642275.1 Desulfopila sp. | reverse complement strand
GCCTCTAGCAGGGGGGCCGGGTTGCTCATTTCGCGGGTGTCTGCAGCCAGGACGGCTGCAGCCAAGCCCCCATGGACGGGTTTATGGCGTCCCGTGAAATGAGCAACCCGGTCCCTCGGGAGACGTAGCTGAGTTTCATACGTAATCAGTTAGATATATGCGCCTCCCCGGCAGCCAGCGAAGAATAAGTTCTTTTGCAATCGCGCAAAAATGTGTAGTATCGATGCCTGGCTCCCCGGATGCCTGGCCGCATCCATCTTGGGCGCCGCAACCCTTGACCGGAGCAGCGTGTTTCCAGAAAGGGCATAAGCCGAAAACAACAATTCGGGTCAGTTTATTTACTGCTATTTCATCATGACCAGAGACCAACTACAAGAGACTATACTGCAGATCCTCACCGAGGACTTCGAGTTCGAAAATCCGGCACTGGACGATAATCTTCGTGACGACCACGGGTTCGACAGCATCGACGCCATTGAACTGCTGGGGAAGATCGAAACATTTCTTGGCCTCAGCCTTAGCCGGGAAGAAAAGGAACAGGCCATGACCATCAGGACCATCAATGACATTCTCGATTATATTGAAAAGATCCAGTTCCAGAGAAACACCTAAACCGGTCCGCTGCCCATGAATCGTCGCGTTGTCATCACTGCAAGTTCGGCCATAACCCCCATCGGCTATGGCAAAGAAGATATCATCGACCATCTGCGCCGGGGAATATCGGGGGTCCGTCCCTTGGACGACGACGGGCTGCTGTCCAGACATATTCACTCCCATGTCTTCGGCACGGTCGACTATACCATCGACTACGGCTTCAAGCGCCAGGACCGCAAGACCATGGGCCCCGTCGCCTATTACGCCTGCCAGGTAGCCAAGGATGTGCTCGAGCGTTCCGGCTTGAGCCGGGAATTCATCACCTCCGGCAGGCTCGGCGTAGCCTTCGGCTCGACCCACGGCAGCCCCACGGTCCAGCGCAACATCTACAAGACCTTCTTCAGCGACCTGGAAAACAGCTTTTCCTCCATCGGCGCCGTCGACTACCTTCGCTCCATGGTGCACACCACGGCGGTGAACATCACCAGGATGTTCGGCATCACCGGCCGGATTATCTCCTCGTCGACGGCCTGCACCACCAGCAGTCAATCCATCGGCTACGGCTATGAAACGGTCAAATACGGCATGCAGGATGCCATGCTCTGCGGCGGCGCCGACGAATACGACACCACCACCATCGCCGTCTTCGACAATCTGCTGGCCTGTTCCGTCAAATACAACGATGCTCCGCACCGTACCCCCCGTCCCTTCGACGCCGACCGCGACGGCCTGGTGGTGGGCGAGGGCGGCGGCGCCGTGCTGCTCGAAGAGTATACCGCGGCTAAAAAACGCGGGGCGACAATACTTGGCGAGATCATAGGTTTTTCCTGCAACAACAATGGCGGCGACCTCATTCTGCCCAATCTCGACGGCATTCGCACCACCCTGCAGCTGGCCCTGGAGAATGCCGAAATCGATGCCGCATCCGTCGACTTTATCAGCGCCCACGCCACGGCAACCAAGATGGGAGACGTCATAGAAGCCCAGGCCATCGACGCGGTCTACGGCGGACGCCCTTACGTCACCGGACTCAAGAGTTATATGGGCCACACCATGGGAACCTGCGGCGTCATCGAACTGATCCTTACCCTGTATATGATGGAACAGAACTTTCTGGCGCCAACCCTGAACCTTGAAAAGGTTGACGAACGATGCCGGATGCTGCGCCACACGCCGGAGGTCATGGACAGCAAAACGGCCATAGCGGCCATCCAGAATTTCGCCTTCGGCGGCGTCAACACCTGCCTGCTTGTGAAAAATGGCAAAGACCTCGACTGATACAGACGTTCTTCCCCGCTGGCATGCGCGCTTGGCCGATATCGGCGTCACCCTGGCCTGCTGGGCCTGGTTCACCTGCGGCTTTGTCCTCTTCTACTCCTGGAGATACGCGGCCGCCGCCCTTGCCCACCGCAACTGCGAAGAGCAGTTCCAACGCCTCAACTCACTTTTCTTCCGCTCCTTTTTTCGCCTGGTGAAAACGCTGGCCCCCCGCCAGGATATGGTCATCGACAAAGACACCGCCGCCCTCAGGGGATGCGTGGTGATCAGCAACCATCTTTCCTATCTCGATCCGCTGCTGCTGATCTCCCTCTATGAACAACACAGGACCATCGTCAAATCACGCTTCTTCAGCATGCCGATCTTCGGCTGGGTCATTGGCAAATCCGGCTACCTGCCGGATCAGGGCCGGGGCGGCAAGGCCGGCATGATGATTGAGCAGATGGAGAGCATGGGCAGCTTTTTTCAAGGGGGGGGCAACCTCTTTGTCTTTCCCGAGGGAACCAGAAGCCGCAGCGGCGAGGTGGGCGAAATGCAGCAGGGGGCCTTGAAAATCGCCCGGCTCTTCCGGGTGCCGGTCTGCGTACTCAAGATCAGCAACAGCCACAGACTGTTTCCCCCGGACAGATTTTTGTTCAACAGCCGTATCGATAATACCATCGACATACGCCTTGTCGACCGCATCGAACCTCGGGAACTCGAACTCCGGCCCGGCAGTGATTCCGTCGAGCAGCGCCTGCGGCGTGCCTTCGCCACCACCGCCACGGGCTATCCCGGACCAGGACCCTGAGGGTTTAGAACATCGTCTGCCATTCACCCGCATACAGAATCATCAAATACAGCTTCATCAGAGCATCTTATGAACAGACAACAGACACTTACTCTCACCGGCGACGACCTGAGCTACCGGGATATAGTCGCCATCGGCAGCGGCGACGTCAAAGTAGCCCTTGCCGAAAGCTCGCTTAAGCGCTGCCGGGCCTCGCGCCGCTACCTCGAGGAGGCCATCGCCGAAAAGAAGATTATTTACGGCGTCAACACTTCCTACGGTCCGATGTGCAACAAGATCATCAACGATCGCGACATCGAGACCCTGCAGACCAACCTGATCATCTCGCACGCCGCCGGCCTCGGAGAACCCATTCGGCCTTCCATCTCCCGGGCCATCCTCGCCGTCAGGCTGAATACCCTGGTCAAGGGCTATTCCGGGGTGCGCATCGTCCTGCTCGAACTGATGGCCGCCATGATCAACCGCGGTCTCATCCCCTATATTCCCGAAAACGGCAGCGTCGGGGCCTCCGGCGATCTCATTCACCTCGCCCATATGTCGCTGGCCATCATCGGCAAAGGCAAGGTCTATTTCGAGGACCAGCTCGTCAGCGCCGAAGAGGCCTTTGAGCGCTGCGGTCTGAGCCCGCTGACGCTGAGCTATAAGGAAGGGCTGGCCCTGATGAACGGCACCGCCGCCATGACCGCCATCGCCGCCTTCACCCTCTACGGCGCCGAAAAACTCTACAATGTAGCCTGCGTCAACGCCGCCTTCGCCGTGGAGATATTCGGCGGCATCGATGACGCCTTCGATGAGGATCTTCACCGGGTCAAGCCGCATCCCGGCCAGCTTCATGCGGCCGAAACCATCAAGAAGCTCTATACAGGTACCGGCAATATCACCCTGCGCGAGGAAATGCACGAAAAGATACGGAGTCAGAACAACAGCGATGTCACTGTTTTCGAGACCAACATCAATGTACAGGATGTCTACTCCATCCGCTGCACCCCCCAGGTTCTGGCGCCGGTCCGCGAAACCATCGACTTCGTCAGACAGACCATAGAGACCGAAGCCAATTCCTCCAACGACAACCCCATCATCATTCCCGAAAAAAACAAGATCATCCACGGCGGCAATTTCCACGGCCAGAGCATCAGCTTCGCCATGGACGCCCTCTGCATAGCCATATCGACGCTGTGCAATCTCTCTGAAAGGAGAACCAACAAACTGCTGGACAAGAGCCTCAACGAAGGACTGCCCGAGCATCTGATCCCCGGTGAAGTCGGGCTGACCATGGGATTCATGGGAGCTCAGTATCTGGCCACCTCATCCACCGCCGAAAACCGGGGTCTGGCGGCGCCTATGAGTGTCAATACCATCAGCTGCAACGCCTCGAACCAGGATGTGGTCTCCATGGGCACCGTCGCCGCCCGCAAGGCCTTCCGCCTGGTCAGCAACGCCAAGCACGTCCTCACCCTGGAAATCCTGGCCGACCTGCAGGCGCTGTCCTTTCGCAACAGCGACAGGCTCGGTTTTGCCACCGGCAGGATTTACGCTCTTCTCCTGGAACATTTCGAGGTATACGATAACTCCCGTATTTTCCACGAGGATCTGGTGAAATTCCGCACGCTGCTGTTCTCCAGCCGGCTCTTCGATGATCTTGATGCCTTTTTTTCCGCCTCAGCCCATGACCACTCTTGAAAAACTCTATTGTCTCTTCGCTTTGGCATTCGCCCTGGCCTTTCTCGCGGTTCTCTATCTGGTGCCGGAAACGCGGCAGCTGGGTATTCTCCTGCCAGCGGGCCTTGTCGGCGTAGCCGTCAATATCGGCTTGATATTCATCGTGCTGCGCGACATTCTCAGCCGCCGCTTCACAACGCCGACCGCACGCTATCTGTGGATTGCCGTCATCCTGCTTTTCTGGCCGGCGGTGCTTTACTATCTTCCCCGTCACGGATTCCGCAAAAGAAAATAACGCCGGCGATAGCCGGTGAAAGACAAAGAGATCACGGAGAAAATGACAGCGATTACTGGAATGGGCATATGTTGCGGAGCCGGCAGCAGGCTCGAATCCGTCTGGCAGAGCCTGCTGGACCACCGGGTACGCTGCCGGCAACCGCAAGAGGATTTTTTCTCGCCGCATCCCCCTTCTCCCCTTTTCGCCGTCAAGGAAGATGATCCCCTCGCTCTGATCGACGGCCACTGGCTGGCGCAACAGCATGGGCAGCCACCCGGAGGCATCAGCAGGACCACCGCTCTGGGCCTGCTGGCGATCACCCAGGCACTCGAGCAGGCCTGTTTCGCACCGGTCGAGCTGCGACGCAAACGGCTGGGCATCGCCGTGGGCACCACCGTTGGCTGCACCTTTGACAACCAAGACTACTATCTCAACTGGAAGGCCAGACGGAAACAGGATGTCGGCCCCGTTCTCGCCTATTTCGACGCCAATATCGCCGCCAGGCTTCACGCCATTCTCGGCACCTCCGGCCCTCGCGCCGTCGTCACCTCTGCCTGTACATCGGCAACCGATGCCATCGGTCTTGCCCGTCTGTGGCTGGAAAACGATCTCTGCGATGTGGCGCTTGCCGGTGGCTGCGATGAAATCTCGCGATTCGCCTGCCACGGCTTCAGCAGTCTGAAACTGCTCTCACCCGCCAGCTGCCGTCCCTTCGACCGCAACAGACAGGGACTGAACATCGGCGAAGGCGCAGGTTTTCTGGTGTTGGAGAACCAAAGCCATGCCGTCGCCAGAGGCGGCAGCATACTCGGAGCGGTGCGCGGATACGGCTGCGCCTCTGATGCCTACCACCCCACCGCTCCCCATCCGGAAGGGCTGGGACTGCAGCGGGCCGTGGCCCAGGCGCTTGCCGCAGCCACCATATCGCTTGACCAAATCGCCTATATTAATGCCCACGGCACCGGCACCAGGGCCAACGACCTGGCGGAGCTTGCCGCCCTGCAGCATCTGGGGCTCACCCGCCGAAGCCCGGCCGTAATCCAGTCCAGCAAAGGCGTCACCGGCCATACTCTAGGTGCTGCCGGAGGTATCGAGGCAGTCATAACCCTCCAGTCGCTGCTCTTTCAATACGCCCCCGGCACAACGGGCTGCAGGCAGCCGGACACCGACCTGCCGCTGCCGGTTCTCGCCGAAAACGACGGCTGCAACCTTGATGGCCGCAGAGCCCTGAGCCTGTCGCTGGCCTTCGGCGGCGGCAACTCCGCCCTGGTTCTGGAAAAAACGTCATGAGTGTCTACATCGTCGATGCCACCTTCAGCGGTGGGAAGCAGCAAGACAGCGGCCCTCTGGCCAGAGAACTGAGAAGAGCCGATGATTTCATCCG
>JBEPWT010000189.1:0-5987 GCA_041642275.1 Desulfopila sp. | reverse complement strand
AGGGCATCGGCATCGAGGAAATTCGCCCCGCCGGTATATTTTATCGGCGCCTCGATGGATGACGTCCAGTTTTTATTCTCCGCAACCACCAGTACCGTGCCGCCCCTGCCATGAGCCCGCATCCGCTGGGCTATTTTCAGTAAAGCGTTATAGCGAAGCAGGTTGAAAAGCCGGGTTTCGCCGGACTGGGCCTGGGCGGCTATCTTCGGGATAAAGGTGCGCATGGCCTTGCTCTGATCGAGGAATTCGGCGCGGTTGCCGGTGACGGCGGCAATGCTGCGGCCTCCGTAGAGAATGATGATCCGGCCGGGACCAAGAATCTGCACCCAGAAATCGTGCCTGATCAGCTCCGGCGGCGGTGAGGTAAACCCCCATATCCGCAGGCGGCCGGCATCATCAGGCCAGATGCCTATATCGCTTTTGGGATTTTCCAGGGCGGGCCCGAGTTTAACCAGGGTTGCCGCAGAAAAGCGAAGAGGAGCGTCAAAGGGAAAACTGTCGGTGGAATACTCGATCTCTTTGAAGATCAGCGAAGCGGTCACCGGCCTCCCCTCCTCGGTGGCGAAACTGGTCCAGTAGGCGACGTCGACGATGAGAGACAACTGGGGCCGGCTCGGTATATTACCACTGCGGAAAATGTCATGGAAAGGCGTTGCCTCGTCGGGAGACTCTTTATAGCCGGCAATCTTCTGCCAGAGTTCGTCGATGAAAACCTGGCTCAATTCAAATGCGGACATGGCTCCCCTTGTGCTGATTTGGCTGGTTTGAATGCATCATCTGGGTATCGACTAGTCGATGCTCCATCTTGCCCTGAATCGGTCAGAGAATCAATATGTAAAAGAAAATACCGGCTGGGGCCTCGGGCCCCGTTCTTCCGCCTCTGTGAGAAGGCGGAGGGCAGGCGATGTTGTCATCTCCGTCGCCAGTGACTACAGTATGGCAGACAATATTTCAACTGCAGCTATTTACGACAATATATTCAATGTTTTCCAGTGACCTTATCAATTCGGTGGCCCATGCGCCGGGAGTCTACCTGATGCTTGACGCCAAATCGGCGGTACTCTATGTGGGCAAGGCCAAGGATCTCGGCAAACGGCTCTCCTCCTACAGCCGCCACAGCGGCGTCAGCCACAGCAAGACAGCCGTCATGCTGGAACAGGTCAGCAAGGTCGACACCATCATTACCCGCACAGAAAAAGAGGCGCTGATCCTCGAAGCCTCACTTATCAAAAAGCACAATCCGAAATACAATATCATCCTCCGGGATGACAAAAACTATCCGCTGATCAAAGTCACCGTGCAGGAACAATGGCCCCGGGTAATGATGTCCCGGAGACGAAGCAAGGACGGAGCCCGCTACTTCGGGCCTTACTCCTCTTCCTCGGCCATGTGGGCGACTCTCCGGCTCATATCCCGGCTCTTTCCACTCCGGCGCTGCAAAAGCTCGCAGCTCAGGGACCGTCGACGCCCCTGTCTCAATTACCAGTTGGGCCAGTGTCTGGCCCCCTGTTCCGGGCTGGCCGATCATAAGGCCTATATGGATAATGTCGCCAAGGTCGTCATGGTTCTCGAAGGGCGAAACAGGGATCTCATAGCCACGCTGACCCGACAGATGGCTGATTTTTCCGGCACCCTCGATTTCGAACAGGCAGCAAAAAAACGCGACCAGATCGCTGCCCTCACCACCACTCTGGAAAAACAGGTGGTGGCAGCCTCCCATATACGCGACCAGGATATTTTCGGTTTCAGAAGAAAGGATGCGGCAGTGGCCATTGCCGTTCTCATTATCAGAAGCGGTCTTATCAGCGGCAGCCGCAGCTATTTCCTCGCTGACCCCTTTGGCGATGATCAGGCAATTCTCTCCCAGGTTCTCAACCAGTTTTATTTTCATGGAGACAATATTCCCAGAGAGATCATACTGCCCTTTGCCCCGCACGACATCGAACTTTTCAGGGAACGTTTCGACGAGCTGCGCCAGGCCAAGGTCGATATCCTCATCCCCCAGCGGGGCGATCGATCACACCTGCTGGCAATGGCCGACACCAATGCCGCCCAGATATTTGCTGAGAAGGAAAACAAAGACCAGTCCTGGTCCAGCCTGAGCCGGTCGCTGATGGGCAAACTCAAACTTTCAGCCGAGCCCGTCACCATCGAATGCCTGGACATTTCCAATCTCGGCGGCAGACAGGCCGTCGGCTCATTGGTCTGCTTTAGACGAGGCGAACCAGCCAAGGACAGGTATCGTCATTACACCATCAAAACCGTTGAAGGCCCCGATGACTACGCCATGATGGCCGAAGTCCTCGAGAGACGGTTCATCAAGGCGATCGAAGAAGATGATTTTCCCGACCTCTTCATGGTCGACGGAGGCAAGGGACAGCTGGGCATGGCCCTGCGCGTAGCCTCGGAACTCGGCATCGAAGAGCGCCTGGAATTTCTGGGCATTGCCAAGGAAAAAGAGAGCGAAGGCGAAAAACTCTACAAACCGAAGCGAAAGAATCCCATCCTGCTGGCAGCTCACGACCCGGTACTGCTTTACCTGATGCGCATACGCGACGAATCCCATCGTTTCGGCATAACCTTTCACCGCAAAAAGCGCCGCAAATCGACCTTGGCCTCACAGCTCGACGCCATCGGCGGTATCGGTCCCGCCCGCAAGCAACAGCTCCTCAAATCCCTGGGGAGCCTCAAAAAAATCAAAGAAGCCTCGGTGGAGGAACTTCAGCAGGTTCCAGGCATTGGCGATGATCTGGCTGGCGAGATATTCTCCTATTTCCATCCACACTGAATGCTTACACTGCCCAGCCGCTCTCCATCCATTTCTTTTTCCGCCCGCCGGAAAAATGCAGAGCGCCGGCAAACGGATGTTGCCTGGCGGCGTCTGCTTGAGCTACTTCTGGCCCATAAAAGGATACGGGAAGTCCACGGCGGCAACGAAGGTTTCCTTCACCGTCCGCTGTGACGTCCAGCGGATAAGGTTCGTCGGTGAGCCGGCCTTGTCGTTGGTACCCGAGGCCCTGCCGCCGCCGAAGGGCTGCTGGCCGACGACGGAACCCGTCGGTTTATCGTTGATATAGAAATTGCCGGCGGCATGTTCGAGCCGTTCCAGAGCCAGGCTGACGGCCGACCGCTCGCCGGCGAAAATCGCACCGGTAAGAGCATATTTTGATGACTCATCGCAGAGCTTCAGGGTCTGTTCATAATCTTTATCGTCATAGACATATATGCTCAGTACCGGGCCGAATATTTCCTCCACCATCGTTTTAAAGCGCGGTTCGGTGGCGACGATAACCGTCGGCTCGATATAATAGCCGACGCTGTCATCACAGCCGCCGCCGATGATGATTTCGGCACCATCCTTGTCCCTGGCGTAATCTATATACTCTTTGATCGAGTCAAAGGCCTTCCTGTCGATTACGGCACCCATGAAATTGCTCAAATCGGTGGGCGGGCCCATGGTGATCCTGGCGCATTCGCTTTCCAGCATTTCACGTACCTGCGGCCACAGGCTTCTGGCAATGTAGGCCCTGCTGGCGGCGGAGCACTTCTGTCCCTGATACTCAAAGGAGCCTCTGACAAGAGCGGTTACCACCTGTCTGACATCGGCACTGCCGTGCACGACCACGAAATCCTTGCCGCCGGTTTCACCGACAATACGGGGATAACAGGCATATCGCTCAATATTTTCGCCGACAGTCTTCCACATTTTCTGAAAAACCCTGGTGGAACCGGTAAAGTGAATACCGGCAAGATTGGCATCGGCAAGACAGATATCGCCTACATCGCTGCCGGATCCCGGTACAAAGTTAATCACGCCGTCGGGCAGACCGGCCTCCTTGAGAATCTTCATGATAAGATAGGGCGTATACACACAGGATGAGCCTGGCTTCCAGACCACTGTGTTGCCCATAATGGCCGGCGCAGTCGGCAGATTGCCGGCTATGGCCGTAAAATTGAACGGGGTTACGGCAAAGACGAAGCCCTCAAGCGGCCGGTGCTGGACGTAGTTCCATATGCCCGGCGACGACTTCGGCTGCTGCGCGTATATCTGCCGGGCATAAAACACATTGAAGCGCAGAAAATCTATCAGTTCGCAGGCCGCATCGATTTCCGCCTGATGAACAGTCTTGGAGGTGGAAAGCATGGAGCCGGCGTTGATTATATAGCGGTATTTCTGCGAGAGCAGCTCCGCGGCCTTGAGAAAGATGGCAACTCTCTCCTCCCATCGCAGCCTGTGCCACGAAAATTGTGCGGCCAGAGCCGCATCGATGGCTGCCTGAACCTCTGCGGCCCCCGCCTTGTGGTATCTGGCAAGTACGTGCCTGTGGTCATGGGGCATGACAACTTCGGCGGTGTTCCCGGTTTTCACTTCCTCCCCGTCAATAATGAGCGGGATTTCAATGGTCGTTGCCGCAGTGGCCGCCAGCGCCTCTTCCAGCAAAGCACGCTCGCGGCTGCCTGGAGCATAGTCGTACACAGGTTCGTTTGAAGGTTCGGGGGGATGGATAACTGCGTTGTTCATGATATTCATAGCCTGTCCTTTCATTTGCACAGCTAGCTACGTAGAAACCTCAGCCTGGCCTCTAGCAAGGGGGCCGGGTTGCTCATTTCGCGGGTGTCTGCAGCCAGGACGGCGTAAGCCTTGCCCCCATGGACGGGTTTATGGCGTCCCGCGAAATGAGCAATCCGGTCCCTCAGAGACGTAGCTGAGTTTCATACGTAATCAGCTATGTATTTACCCGGCTGCCAGGCTGTGCTGCAGAGCCTATCCCGGAGAAACACCGAGCGATCATCCGCTCACTTTTGACATGTGGAAAATAACAGCCGACATCATATCCATTTTCCAGGAAATAGCCGGACCAGCGCGGCCCAGAGGGTGCCTTTTAGTGGGTGCCTACTGAAATGGTAATACTTCTTCTCCGTTTCTCAAAGAACTGTCGCATATTTTCAAGGCGCGGCGGCAGTGGCTGCGCTTGGCGGAAATCGTACAGCAGGGAACTGGCAGAAGCGGTAAAGAGGGGGTATGCAGCGAAGAAAGGGGCAGCGGCGACCACAGGCCGCCGCTGCCGGAACGTGCCTGTTCATCCACCGGAGAGGGCGGGAAAAACGTCTATCACATCAGTGGATTCGACAAGGTGGTCGGAGGTTATGACCTCGCCGTTGCGGATGGCAATATAGCCGCCGAGTTCAACATTGGCCTGCGCCGCCGCTTGGGGCAGAACCTCCTCCAGTCTGGCCGGCATATCGACTTCCAGCCGGACGGGTTCTGCCTCGCTGAGCTTGAAGCGGATGGTTACCATCGCATCGCCTCGGCGGTCTCCTCATCGGTGATATCCACTTTCTCACCGGTTTCCGGCTGAATCTCGTCGTAGAAGGACTCGCTAAACCTGTGGGCCTGGAGCGGTATGCCGGCATCGCTGTTGAACCGATGTTCCAGCCGCAGAGTCTCCTTGACAATCTCGTCAAACTCCTCCTCGCCGATGGACACGCCATAACGGGCCTGAATGAGATCAAGCAGGGGGCCCATGTCGTCGCGTACGGAATAGCGGACGAAATTACACATGCCCATGGCATCCATACGGGAACCGATCACCTGGAATTTCTTCGACAGCGCCACCTTGCCCTCTTTGCTGGTAGGCACGTCTTCGTCGCGGAGCGTGAAGCCGAAAGTATGGTCCGCCCCCATTGGCGAGGAGAGATAGGTCATGGCCATCCCTTTCGACCCTCGGGGTTCGTAGGCGGGTACGGCCTGACCAAGCACATGCGGGGCATGGCGGACTCCCAGTACCTGAGCCGCTATCTTGCAGCCGGAGGCGAGAATGCGGCCAAGAGGCGTCAGATTGCGGATCTCCTCCATCAGTCGTATAGCCGCTTCATTGTCGCCGAACTCGGCAAGTCCCGCCTCCATGGCAATACCGATGGCGGCGCCGCAGTCAAGGGTATCGACACCGGCATCGTTGGCTATGCGGTTCATGGTGGCGATGGTA